>JBCCVP010000011.1:0-63753 GCA_039195135.1 Pseudomonadota bacterium | reverse complement strand
CGATACCTTGACCGATGAGGGGGTGGATAACGCCAGCTGTTCGCTGCGCGAGGCCATAGTTGCTTCCAACGATGACGCGCCCTATCTCGGCTGCGACGCCGGTAGCGGCGCCGATATCATTCGCTTTAGCGTTCAAGGAACGATCGTTCTTGTTGAAGGACTGCCTTTCGTCAGAGAGTCTTTTGAGCTCTCCGGCCCCGGCGCTGAAAACCTCACAATCGATGGCGATGGCCAGTACCGACTTTTCGATGTTGAAGAGCTGGACGCCAACGGACGATTTGTGTTCAGCGGCGTGACCCTGACCCGGGGCCTGGCCAATGCCGGCCCGGCCATCAGCATCCAGTCCGGCCAAACGGTGGAGGTGCGGGATGCGGTGCTGATCGACAACATATCCAGCAACGGCGCTGGGGCCATCAGTGCCAACGGCAATCCGGGTCAGCCGGTATCGCTGACCATCGAGCGTGTTGCGTTGATCAACAACGAAGCGCAGGGGCCATCATCGGGCGGCGCCGTGCGCGCGGGGAACAGCGAGGTGACGGTAATCGTGACCGATTCGCTATTTCAGAACAATCGCGCCAGTCACGAAAACGGCAGCGGCGGAGGCATGTTGCTGTTCGGTGTTTCGGACACCGTCACGGCCACCATTCACAACACCACGTTCTCCGGTAATCAGGCCAGCGATTCCGGGGGCGGTCTGCGCTTGTCCAGTCAGGCGACGGCAACCATCACCGACTCCACCTTTACCGCCAACACCGCCAATGCCGACGACGATGGCGGCGACAGCGGGGGCGGGATCGGCGCCGGTTCCGGTGAGGTGAACATCACCAATACGGTGGTCGCTGGGAATTTTGTGGGGGCCGGGGGTACTTCGCCGGATGTGATCAACAACGCTTTCGTGAGCGGCGGGTTCAACTTTATTGGCGACAACACGTTTACCACCGGCCCGTTTCCCGAGGGCAATCCCAACGTGAATGGGGACTACGTCGGCACGTCGTCCAATCCGCTGGACCCGGGTCTATTGCCCCTGATGGATAACGGCGGATTCACCGCATCCCACCTGCCGGACGCAACCAGCAGCCCGCTGATTGATGCGGGCAGCTGTGCCGGGGCCAGGACCGATCAGCGCGGCTTCGGCAACGCTACGACGGGAACGCGGATCGTCGATGACGCCGGCTTCACCAACGCAGACGACGGTTGCGACTTGGGTGCCGTAGAAGCCTTTTCGGTCTTCATAGCCACCCCGTTTATCTTTGCCGACGGCTTTGAGACCGTTACCAACTAGGACAGCGCTGTTTACCGAAGACCCGATGCGTCAGCTCGATCAGCTGATAGCCTCGTATTCAATCTGTTCGGCGTCGCCATGTTTCACGTACCACTCCCAGCGATTGCCGTCCGGACTCTTCAGCCAGGTTTCGGTTTTTTCGGCATAGCAGCAGATGGTTGTGTCGATACCGGTGGTGTCCAGACCGGCCGCGACAACCCGCTTCTCGGCCTCAATCACGTCCGCGGCGTCGGTAGTCTCTACCCCGAGGTGGTTGATCTCTCCGTCTCGCGCCTGATCCTGGGTCTCAAACAAAACCAGCTTCAGGGGCGGCTGCTCGATGGCAAAATTGGCGTAGCCCTGTTTCCTCTTGCTGGGCTCCACCCCAAACATCTTCGAATAGAAATCGATCGCAGCCTCGAGATCGACGACATCTAAAGCCAGTTGTACCCGCATCGTCTTGTTCCTTTCATATTGATGAATATCGATATGTTGCATATCGTATTGATGAATGTCAATATGTTTTCCATGGACGATTCCCCGGCAGAAGTTTGTTGCCCCCCATTGTTTGCTGAGCCGCTGACCGAGGCGAGGGCAACGCAGCTGGCCCAGCTGCTAAAGGCATTGGCCGATCCGGCACGACTGCGGCTGATCTCGCTGATAGCAGCATCGCCAAACCACGAAGCCTGCGCCTGTGACCTGCCGCAGCTGGTTGGCCGATCCCAGCCCACCGTGAGTCATCATCTTTCCCAGCTGGTGAACGCCGGCATACTGCTTCGCGAAAAACGCGGCAAATGGGCCTGGTTCAGGCTGGATCCAGACCGGGTTGCAGAACTCCAGGCAGCGATCCAGCTTGCTTGATCAAAAAGGGTGCGAACCAAATTGGACGGCCGCAGGTCTGTGTGGCCCGGCCGCTGGTGCCTGCCGGGAGGTCTGCTAGGCTTAGCTTGAAGGGGTGTACGGGAGTTGGCCGTGATCAGGCACGAATCGATGGTCATTGCGCTGGCGGTGCTGGCCACGCTGAGCGGCGACGTTCAGGGTGGGAACATTCAGTTCCGGTTCGAAAAGCTCTTTCCCACGCTGCAACAGCCCTGGTACTTCGCGCCCACCGGGGACATCACGCTTGACGGAGACGGCTTCATTTATGTCGCGGAGCGCGAAAATGAACGGGTCAGAAAATTCACCCGCGACGGTCAGCTGGTCACCAACCTGGGTCGAGAAGGCGATAGCCCGGGAGCGTTCCTGAATCCGGTAGATCTGACCGTTGCCACCAACGACCTGCTTTACGTCACCGATCAGGATCGACACCGGATTCTGGTGTTCACGACGGACGGTGCCTTTGTACGGGAGTTCGGGGAATTTGGCGCCGGCAATGGCCAGTTCGACCGGCCTCGGGGCATCGCCAGCCGAGGGGAGTTCCTTTACGTAGTGGACTCCTTCAATCAGCGAATTCAGAAACTCAATCTGGACGGCGATTTTGTCGCGCAGTGGGGCGAACTGGGAAGCGGAAACGGTCAGTTTGAATTCGACGCCGTGCCGTTTCGGTTTCGTCACGCCGATATCGCTATTTCACCAACCGGTCAGGTTTACGTCTCTGATACTCGCAACCACCGGATTCAATATTTTGACAGCGAGTGGGTTTACCTCGGTCAGTGGGGCAGCGAAGGCGAGGGCATCGGCCAGTTCAACGAACCCGGCGCCCTCGAGGTGGATGAGTTTGGCATCGTGTTTGTCGCCGATCGGGCCAATCGGGTCCAGCGTTTCAGCGCTGACGGCCTGTTCCTTTCTCGGATCGATTATCCGGCGGAGGAAACCGCGGGAAACTTCCTGACCGGGCTGGCTAAGGCTTCGGGCCGCATCTATGTCCGGGATCTTTTTCGTATCTCTCAGTTCCTGCCGACCGGAGAGTTTGCAGACGCCTTCGCCAGCTCAGGCAAGCGGCTAGGGCAATACAATTTCCCCGGGGGCCTGGCGGCAGACCCAGCTGGTCAGATTTACATGGCTGATCAGTTCAACAATCGCGTTCAGATCCACGATGCCGATGGCAAAGCGATTGGTGTCCTGGGCGAGGCAGGGCCGGATCCGGGCCAGTTCTCCTTGCCCACGGCGGTGGCGTTTGACAGCCAGGGGCGCTTGTTTGTTTCCGAACGGGGCAATGATCGCGTTCAGGTGTTTGATCAAAGCCTCAATCCCGCAGCGATCTGGGGATCTTCCGGCAGCTGACCCGGTCAGTTCGCCGACCCCGTCGGCCTTGCGTTCGACAGCCAAGACAACCTCTATGTGGTGGACCTGGAGCTGAATCGGGTACTTAAGTTTTCTTCGAGCGGCCAGTTCATCACCGAGTGGGGCACGTTGGGTACCGGTGAAGGTCAATTTGCCTTTCCAAGCGGCATCGCCATCGACGATCAGAACACAATTTTCATTGGCGATCGTGAAAACCACCGCGTACAGGCATTTGATTCAGACGGCGTTTTTCAGTTTGAGTTTGGAGAGTTTGGCCAGGGGAACGGACAGTTTCGGATAGCCGAGTCCTTAGCCTTGGATAGCGGCGGAATCCTGTTTGTATCCGACATCGACAACAACCGCCTGCAGGCGTTTACCCGCGGCGGCGAATACGTCGGCAAATACGACTTCCCGGGCTATGCACCAGGTTCCCTGATACGGCCGGGCCGAGTGCTGTTTGCGCCGCAGCAGCGTGTGTTTGTGGTGGGGGCGCGAAACAACCGGCTGCAGCGGTTTAGTCGGATCCTCACGCAGCCCGACAGCAAAGTGGTGGTGGTGGCGGGGGGTGGGCCGTACCCCGGGAATGCGCTGTGGGACGCCACCCAGGTAAATGCCAACTACGCGTACCGAACGCTGCTGATTCGCGGCTTCGACAAACAGCTGATCAACTATCTGTCCCCCGACACGGCCCTGGACCTGGACCAGAACGGGCTGGCGGACGACGTGGACGCTGTTCCAACGTCCGAATCCCTGCGGGAGGCGATTACCGGCAGCTTCACTGCCGACGCACAGAATCTGCTGCTCTATCTCGTTGACCACGGTGGTGAAGACACCTTTCGGCTGACCGAGGGAGAAACGGTGGGGGCCCAGGATCTGGGATCCTGGCTGGATCAGTACCAGGCGGCGCACCCAGGATCGAAGGTCACGGTGATTTATGACGCCTGCCAGTCCGGGTCCATGATGGACGAACTGCGTTCCTCCATCTATGACCGGGTGGTGATCACGTCGGCCACCGGGTCGCAGAACGCTTACTTCGTATCGCAGGGAACCCTCTCATTCTCCAGTTTTTTCTGGAGCCAGGTGTTTAACGGGGCCTCGGTTGGCGAGGCTTTTGTCGCCGCCGCGCAGAACACCACAGCCTCCTTTCCGAATCAGACGCCGCAGATCGATGCCGACGGCGATGGCGTCAACAACACCACAGCAGACACGGACGCAGTGGCGGGGCTGTTTGTCGGCGTCGGCGAGATCGATGACGGTGACCTGCCGGTGATCGGCGGCGTCTCGGCGCCGCAGGCGGCGACGGGAAGTACCGCCACCATCAGCGCATCGGGCGTGACCGACGATGATGGCATCGGCCGGGTGTGGGCGGTGATGCGGCCACCGGCGTTCAGCACCGGTTCGCCGGATAACCCGGTGCAGGACCTGCCGGGCTTTGACCTCCAGCGGGTGCCCGGCACAGACACATTCCAGACGGAGTTTGAGGGCTTTACGGACCCGGGCACCTACCAGATCGCAATCCACGCGCGGGATCGGCTTGGCAACGCCGCGGTGCCGTTGCTGACCAGCGTGTTGGTCGACAACCCGCTTCGGCGCCGGGCCATCGTGGTCAGCGGCGGTGTACCTGATGACGCCCGCTATTCGTCGCTGGCGCGCAACGCAGATGCGGCAATCAGCGCGCTGACCCAGCAGGGCTATGGCGCGGACGGCGTAAGCTGCAGCGACAGCAGCTGTGACGATGTCTATGTGCTCACTAATGCGGGCTCGGCGGGTGTTGATGCAGCGAGTACGCTGGCCAACCTTGAGTTTGCGCTGACCACCTGGGGAGTAGATCAGGTTCAGGATTTGACGCTCTATCTGGTTGCCGAGAACGCCGCCGGTCAGCTTCGTCTGAACGAAACCGAAAGCCTGGACAGCACAACTCTCAAGGGGTGGCTCGATACGGCCGAGGCGAACATTGCCGGCGTTGTGACGGTTGTCCTGGAAGCAGACAGCGGGGGTGAGTTTGTGCGCGCGCTCGCACCCGACAGCGGCCAGTCCCGCTATCTTGTATCCAGTACCGATACCGGTGAAACGGCCGCATTTCTGCTGCAGGGTCGCGTGTCGTTTTCGGCGTTTTTCTGGAGCCAGGTGTTTAACGGAGACAACCTGCGTGGGGCATTTCGACAGGCCCAAACAGCCATCCGGTTCCGGACCGGCGCTCAGTCGGCGCAGCTCGACGACAACGGCAACGGCATCAGCAACGAGATTCTCGACGGGGTCAACGCGCGGCAGTACGCGATCGGTGCGGGGGTGCAGCTGGCCGGCGACGCGCCGTTTGTCGGCACGGCCGTGGTGAGTGATCAGCTGACAAGCTCTTTTGAGACGATCGCGGCGGAGCAGGTGACCAGTACCAGTGCCGTTGAAGAGGTCATCGCGGTGGTCACCAGACCGGACGCGACGATTGTGACCCAGCCGCTCCCATCAGCTGGCGGTATCTATCAAGATCGCAGCTATGGGCTTTGCGGCCCCGCCGGCGACTACGACGTTGCGGTATACGCGATTGATGAGGACGGCAACGTGTCGCTGCCGGCGACGCCCGACGATGGGCCGATCAACCGCCCGGCGGACTGTAGCGATTTTCAGTTTGCGTCAGGTTTTGAGTAGCTTCAGCCCTACGGACGCGGTCGCTTCCGGCTCTGTTTTGCTGACCGCCCAAGATTCTGCAGTGGTTCCAGGCGGTCGCCCGGAAAGACTGGCAGATCGAAGCTACTGCTGGAGCGGGAAGTGTCGATGGTGAGCTCGATCAGGGTGCCGCTGGCCGGCACCCAGCTTTGGATCTGCCAGGCCTGCAGCACCCCGCGGCTAACAAAGAACCCGGCCAGGAGTCCGATTAGGAGGAAAACGCTGCCGAAAACGGTGAGGCAGCCGGTGGCAGTGGCGCTTGAGGAATCTCTTTTGCCGTCGTCCATGGCGGATCTTCAAAATTGCAACGGAGGCCGGAAGCAGTGGGGGGGTTTAGCATGATCTGGTGAGTAGCGACAAAACTCACCTGCATTCTGGGCGGAAGTGTGAACAAATGGACACGTTCGACGAAAACGGCAACTCGATGTGCTAGGTTTTTCCCGGGCTTTACCAGGACAGCTAAACCAAAGCCTGCAATCGGTCGTATTTAGCGGCTAGAAGAATAAATGAGGGGACGGTCTTGACCAGCACACCGTGGATCCGCCTGGCCGGATTGCTTTGCATTTTCGTAACGCCAGCACTTTGGGCTCAGGGTCAGCAGACACTCAGCAAAAACCTCCTGACAACGTCTACGCCGCTCACCGGCGAGGCGGTGGAATATCGGCTCGATTTCAGTTGCTCAAGCCTCACCAGCGACTGCGGAGCCCTCACCATTACCGACGCGATCGATCCGGCGCTGCAGGTCACCACGTGTCAGGTGCCCCCCGGATTCACCATCAACTCCTGCCCTGATGGCGGCAATCTGGTCAGCATCAGCAAAGACACGACCTTTCAGGACGGCGATACCTTCACCATTACCATCAATACCCGCGTGTCGCTCTCGACGCCGCCCGGCACGATCATCGACAACACCGCCACCACAACCATCACCAACGGCCCCGGCGGCGATCCGGATACCGAAACCGACTCGTCGCCGCCGGTGACGGTGCTGGGCGGTGCGCCCAATTATGAGGTAGGCAAACGGCGGGTTGATCCGGTGCCGTCGGTGGATCCGGCGCTCGATACCGATGTCAGCTACGTGGTTGAGCTATGCGCTGTCAGCGGGGTTGGCAATGTGGACCTGCTCGGCGCTACGCTGACCGACACCTATCCGGCCGGAGCCGTTCTGGTGTTCACCGACGGCGGTGTGGACATCGGGGGCAACCAGATTCAGTGGGATCTGGGTGATATCGAGATCGAAACGCTCTATCAGGGCCAGTCGCCCGACTCCCGCCAGTGTGTGAGCCGGGATCTGGTGCTGCGTTTTCCCAGTGGTACCTTTACCGTCGGAACAGCCATTCCCAACACCGTCGTGGGTGACGGCACCCCCGACGACGGCTCGCCGACCGCGTTTCCTGGACCCGGCTCCGACACGGCGACCGTGCCCGATACCCTGGGGCCGCCGGACCCGGCGGTCTCGCTGGCCAAGTCCGCCGCCGACGTTCGCTCTGGTCCTGGGGAAGGGCCGATGAACTGGACACTGAATGCTAACGTCTCGTTCTCCAACGTGCCGGTACTTGACCTGGTAGTCCACGAGGCAATTCCTCAGCTGCCCGCCGGCGTTGCGCCGCTGAGCATCAGCAGCGGCCAGTGGAATTCGCCCAGCACCTCCGTCAGCACGTCCTCGGTGGTTGCCACGATCGAGGTGAGCGAGGCGGCGGTAGCCGCGCCGGCGGACTGCGCCACGGTGACCTATCCGATTACCCTTGATACCGCCATTGTCAGCCCGGCAACGCCGGTTACCTACGACCTCTCCGTGGCAGCGCCCAACGCAACCTGCGTGCGCTGGCGTTTCTCCGACGCCGGCGGCGGGCCCGATGCGCCCGCGGTCCCCCGGTCCTGGCAGTTCACCACCTCACCGCGTCTGGTGCTGGAAACCGAGAATGTGGCCGGCCCATTCCCGCAGGTGGTCACCAACTGTCTGTATTCCACCTTCACCGGTGGCGCGGGGTCTATTGGCCCGGTCTGCGCGTCGGCCAATATCGAAGATCCTCGCCCGGGGATTGATGCCAGCAAATCCCGGCTGGATCCTACCGGGGTTGTGCCTCCCGGTACGGAGATCACCTACCGGCTCAGTTTTACGCACCGGCCTGGAGATACGACGGGACCGACGGTTAATCCGATCATTGCCGATCTGCTGCCACCGGAGCTGGAATTTATCCGCTGGGATGCCTATGCGGGACCCGCCGGCAAGAATGACCCCAATCTGGAGATCCTGCCTAACTACCTGGGTTCGGGGCGAACGCTGTTGCGCTTCCTGTGGGACCCCGCCACGCCGGCGGGCGCAATCAATATTGATGGATCCAGCGCCGCGGGCGAAGACAACTCGGAGACTTTTGAGGAGACCATCGCCGACGCGGATATGCCGCGCATGGACATCATTGTGCGGGTTGTCGACGGCACGCCCCCCAGCACCTTTGGCAACGTGATGGCCTATTTTGACCGCAGCAGCAATCTCACCAGCTGCGGCACGGAAGAATCTGAGGCGGTTGGGGGCATCGATCTCAACGGCGACGGCGACACAACGGATGTGTTCTGCCGCGGCAGCGACGCGATTACCGTTATCTCCGCAGCCGTGCTTGGCGGCGCCAAGTTTGTGGTCGGCGACGGTGATCCGCTGCGGCCCAATGTGGACGACCCGACGGAAGCCCCGACGGTGGTGGATACTTTCTGTCCCGGTGCGCCAAACGGGCTGACCCGCTTTCCCTGCGTTGCCCAGACCGATCACGACGCGGGATTTGACTACCAGCTGCAGCTGGTTAACTCCGGCAACGTGCCGCTGGATGACTATGTGCTGTACGACGTGCTGCCCGATGTTGCCGATACCGGTGTGGGTCCCGCCCTGGTGGGCGATATGCGCAACAGCACCTGGCGCCCGTTTCTTGCTGGGCCCATTACCTTTAACGCCGGCGCCAGTACCGCAACGCCGGGGACGGTCACGATTGAGTACACCACCGAGGCCAACCCCTGCCGCAATGAGTTGTCCGACGCGCCGCCATTCCCGGCCGGCTGTGTGGATAACTACTCCACGGTGCTGCCGGGAGATCTCACAACAGTTACCGGCTTCCGCATCCTGGTGCCCTTTGCCGGCGGCTGGGGGCCCGGGGAAACGCTGGTGTTCGACGTGCCCATGGACGCGCCTGCGGATGCGCCGCCGAGCATACCCGGCAATCCAGCGCTGTTTAATCCGGCCTGGAATACCTTTGCTCATCGCGCTGACGACGCGGGATCAGGCATTGCGCTGCCGGCGGCGGAACCGCGCAAGGTGGGCATCATACTTCCGCCCGCCTACCGCCTGGGAAACCTTGTCTGGATCGACAACGACCGGGATGGCCGCGCAGAGAATGGTGAACCGGGCATTGCCAACGTCACGGTCGAACTATGGGCCGACAGCGATGCCAGCGGAACGGTGACCGCCGCGGACACGCTGGTGGATACCACCGTTACCAACGGCGACGGCAAATACGAATTCTTCAACATCGATGCCGGGGACTATTTTGTCCTGATCCCGGACGGGCAGAACGGAGCGGGTCAGCCCCTGGAGGGCCTGTTCCAGACCGACCGCCAGGAAGAGGCGGATCCCGACGGCGACGTGGACAACTTTGACAACGGTGTGATCGAGATCGATCTCGGTGGGGGCAATCCCATCGGCCTGACATCCGGCGTGCTGACGCTTGGGCCGGGCAATCCGGAGCCGACCGGTGAGACCGATCGGGACAATAACAACAGTGCCGACGAAGATGATCTGTATCCGGACACCATGTCCAACCTGACGGTGGACTTTGGCTACTGGCGCCCGTTCAGCCTCGGCAATCGGGTGTGGCTGGACGTCGGCTCGCCGGTCGGCCTTGCCGGCGGCGCCAACAACGGCGTGATCGATGCGGGCGAAGTGGGCCTGGACGGCATCACGGTGCGACTGCTCACCGGGGGAGGCGGCGTCTATGACTCCGACCCGGACACGCCCGGTACGCAGGAACTCACCACGGTTACCGCCAACGGCGGCTACTACCTGTTTGATCTGCTGCCTTCCCGAACCTACCGGGTGGAAATTGAACTACCCCCGGGCAGCGAGCTTCGCAGTTCCTCCGGCGCCAACGGCGGTGTGATGACGTACGAGCCGCCGCCGGACCCGGACGCGCCGGGTGGCGATGGCGTCGACAGCGACGACAACGGCGGGCGTTTCGATGCGGTGCGCATCCGCAGCCTGCCGGTGTTTATCGGCAGCGGGGATAGCCCGGCGGAACCCACCGCCGAGGGTGACCTGGACGGCTCGCTGGCCAATCCGCAAGGGGTGGATATAGACGGCAACCCGCTGGCGGATAACCAGGGCAATATGACCGTCGATTTTGGTTTGTTCGACAGCTACAGCCTCGGCAACATCGTGTGGCTCGACGACGGCGCCGGCACCCCAGCCAACGCCAACAACGGAGAGCTGGACCTGGGCGAAGCCGGCATCGACGGTGTCGCTGTGCGCCTGTATGAAGATTTTGACACCGACGGTGTGCCCGACGGCCCGGCCATCGCCAGCACCACGACGGCGGGCGGGGGGTTCTACCGCTTTGATAACCTGTTTGAAGGCGACTACATCGTTGAGTCGGACATACCGCCGGGCACGCGCAGCAGCGACCCGAACGCCGGCGACCCGGACGTAGACGTCGACGACAGTGACGACAACGGGGCCATTCCCGCGGGCGGCGCTGTGCGCAGCGAGCCGGTCACGCTCGGTCCCACCGGCGGTGAGCCGGTCGGCGGCGACGCCGAAAGTGGGCCGGGCGACCCCGGCGCGGTGGACAGCTACTCCAACCTCACGGTGGACTTTGGCTTTGTTCGCATCTTCAGCCTGGGCAACCGGGTCTGGCTGGACGTGAACAACAACGGCGTGATCGACAGCGGTGAACCCGGCATCAACGACGTGACGGTTAACCTCTATCAGGACAGCAACGCCGACGGCGTGCCCGATGGCGCGGCGCTGGGCAGCCGGGTCACCGTCGATAACGGCACCGACGACGGCTACTACCGCTTCGACAATCTGCTGGCCGACACCTACCTTGTGGAGATCGACGCAAGCGCCAGCGACACGGGTGAGCCGCTGGCAGACCTGATCAGTTCCACGGTGGACGCCGGCGATCCGGATGTTGACGTCGACGACTCGGACGACAACGGCACCATTCTGGTCAGCGCCGCGGTGTTCAGTGACCCCGTGACGCTGGGACCGAACGACGACGAGCCGCTGGGCGAATCCGATCTGGGGTCCGGGGGGCAGGGTACCATCGACGCCCGTGGCAACATGACCGTGGACTTCGGCTTTTTTGAGCCGCTGAGCCTTGGCAACCTGGTATGGATCGACGACAACAACAACGGCGCCTTTGATCCACCCACAGAGGCGGGTGTCGGCGGCGTGGACGTTGAGCTGTATCGCGACAGCAATGCCAACGGGCTGTTTGAACCGGGCGCCGGCGATGCACTGATCGGCATTGCCACCACCGACGGCAACGGTTTCTACCTTTTCTTGAATATCGGCGCCGACGAGTATTTTGTGGCGATTCCGTCGCGCAACTTCGATGCTGCTGCGCCGCTGGAAGGCCACGCCAGTTCCACCGGGGCCCAGGCGCTTACCGGGCCGGTGGAGCCTGCGCCCGATCCGGACAGCGACACAGACAACGTGGACGATGGCACCGCGGATGCGGTGAACGGCGGGGCCGTCAGCCTCCCGGTGCTCGTCACGCCGAACAGCGAACCGCTGCTGGAAAGCCCGACCGCGTCAACGGTAGCCGGCGACGATGGTTTTGCCACGCCCGACAACGACAGCAACCTCACGGTTGATTTCGGCTTCTACCCGGCCTACAGCCTGGGTAACCGCGTGTGGCGGGATGACGACGACTCGGGCGTGATTGACGGAGCCGAGGTCGGCCTCAATGGCATTACCGTATCGCTCTACGTCGACGCCAACGACGATGGCAACGTGGATGGCGCGGCCATCGCAACAATGGCCACCGCCACGAACGGCAGCACCGACGGCTACTACCGCTTCGACAATCTGCCGGCGGGATCCTACATCGTTGAGTCGGCGATCCCGCCAAACTCGGCGAGCAGCACCCAGGACGCGGGGGATCCGGATGCGGACGTGGACGACTCCGACGACAACGGCGTCAACGTGCTCGGTGGCGTAGTGCGCAGCAACACGGTTGATCTAGGGCCGGGCCTGGTGGAACCGGCGGGAGAATCCGACCTTGGCAGCGGTGACCCGGGGAACGTGGACGCCCGCTCCAACCTGACGGTGGACTTTGGGTTTTTCAACACCACGGCGCTCGTCAGCATCGGCAGCACGGTGTTTTCTGATCCGGATGATTCGGGCACGCAGGATACGGGGGAACTTGGGATTCCTGGGGTCACCGTGGAGCTCTGCCAGCCCGGTCCCGATAACCTGCCCGGGACGCCGGATGACGTAACCGTGGCAACGACCACCACCGACGGCAACGGCAACTACCTGTTTGAGTTTCTGACGCCGGCTGACTACTGCGTCACCATCCCGAGCCCGCCCGGCAGCTTCCCACTGAGCAGCACGCCGACCGACCCGCTGGACAATCAGGAAGACGGCGATGACAACGGCGATCAGCCGGGCGGCGCGGGCCAGCCTATCCATTCGCCGGTGATTACCCTCACCGTGGACAGTGAACCCACCGGCGCCGCGGAAGGTGCGCAGGGCGGAGATCAGGACGACGCGGACGATGACAACGGCGACATGACCGTTGATTTTGGGCTGATTCCCACCACGGAAATTGTGGCCATTGGTTCTACCGTGTTTTTTGATCCAGACCGCGATGGTCTGCAGGGCACCGATGAAGACGGCATCAGTGGCGTCCGGGTCGACCTGTATCGTCCCGGCGGCGATGGTCAGATCGGCGGGGGCGATGACTTCCTCGTTGCCTCCGACACCACCGACGGCGACGGTGACTACCTGTTCCCGAATCTCCCGGCGGGCGTTTACTTCGTAGAAATCCCCACACCCCCGGCGTCGGCACCGCTCAGCACCCCGCCGACGGACACGCAGGACAACCAGGAAGATGGCGACGACAACGGCGATCAGCCGGGCGGCGTAACGACGCTGGTTCGTTCACCGCTGATCACGCTCATGCCGAACACCGAACCGGTGGGCGCGCAGGAGTCGTTCCAGGGGGGCAATCAGGACAACGGTGACGATGACAACGGCGATATGACCGTCGACTTTGGTTTTGTGCCAGCCAACTACGATCTGGCGCTGATCAAGCAGCTGGCCGTGGGCCAGTCCGATCGCGTTGCCACCGGAGACCCGGTGACCTTCACGATCACCATCAGCAACCAGGGGGAGGCGCCGGCCGCCAATATCGCGGTTGTGGACTACCTGCCGCCGGGCTTTGAGCTCAGCGACGCGGCCTGGACCGACAACGGCGACGGCAGCGCAGGCATTTTGCTGCCGCCAGAGCTGGCGGTGGGCGCTCAGACGCAGGTTGATATCACGCTGCGGGTGACCAACGCCGCCCTGGCCGGCGACAACGTGAACGTGGCCGAGATCGAGTCTTTTGAAGACGTGGACGGCAATCAGGTCCCCGACATTGATTCGGTGCCGGACAACAACCCCGACAACGATCCGGGCGGGCAGCCCAACAGCCCGGCAGACGACGAGGACGGCGGCGATGGAACCGGCAACGTAGGAGACGGGGATCCCGCCGGCGATGAAGACGATGCTGATCCGGCGGTGGTTTTTGTGGAGGTCTTTGACCTCGCGATCCAGAAACTGGTGCCTCCCGGACAGGGCGTTTTTGTGGCTGGCGGACCGGTCGTTTATGACGTGCTGGTCATCAACGAAGGCAACATCGACGCCACCAACGTAGAAGTCACCGACTACATTCCCGCGGAGCTGACGCTGAACGATCCCACCTGGACCGACAATGGCGACGGCACGGCGTCGATTATCATTCCGGGTCCGATTGCTGCCGGCACCAGCATCTCTGTCAGCGCCAGCTTTCTCATCAGTCCGAGTGCGATCACGGGTCAGATCATTAACGTGGTAGAGATTACTGACGCCAGCGATCCGACGGGAGATCCGCCCATCGACGTGGATTCTGAGCCGGACAACGACCCGGACAACGATCCGCCGGATGAGGACGATATTTCTCCGGTTGGCCTGCCGATCACACCTGAGATGGTGCCGGTGGATAATCCCTGGGCGCTGCTCTTGCTCGCCCTGTCACTGGCGCTACTGGGCGGCCGGGCGGCACTTCGCCAGACCCGGTCTCAGCGGACGCCTGGATGAAGGCCGGCGCAATCTCCTCAAAAAATGTCCAAAAACAGGGTGGGTTAACGCGAGAATAGACAGGAACCGGCCTGCAAGGCCATTCATGTGAATCAACGCGCAGGCAAATGAGCGGCCAGCAGGCAGCGAAGAGGCCAGTAAAGTCGCCGGAGAGTTCTATGTCTTATCGAGTTACTGCTCTGTTCATCCTGCTGCTTGCCGGCGTCCTGCCGGTAGGCCACGCCCAGCTCTGCCGTGTTGCTGACGGGGTGCTGCCAGCAGGGGCGACGGAGGCCAATTCCATCGCCTCGGATGGCAGTCAGTTTGTGCTGGTCACTGACAACAACCGGCTTTACACCAGCGATGACGCAGTCTTGTGGACCGAACGGCTGGCGCAGGGCGGCATCAGCAGCATCTACAACACGGAGTGGACCGGGCTCGAGTTTGTCGGCATGCGGGGCCGGACCATCTCGGTCAGTCCGGATGGCATCACCTGGGAGGATCAAACTCCCAATACCGCTTTCAACGTGGTTGGCGTGGCCTGGGATGGTTTGCAGACCGTTGTCGCCGGCAACTTCTTCAACGCCCTTAATCTGTCCGTGCGCCCCGATGGCGGGACCTGGTCGGCCATCGACTACGATTCCCCGAGCGCCCTGAGCGACATCATCTGGGACGGCACCCAGTTTATTGCCGCGGCGGGCGGAGGGATCGTGCTGACCAGCCCGGACGCGGTGACCTGGACCGAACAAAGCATTGGCACCACCACGGCCGTTGGGAAGTTTGCCACCGACGGGACCGTTGTGATGGCGATGGCCGGCAGCACGCCTTATCTGAGCACGGACGGCGTGATGTGGACGGAGGGCACGTCGCCCGGATTCTTAGTGTCGGAGCTGGTCTGGGTCGGCCAGTTCATCGCCGGTGGAATCGACTTTGGCACCAACGAAGCCACGGTGGCCGTCAGCGACGACGGTACCGACTGGATCATGCGAAGCATTGAGGTTGCGGAATCTCAAGTGGTAGAACTGGCCGGCAACGGCGACAAAGTTCTGGCCGTCACGCAACGGCGCTTTCAGAACGGGCCGCCCAACGCGTTTATTGAGCTGGGTGTTTGCCCGGTTGCGGAAGAGATCTTCTCCGACAGCTTCGAGTGAGGCGCTGCCAGCTACGCATCAGTCGAGCAATCGCACCGCTTTTTGAGAACCATTCTTCGGTGAGCCTGATGCCTGCAGGAGCGACGGTGCGTCGATCACAAAACTGCCGAGGTTAACGTTGCCTCCTTCGACGCTGAAAATTGCGATGTCCGAAAGTGTGGCAAACGCGCCGCAGATCTCGCCGGCGTCGCAGATAAAACGATCGCCATCGTTGTCGGTGCCTACCAGCAGGTAGTAGTCGGCGGGGAGCAGGTTGGCGCTGATGGAGAAGGTGCTGCCTTCGTTCAGCCGAAACTGTGTGGCCGCCGCGCCGGTGAGGGTGTCCACAAACAGGGCATAGAGATCCCCGGACGTGCCAGGCACGGTGGTGGAACCCACCTCCATGCTGACGCGCACGGTTGCCTGGGTGCCGCCGCTGCCGCTGAAGGTCACCGTGCCCACATAGCGGGCCGCAACCAACCCGGCCCGGTTCACCGAAATCCGGTAGGTGCCAAGCCCGTTCCCGTCCGTGGTTTGTTCTGAGACGGTGAGCCAGGACCTTGAGCTGCTGGCACCGGTGATGGAGAGGCCGCCGGCGCCTTGATTGGACACGTCGATGCTGAGTTCCGACACGTTGACCCCAAAGCTCACAGCGCTTGTGCTGGTCGCCAGGATCGGCGGCAAAGACGCGCCTCCGCCGGCCATGGAGCGGGCCCACTGAACGGCTTTAAGGGCGTCGAGGCGGCCCCAGCCGAAACTGTTGTTTCGGGTGGCCGCACCGTCGCCGAAAATATCGATCGTCAGCTCACCCTGGCGCAGGGCGTTATCGAACTCCTCCGGCGTCATCTGCGGGTACTGAGACTTCATGAGTGCCGCTACGCCCGCCACGTGGGGGGTGGCCATCGACGTGCCATTCTGAAATCCCAGGATGGGCGAGGACCGATTGAGCTCCAAACCATCAAACTGGTTGCTTAGAACCGAATCGGCGTAGCCATCGGCGTTCACGTCCGTCGACGAATTGCCACCGGGCGCGGCGATATCGACGGTGCTGCCGAAGTTACTGTAGGGCGCAAGATCGTCGGTAATGGTTGAGGCGGACACGCTGATGACGCCGTTATAGGCAGCAGGATAGCTGGGTATCGACGTGTTCTCGTTGCCGGCCGCGGCAACCACCAGAATGCCGCGATTGATGGCCTGGTTGATAACGCTCTCCGCGGTGGAAGAAGCCCCGCCCCCGCCGAGGGATAGATTGATCACGTCGGCGCGCCGAGAAGGCGTTCGTCCCAGATCATTGGAAAGGCCGGCAGCCCAGCGGATACCCTGAATAATGTCGTAGCTGGTGCCGGATCCGCCCCGGCCCAGCACCCGCACCGGCATGATCGTCACGTCCCACGCGGTGCCGGAACCGCCACTGCCGTTGTTTGTTGAAGCGCCCACGGTGCCCGCCACGTGAGTGCCGTGCCAGGAGCTTTGCCCCGCCGCAGGATTGCTCAGGTCCCCGGGGTCGGTCGCGTCAAAGTCGATCCCGGATGCATCCCGCGCCTGGTAAGAGTCGCGGATGAGATCGGCGCCGAGTTCGGGCGCCAGCGTGTCGCGATTGTCGCTATGTTCGCTGACGCCGGTGTCGATCACCGCAACTACCACGTCGCCTGATCCCGTTTCGATATCCCACGCCTGGGAAAGACGAATCTGCGGATAATGCCACTGCAGGGAATAGAACGGATCGTCGGGCGTCGCCAGGGCACGGTAGATGAAATTCGGTTCTAAGGTGGCGCCGGCGGGCAGCGATTGGGCCAAGGCCTTGAGGCCGTAGAGATCTCTCATTTTGGGCGTGTCGGGCAGGGTGAAGCCCGCTGCCGCAAACCGCGCCTTGATCGCACCATAGCCCGAATCGGCCTTGGTGCGGTTTAGCGATACCAGCAGCTCCCGATCGGGATTGCCGGACTTCACCGCAAAGCCCGCCGTTTTCTGGAGGGCCGTCAGATCCGCCTCTTTGGTACCTTCGGGAAGACTCAGGACAGCCTCACCCGGTACCCATTCGAGTTTGCTGGACCACGATTTGGCCGGTAGCTGATCCGAAGAACCAATCGACAGGCGATAATTGGACGCGCCGGCAAAGGCACTCACCACCACGTAATAGTCACCGTCGGCCGCCACCACCAGCGACTCCCGGTCGGTGATGGAAACGGAACTGTCCACCAGCTCCTGATCGCTGACGCGAAACAGGCCCAGGTCGAGATCGATATCGGAAGAATCGCCGGCGTCGAAATCTGACACCTCCATAAACAGGGCCTGGTCCGCCGCGAGCGAGACCCGGTAGACGTCGAACTCGTCGACGCCATTTTCGAACCGGCCCTGGGGTGTTTCGTTCAGCGTGACAAACCCGGTGATCACCGCGGGATTGGGGATCTCCTGGAACTGCGAGAAAGTGTCGTTGGGGGACTCGGTGGTGTTGAGGTCGTTGACGTCCCCGTCGGTTATCACGTTATCAGCAACGCGTGCCGTGGCCTGCACCCGGCGGGCCGGCTGATCGAACGTGACGGGAGTATCGGCGATGCCCGTGAGGCGCACCATGAAGTATCCGCCCGCACCAAAACTGGCCGGTCCGCCGTAGGCCATCGATGCCCGGTTGCCGTCGGCGGTGAAGTTGAATCCAATCACGCCCCAGGGGCTGCGGACCACGTCGTCAGGGTCAAATCCCTCACCAAACTCGCCGCCGCGGGTGATGAGCACGTCGGGCAGCAGAATGTTGCCGCCTTCGATGGTGCCCACGCCCACGAGCCAGGCCTGGTTGCCGGCGTTATCGAAGGTGAACCAGTAGGCTACCGCCGTGTCTTCGGCGATCACGTCAATCAAGAACCCCTCGCCGTCCCGGCGCGGGTCATAAAACGCGCCGGTCAGGCTGCCGTTCAGAGATTTCTGTGCTGCCGCGCAGGGGATACCGTCGATGGCCCACAGGCGTTCGAGGATCTGTGATCCGGAGCCCCACTGACCGCTGTAGCTCATGGTTGCGGCGTTGCAGGAGCTGAACTCAAACGAGAAGTCGCCCCAGATGTTCCTGACCACGTCGTCGGGATCAAACGCATCTCCAAAGCGGGCGCCGGTCGGGATTTGCGCCTCAACAAAATCAATCCGGTTGCCGGTGATCTGCCCCACGGCAATAAACCAGGCCTGATTGCCCTGCGGATCGTAGGTAAACCAGACGGCCAGCGCCTGCTCATCACTCAGCACCTGCAGCAGGAACCCTTCGCCATCGTGCGTTGGATCAAACCAGGCGCCGGAAAACGAGCGATCGATGGTGACCGACCCGGTGCCTGACCCGGACTGAACGGCCAGCGGGTCGCGCTGAAACCAGAACTCGTTTTCTGCCGGTATCACAATGCCGATGACGTAGTCCCCGGCGGTGAGACCGGCGACGTTGGAAAGGCGGGAAACGGTGATTTCCGCGGTCTGCGCCTGGCCAGCGCCGATGGACACCGTGTCAGCCCCCAGAAAGAAATCGCTGCTGCTGATCGTTTCGTCTGTCGACAGGTAAAACTCGATGCGTCGGTTGTTTCCGGCGCCACTGCCCACGTTGCGAAGCCGGGTGGTCACCGTCAGGCTCTGATCGAGGCGTACCGGGTTGGGGGAACCGGATAGCGTTTCCGCTTCAAAGTCCGGCTCCGCCGCCGCCTCGACGGTCACGGTGCCGCTGCGCACCCAGACCTCGTTTTCGTCCGGGATCACGGTGCCGAAGGTATAACCGCCTTCCATTAGGCCAGAAACCGAGGTGAGGGGCTGGGTGGTAAAGGACGTGGTGGTTCGGCCCCCCGCGCTGACCGAAACGCCGCTGCTGCCGAGCAGATACAGGGTGTCCGCAGAATCAAATTCTCCCGTGGTGGACAGGTAGTATTCGAGCTGGCGATTGGACGCCGCGGCGGTACCGATGTTGTCCACGGTGGTTTCGATGGTGAGCCGCTGGTCGAGCCGTACGGGATTGGGCGACACGTTGGACGAGGGCAGCTCCAGGTCGGCGCCGGACCCTTTTGGCGTCTCGCCAGACTGGGGCATCATACGCTTGACGTTGAAATCGGCCACGGCGCGCTCGATGAAATTGAGCTCGCGCAGTTCACCGCGCTGCGGCGGTGAGGTTTCCGCGGCCGCTGTAAAAAGCCCCTGGCCCAGCACCACAGCGATGCCCGCGAAAAACAAATTTGATTGCTTCATAGAGGTGTTTCCCCGAACCCCCAGGAATCAGCCTGTTGCTGCGACGGATGCGGTCGCAGGGCTAATCCGCTTACCCCGTTGGTGCCATGCCTGGACACCTTCCCCAGGACTCTCATCTTAGCAACATTCTCAGCTTTGGCCTGCACACCGGAGGGCGCAGCGAGCTTAGTAGATGTGGGGCTGCACGCTAGATAACACGCCCCCGGCACGGCGTGGAACCGTTGCCACGAACAGGGCTATGCCATTTCTTTGGTCGGGGTGGGAAATCTCGTCAGTACCTGACTGCGGCGGCTTGCGCTAATTTCTTAGCCGACAGACTCCAGGCCGCCATTGACAGGAAAAACTGATGCTTGCAGAACACCGGTTGCCCAATCACCCAGTCCTCACGATTGCCGCTCGTTTTTTGTTTACGGCACTTTTCCTGCTCTCGGGGATCACCCACTTCACCAACATCCCGTATTACGTGGATCTGATGCCGGACGCAACGCCGTATCCGCTGTTCTGGGTGCTGACGTCGGGCGTGGTTGAGCTGGCCGGCGCACTGATGATTCTGCTCAACCGGCGACCACGCCTCGGCGGGTGGTTGCTGATTCTCTTTCTGCTTCCCGTGACGGTGGTGGTGCATGGCTACGAGATGATCTACGCCGAGGATGCGGTTATGCGCGCCGTACAACAGGCCCATTTCATTAAGGGCTTCACCTTGATCGGGGCCGCGTTGTTTATCACCCAGGTGGGGGCCGATCACCGGCAAGCGCCGGCGGCCGTCGCCTGACGAAGGACTGCGCTACCCAACCTGCGGTGGCAATCAAGGTAGAATCCGGCGGAGATGATCCTGACGACGTACTGAACTGCCTGCCCATGGACGTTTCTGATATCGCGATGCTGGAGGCCATTGTCGAGCACGGGAGCATCAACAAGGCATCAGAGGCGCTTCACGTCACCCAGCCCACACTGAGCAAACGCCTCGGCAGGCTGGAGCAGAAGCTCGGTACTCAGCTGTTTCTGCGCAGCGCCAGTGGTTTAACGCCCACAGCGGCGACCCACTTCATCATCGATTCATCGACACCGATCAAAACGATGCTTGGAAACATCGAGCGGCATATCGAGCTGATGAATGTGCTTGAGGGTGGCGATCTGAATCTGGGCGTAGGCCCCATCGTTGAGCAGCTTTACTTTCCCCAAGTGCTGCATCAGCTGACGCAATCAGCCTCAAGCACGCTGAATCTCACCATTCGAACCGAGGCAGCGCCGGACCTGAAAAAACTGGTGCTCTCCGGTGCTGTGGACATTGCGGTGGGGCCTTTTCAGGAAAGTGATGACAACGAGGGCTGTGTGGTCCAGCCGATCGCCAGCCAGCCGCTCACTTATGCCGCCCGCGATGACCATCCGCTGGTGCAGGAGGTTCGCGACGGCAAGGAGCTGACGCCAGAGCGGCTCTCGGTCTTTCCGCTGATTGCGCCGCACATCCCCAAATATATTGAAACGCGGGCTCCGGTATTCGGTCAGGCCGGCGTCGCCCGGATCGTGTGCGACAACTATTCGGTCATCAAAGACTTTCTGAAGCGCTCAGATCATATCTCCGCCGGTCCGGTCGGCGTATTCAGTCCGGACGTGGAGGAAGGGTCTCTTGCGATGCTCCCGCTGCTCCGTCCCATTGACTGGCACGCGGCTTGTGTTGTGCGTCCCGAGAGCGCTCCGCTGCCCATGATTCGGTCGGTGATCGAGATCTTTGCCCGACACAAATTGCCATCCGCCGGCTAAGCTGGTGAATCAGATCGGCAGGCCGACCTTCTTCAGCACCTCCTGCCAGCGCGGGTCATCGCGCAGGTAGGCAAGCTGCCAGCTCAGCTTCATCTCGATGAGCGCCGGGTCACCGTCCGCGGCGGCCTGGTTCAGCAGTTCGAAAACCTTTTCCGTATCGCCGCAGAGGCCGTAGATTTCCGCGGCGTTAAACACTTCCCGCTGTGCGATCAGCGACTCGGCAATCTCCCGCGCGGCAGCCTCCTCACCCGCTTTGCAGGCCACCATGCCGTTGCCGATGGTCTGCCAGATGGGCGAGGTTTCCTGCTCGTTGGCGGCCCGGGCACCGGTCACGTCGTCCTGAGCCAGGAGCACCTTGCTGAGCTGGTAGTTGGCAAACCCTGACTCGGGCTTGAATTCGAGTACCTTGCGGATCATGTCCTCGGCGACGGCGACCTTGCCGGCGGCCAGCGCGTTCAGACTGTAGTTGGAATAGGTCAGATGGTTCAGCGGGTCCCGGTCGACGATGCGCTGGAACGATTCCATGGCTTCGTCGTAGCGCCCAAAACGGCCGTAGATGGTGCCCAGCCGGCGCAGCGCGGTGATGTTGTTGGGATCGATGTCCAGCGCGCGGCGCAGGTCGATCTCGGCACCGGCATAATCTTTGGAGACCACCTGCTTGATCAGCGCCCGAGCTACGTACGCGTCCGGCTGCTCCGAGTCCAGCTTCAGTGCTTCCTCGATCAGTCCGGTCGCCCGGGTAATGCCCAGTTCGCGATCCAGAGACGCAAGATTCAGCGCAAGCATGATGTTGGCGTTCGCCAGGCCCACCAGCGGTTCGGCATAGTTGGGATCCGCCGCTCGGGCCTGGTTGAAGTAATCGATGGCCTGTTCCTGGTTTTCAACCGAAATCAGACCCTGGAGGTAGCTGCCCTGCTGGTAGTTGCGGTAGGCCTCCGCCACCACATCCCGCCCCTGCTGCTCATCAGCCTGCTCGAGCAGCTGCCCTTTGAGCTGGGCAACAACTGCGCGCGCAATTTCGTCCTGTACCTGCAGAATGTTGGTGAGGCGGCGGTCAAACTGGGCGGTCCACAGGGTTTCACCCTCGTCTGCGTCGAGCAGACTCGCACTGATGCGTACGTTTTCGTCCACCGCGCGCACCGTACCTTCGAGTATCGTGCCCACACCCAGCGTCTCCCCAATCGCTTTGAAGTCTCCGGTGTGGTCTTTGAACTGGAATGCTGAAGTGCGCCCGGTAACCCGCAGGTCCGTGGTGCGGGCCAGCAGGTTGAGCAACTCAATGGTCAGCCCTTCGGCAAAATACTCCTGATCCCGCTGGGCGCTGATGTCGGCAAACGGCAGCACCGCAATCGCTCGCAGCTGCTCGCCGCGCACCGCGTCCGACTGCCAGATCTTCTCCAGCACAAAGTAGCCCACAGCGAGCGCCAGCACGGCCATGATGGCGAGGTCGGTCTTGCGGCCGGCCCGGGCCTTGAAGTGCGCCTCGGCATCAGTATCGACCCCGTCTTCGCGCTTGAGCCCTTCCGGCGTCAGCTCAAACATCCAGGCCGCGATCAGCGCGAGCGGTAGTCCGCCGGCGAGCGACAGCACCACCGCCCGCATCACCCAGTCAGGGCCGGAAAAGGTCTCCAGCAGCAGGTCCGCTGCTTCCACCAGGGCCCAGCCGACCACCACGTAGCCGATACCCACGCGGAGGACGTTGCGCCGCTTCAATTCCTGAACAAAAGACACAGATCCCTCGTCTTATTCGGTAGCAGCTGCCACCTTACCGTTGACTCCATGGCGCGAGAACCCCCCGCTTAGTGTGGCAGAGCCCCGCAGCCTGGTCCCACCGTTCGATCTCTGCCGGAGAATTTCAGCGCCCAGGCGGCCATGCCGCAGGCGATGGTCTGATGATTACCGGTGGCTTCGATGACTCCGCGCCGAGCAATCTGGTACCCGCTGAATTCACTGCGCGAGGCGGTCAGCCGAATGGCCCGGTTCGAGCTCGAGCGGGTCAGCAGCAGCAGGTCGTCAACAAACGGGGTGAGTTTGTGTCGGGAACCGGACACCAGGATGTTGCCCCGGGAAACGATCGTGACGTTGGCCTGCACTCGGGTACCGGAGACCCTCACATCGCAGGGAACCCAGTAGAGGCCGGGATGTACCGGGCCATTGAGGCGCCAGAACCCGCGCCGGTAACACTCGTGGCTCATGTCGTAGAACTGGTGCCCCACCGCCTCGGCGACGGCGCCGCCGGGCTCGTAGTCCCGGATATCAAAGGCGTAGGGCCAATCCGCGGGAGGTACCTTTTCTGCCGGCGTTGCGAAGGTGTGGCCGCTGCCTCTAACGTCGATCCTTCGCACGTAGCGGGTGTTGCCGTTAAACGTCTTGTCCGTGCCCCGGACATAGATATCACGGAAACTGTAGGCCAGTCCGTTGATGGTCATGGCCCCGCCGCGGAGTATCAGGCCGCCAGCGCCTCTGGCCCATAGCCCGATGGGATTGCCGACGGCCAGCGTCAGCGTCTCTTCTTGCAGATACGCGCCGTCAAAGTCCACCGCCACGGTGACCAGCGCCTCGGACTGCGCGGCCAGGTACTCGTGGGTGGCGGCGAAGGTCCAGGCACCGCCGTCAGCGGTCAGCGCCAACGTTTCCGTGGTGCCGTCACCCCAGTCGATGGTGGCGGTTTCCGAGAACCCGGCAAGGTCGGTGATGCGACCGGTCACGGTAATCGGGTCTGCCGCCGTCACCGTTACGCGGTCGCTCTCCAGATTCAGCGCTTCGAGCACGTAGTAGGTGCGCTGCACCGATGTTGGCCCATTCTCGGCAAAATCGCTGGAGGACACGGCAAAAGACTGCGTGCCCGGAGGCGTTGGGAGCGGCGCTCCCGTGGCGACCGGTCCTGCGCAGGTTTGCGGACCAGAGCCCGAGTCGAGGCAGTCATAGGCTGCCAGCGGGGTCTCGTCCGAGAGCTCCACAAACTGGCCGTCCTGCGGCGAACTGACCACCACGGTGGGCGCGGTGGTGTCGATGAGCACGTTGAAGGTGGCGGAATTAGCGCCGCCAACCTCGCGCACGGTCACGAAGTGGACGCCGTCGCCGGACACGGTGATATCGCCGGTGAGGGGCACGAAGGTGGGCGAGTCCAGCGCAAACTCATAGTCAACGCCAGGGGTCAGGTTGCTGACCGCAACAATCACCGGATCGGCGGTACTCCACTGGCCCGGGGTAACGGGCTGACCGCTGGAATCTTCGAGCGTGACGCCAAACTCGCCGCCACCACCACCGGGATTCGGGGGCAGGGGCGTCTGCTCGGCCACGTAGAACGTGCCCTTGAAGGTGCTGTTGGCGACGTTACCGCTGTTGTCCAGCGCCTGTACGAGGTAATCCACCTCTCCATTAACCAGGCCGCTGTTGCTTACCGCGCCGCCGCCGGTCCAGGTGTTGCTGCTGCCGCTTTGCACCAGGTCCTCAAGCACCCAGGTGGAATTCACGCCGTCGAAAGACTGGCGGTAAAGTACCGCCACCCGGGTGACCACCCCCGGCGCCATGTCGGTGGCATCCACCGTGAAAGCTGCCTGGAAACCGGAGCCGGCTTCCACGACGCTCGCGTTTATGTTGTCCAGCTCCGGCCGGACGTCGTCCATGCCTGGGCCTTTGACGATGGCGGCGGTTTTCAGGCCGACCACCGGCGCCGGCTGGTAAAACACCTGCACATCCACGCTTTCGAAAATCCGCTGCGTGCCAAAGTCTTCGCCGGCGTTGGAGGTGTACTGGCCGGCAATGATGTTCAGCTGCTGGCGCTCTTCAAACGGGCCGGGGTCTGCCGGCACGCGGTAGCTCGTCACGTTGGTGAAGCTCGTCGGGAACACGACCTCGTCGGTTTCCACCTCCGGCTCCAGCGCCCCCTCATCGATCACGGGACGGGCAAAAGCCATGTCCGGAACAATTTCATCGCGGGTCACCAGGCCGGTGATGAAGGCGCTTCGCGCGACCTCACCCGGATTTTCGCTGGTTACGTCGACGCCGATGATCGGCTGCAGCGGACGGTAGTGCACAAACTGTACGTCACCTTCCACCGTGACACCTTCGGCGCTGTAGAGGCGACCTTTCTCGGTGTCGACAAAATCAATGTCGTAGTCCAGCGGTGAAGCGAGATCGATGGACGCCGAGGTCAGGCCGGAAATGGGATCGTTGAGTGTCGGCCGAAGCGTGGGCAGGGGCGTTTCCACCAGCACCGGAAGCTGAACCTGGTACATGGGCAGGCCAAAGTAGACCGACGCCTGCAGCGCCTTGTAGTCGTACTCACCGTAGACGCCAAGGTCGCCAAAATACTCCTGCTTGGCGAAGGCATGGGCCTGACCGGCAGAAATGTTGCCATTCAGGTTGCGAGCAAAGTTGGCGAGGAGACGCTCGGTCAGGGCGAGCGCCACCGTGTCTCCCAGGCCATATGCCGCCTGACCGACGTACACCGCGCCCAGGCTGTTCAGCGTCTGGGACCAGTCTTGGGAAGACTGGGTGGGCGGTACCGAGATATCGGCCACGTTGATGCCGGAGTGGCAGCCTACGGTGAACCACACGCGACCGGTCAGGTCGTTGCCCAGCAGATCCCCCACGTTGATCAGGTTGGTGGAGTAGTTACCGGTGGCGTCGCCGCTGGAGGGCAGGGCCTCGTCGTAATCAAAGTGCATGTTGAACGACACGACATCGCGGGCGGTGTTGGTGGTCAGGCCGGCGGCCGTCAAAAAGTCCACCCGGTCCCAGGGATCCGCCGCGTTCGGCTGATCAATCAGGGGCGTGGAGTTGAGGCCGTAGGCGCTGAACGTCTGCTGGATATCGGTCGATGCGTCGGCAATGAAGTCGTAGCCGGCGGAAAGTGCTGTGCTCGGGGTCAGCAGACCGCCGGAGAGCACGTAGTTCTCAGCGGCGGTTTGAATGTCGGCCGGAGACTCCACCAGTCGACCCACCGCGAGCTCGGGTACGTTCAGGAAGCGGTTAAACCACCGCACCGGATCGATATCACCATAGGTGTCGTCCGACAGGAAGTTGCGGTTGACCATCGAGCCGTAGAGCGCGTTGTCCTCGAAGGTGGTCGCGAAGGTCGACTCGTTGGCAATCGCCGTCTCATCACCCTTGCGCTGGAACGGAATCACCTCGTCGGAGCCCACGATGGTCACGTAGGCAAGCTGCGGTGACGTGGCCCGCTGCGCCTCGATGTACGCGGTGATGGCGTTGACCACGCTGTTGGCCGCATCCACGTCGCAGGGGTCCAGATCCCACGCGGCGTAGTTGACGCCGGGGATGGTCGACACGTCGATCACTACGCCATCGATCACGCCGGGCGCACTCACCAGCGCATTGACGGCGTTGAGCGCGGCGTCGGCCGCGGCTGCGCCACCACCGTTCAGCGCTTCTTCGCTTTGCGCCAGCCGCTGCCAGTTCACAAAGAACACAGCGTTGGTGGCCGGCGTCCAGGAGCCGGCGGCCGTCCAGGTCTGCGGTCCGGCACCCACGCCGGGCCAGGTTCTGGCCGGGCACTGGGTCACGGGCACTTCCGGCGTGACCTTGATGCGCAGCGTATAGGGATCTTCAGACACCGACCCGTTGTAACCGGACACCTGAATGGTGAAGGGGTCGCCGTCGGAAATCGCCGACACCTCTTCGTCGGCGTTGTCCCTATTGGTAGACAGGGACGATAGCGGCAGCACACCTAGATTGATGTCTTCGAGCGAGTCCGGCTCCTCCGTCAGGTTGCCGGCAAAGTTGATGCCGTCATCCTCAAAGGGAATCGAATCCAGCGACGCGGCCTCTACGATCTGGCCTTTGGCTTCCACCGCCGACAGGGGCTCATACAGCAGCAGGTCGTTGTCGCCGGTCGGGTTGCTCATGAACACGGTGATCCGGCTGCCCTTCGGCGGGGCGCTGATGCGGAAGTAGTCGTTGTCGTCGGTCGCGCTGATGTGGCCGAGGACCAGCTGATCCGGGTCCGGCGTGGTCGGGAAGTTGATGTTGTCCGATTCGTTGATGGCGCTGGGCACCACCTCCACGTCGGCCAGGGTTGCGTCTGCGGTGGCCGCGGGCGTCACGCCCAGGTCCAGGGTAGCCGTCGCAGGGAAGTCACCGAGCGTAAGGGGCGGCACGGCCACAAACTGCAGCGTGTTGTCGCTAAATGCTCCTGGAGATACCGGGCCAAAGCTCATCGTGACGGTGCCATCGGGATTTGGCGTCATGACCGGATCGGCCACCGGCGACATCATCGGGCTGCCGCCACCTTGGGCCTGGGTCGTAAACTGTGCCGACCCCGATATCGCGTGGAACTCCTCCGACAGGGTCACGTTGACCGTGACCGGTTCCACCAGCGTTCCATTGAGTTCAAAGTCGACGGAGTAGCCGACGAAGTTGTCCGCCGCGAAAGACTGCGGATCAAGATCCGAAAGCGTGATGTTTTCCCACGGGAAGTCGGAGCGCAGCACCAGGGAAACCAGCAGCTGACCAAAGGTGAGGTTGCCGGGATCGGCGATCTCACCCAGCGTGTTGGGATCGGTCGGCTCAATGCCGAACAGGTACTCGAGCGTGAACGAACCCAGCAGGTCGCCGTACAGAACGTCGCCAAACTGGGGCGAGGTGAAGAACGACGACAGCGGCGCGTCAGCAATCACCTGGCCGGCCAGGAAAGCATCTCCCACCGTGGTGCAGCCCGCGCACGCCACCCCGTCGATCAGGAACGACGACAGCGGGAAGGACGACAGCGGCAGCGACGACAGCGGCGATCCCAGAATGTCGAAGGCCGACATGGGGAAGGACGACAGCGGCGCGCCGTTGATCTCCAGCGAAGACAGCGGGAAGGACGACAGCGGCAGCGACGACAGCGGGAACGAGGACAGCGGGAACGATGAGAGCGGCGTGGCCGCGAAGTTCGACTCGCCAGCACCCTGTAGCGCGACAATCAGATCGCCAAAGTTCGACGCGTTCGTGATGCCGAGATCACCGCAGGTGCTTTGGCCCTCAGCCAGCGCGGCCGTGTCGTAGAAATCGCAGAATGCCTGTCCGCCCACGTCAAACGAGGACAGCGGGAAGGAGGACAGGGGGAACGATGACAGGGGTGCGCCGGCCACGTCTGCAAAATCGAGCTGGAACGAAGACAGCGGCACGTTGGCAATATCAAACGAGGACAGCGGGAACGACGACAGCGGCGTTGAAGCAAGCGATGAAGTACCGCCATTTCTCAGCGCGGCCACTAGATCCAGTAGGCCGTCTGTTGACGGGTCGATGCCGAGCAGCGAACAGGTCGACTGACCGCTCGCCTGCGCCAGCGCGTTGTAAAAGTTGCAGAACGGCTCCCCGCCCACGTCGAAGGACGACAGGGGCAGCGATGAGAGCGGGAACGACGACAGGGGGAACGACGACAGCGGCGCCGCCAGCAGGTCGAAAGACGACAGCGGGAAGCTCGACAGCGGGAATGATGATAGCGGGAAGCTCGACAGCGGCAGCGACGATAGCGGGAAGCTCGACAGCGGGAAGCTGGAGAGCGGAAACGATGAAAGCGGCAGCGACGATAGCGGGAACGACGACAGCGGCGCTTCGGTTATCCCAAACGAAGACAGTGGGAACGACGACAGCGGCAGACTGGACAGCGGCAGCGACGATAGCGGCGCGCTCTTCACCTGCAGGCTGACCACCGTATCGCTGGTCTGACAGTCGTTAAACCCTTCGCTTGCCAACGATCCGCAAATCGTTGAGCTGCTGCCGGTATTGGCCAGCCATTCATCGAGAATGCCTACCGTCAGGTTGTCGCCGAGGGACAGACCTGCCAGTGACAGGGAAGACAGCGGTGACTGCTGAATGGCCAGCGCTCCCAGCGTGATGTTGTCAAGCACGCCGGCCGGTAGATCCGGTGCTTGAAGCACCTGCTCCAGCGTGACGTTCTGCAGCGGCGCGCCGGCAAGCGATGGCACCTGGTCAATCACCGCGTCCCAGCCGCCGGGTTCACTCAGCAGCGGGAACGAGGAAAGCGGGAACGACGACAGCGGTGCTCCCGCCACGTCAAAGGATGACAGCGGGAACGACGACAGCGGGAACGAAGATAGCGGCGACGCCTGCAGGTTCAGCGACGAAAGCGGGAACGACGACAGCGGGAACGACGACAGGGGCGCCGACTCCGGCGGGTTGGCGCTGTCGCCGAATACGCCGGTAAGCGTTTCGATCGGAATGTCTACCAGCGGGATGTTCTCAACGCCGGGCTGGGTCACATTGGTGGTGACGCTCAGCTGCGCGTTGTCGATAGTGCCCGGGATGGACGAGCCTTCAAAGGCACCGATGTCGCAGCGGGCGCCGTCCGGCCGGTTCACGCCGCGCTGGTCATCCAGCTCACAGCTTGTCTCGTTAGCGAACAGGAAGTTTGAAATGCGCTGCTCACCGCCAATGCCAGTCAGAGCGTCGCCAGCGCCGGTGAAGCCCACAAACACGTCGCCGTCGGCATTCACGTCCGCCAGTGCCAGGACATTGACCGTCGCCGACACGTTGGGCAATGCAGGTCGGGGTGGTGGCAGCAAACCAAATTGCTCCGCCAACCTGACTTCGAGCAGGTTTGTGTCCGCGTCGTACTCGACCCAGACATTCCAGCGGTTGCCGCTGGACAGAACCCCGCGGCTGCCAAAGTACTGCACCGCAACGCTGTCCATACTGCCGTTCACGTTGATGCCGACATGGTCCTCGTCGAGCTCATTGGCGCCGACCCCCTGGCCGTTCAGCCAGGTGTCAAACTCCACCGACACGCCGGGCACCTGGGGTCCGGTAGGCTGGTAGCCGGGTGTGCCAAGATCGTCGAAGGAGCCGATGCCGAGGGCACCACCGCCGTCCGTGAGCAGCGTTGGATCATCCGTGAAGGTAATCGTCAGACCGTCGGACGCAGACCCGCCGGACCCGGGCACGATTCGGAACGAAAACAGCGCCTGAAAGTCTGAGGTGACATCGACCGGTGCGGTGAGGTAGGCCGAACCAACCGTGCCCCCGGACGTGGAGGTGCCGGCCAGCAGGATCTCGTTGTTGTTCAGGGTGGCATCACCCCGCACCGTAAATTCGTCCAGGTCCTGGAAATCAAAAAACAGAACCTGGGAAGGTCCGCCCGCATCCTGGGCCGGGCTGCCCGGCAGCAACGCATGGGTGTCCGTGGCGCCGCCGTTGTCGGTGAGCAGACCAATCAGCGGATCGCCGATGAGGTCATCCGGTGCCAAAATCGGGCAGGGGTTGACGTCGTAGATGTTGAAGCCGCCGGACAGCACCTGATCGCAGTCGCCGGTGACGCCCGTATTGCCGGAGAACAGGCTGTTGCGGAACGTGAGCGGTCCCTGACCAATCTCCGCGTAGAGCGCCCCCGCGTCCGGCGCGGTGTTGAAGGCGAAGGTCACGTTGTTAATGTCAGCGGTACCACCGCCAAAGGAGGCGATGGCGCCGCCATCACCGGTATTCCCGGGTCCTGGATTGACCACGTTGCCGCTGATCGTGCTGTTAACCACCGTCAGCGTTCCGGTTGAGGCAATTGCGCCTCCCCGGGGCTCCACGTTGGCGTCGGTCGCCGAATTTGACGTTAGCGTTGACCGCGCGATCGACAGCGTGCCCTCGTTGTAGATGGCGCCGCCATCGCCGGCATTGGAACCGCTTATTGTCGAGTCGGAAATACTCAACCGGAGTGCGGATGCGGCGATGTAAATCGCACCGCCCTGACCGCCGCCGTCGCCAGCTTCCGGCGCCAGGTTGTTCAGGAACTGGGTACTCTCGACGAGCCCATCCAATCCCTGGAATTCCAGAGCGCCACCGCGACCGGAAAAGGAGAGCGTTCCCTCGCCCACGGTGTTGTTTTGCAGGAGACCGTCCACGAATCGCGTCTGGGCGAAACCCGAGGTGTTGATGGAGACAGCCCCGCCGCCCTGGCGAGCCGAGTTGTCCTCGAACACGTCCGTGGTAGAAAGCAGTGCGCCGATGGAAATGGCGCCGCCGTTGGCGTTGCTGGAGTTGTTTCGATAGGTATTGTCTGTCGAGACCAGCTGGCCCAGCGGCGACCGAATGGCGCCGCCATCTCCGAAAGGCACAGAGTTGGTCAAGAACGTCGAGTTGGTGATCGTGGCGCCGCGCGTCAGATTAATCGCGCCTCCGCCGGCACCCGCGTCGTTGGATTCAAAAGTTGTATCGTTGATGACGATCGCATTGCCAGAGTTTGCGGCGTCAACAATGTTGATGGCGCCACCTTGGCCACTGAGGGGATCAGCCGAGTTCAGGTTCATGAACCCGCAGTCCATATCCAGGGTGGAGACGGTACTTTCCTGATGAATACCGCCTCCGTTAACCGCGGAATTGTCGGAAAACTGGGTGTACGTCAGGGTGAGCAGCGCCTGCGACCAGATGCCGCCGCCGTTACCATTGGTGGCGGTATTGTTGGAAATGAAGTTGGTGTTCTGACCGACCGGTGCGGGCGTTGTACAGGCCGGCGCGCCGATCAGAACCGTAGACGCCTGGGAATAGATGCCGCCGCCGTCATTGTCCGCGGTGTTGTTGGCGATGGAGACGTTGTTGATGGTGACGGTCTGACCGCCGTCCAGGTAAATGCCGCCGCCGTTGCTGCCGGCAGTGTTGCCCAGGATTTCACTGTTGGTGAGCGTCAGATTGCTCTGGGACTCGACAAAAATGCCCCCGCCGACAACGCTGGCGCTGTTGTTGTCGATCCGAACGTTGTCGAGCACCACGTCGAGAAACGGATTTTGGATATCGATCCCGGCGCCCTGGCCAGCAAAGTCAGCGCCGGTGACACGAATGCCGGTCATGGTGAAGCTCTCAGTGGCGAACACACCCTGCGTGCCCAGCCCGGTCACGTCGATGACCACGTTGTCCGGTCCAGAACCCTGCAGCGTAATACCGCTGTTGGCAAGCGTGATGGACTCGGTGTAGGTGCCGTCGGGGACCACCACGGTTCCTCCGGGCGCCGCCGCGTCGATCAATGCCTGCAGCGGGCCAACCGACGGCTGGAGTTCAAACGCGCCGGCATCGCAGGCGGCACCCTGAGGACGGGAAACGCCGCGCTGGTCGGCTGCTGGGCAACCAGGATTGCCTGCCTCAACGGCCGGGCTTGAAGGATCCAGGGCGCGGCTGAGGGTTGGCCCCCCGTTGTCCTGCAGCGGGCCGAGCAATGGATCGATGGGCGAGGTAACGGTACCCCATTGATCACCGGTGTTCTGCCCGGTGCCGCAACCCGTGTCGTCCTCAATGACGTTGAAACCCTCTGAGTCGACGCTTGTGGCATCGCCCAGGCAGTCTTCAGCACCGCTGCCGGCTATGATGGTGCTGTCCAGGGTGATCAGTCCGCTGACGGTTCCAACTTCGCCCCGTACGCCCTGGCCGGAGTTGCCGAAAAAGGTACTGAAGGCGGAGAAAACCGTGTGCGGCGCGCCGGCCGCCTGGCTGACGGCGAAGGCACCGGTGCCGACGTTGTCGCTAACGGTGACGTTCGTCAGGTTGACCGCGCCTTCCGAGTAGATACCGCCGACGGTTGGGTTGCCCCCAAAAGTCTGGAAGGCAAAATCTGGCTGATTAAAACTGTTGCAAAAGCCGTTGCCCCCCGCGTAGTCAACCGCGGACTGGAGTGTGGAATAGCCTCCGTTGACCGTGTAACTGATGGTGTAGGTGTCGCCCAGATTGAGGGCAATGGGTGCCCCGTCGAGCGTGAATACGATGGCAGCCAGTGAGCCGCCGGCCAGCCCGCCCTGCAGGACCGCAGAAGCCGTTGCGATCACGGGACCGGTCTGGTCGCCCTGCCGCACTTCGCCCTGCACCGGCAGATCATTGGGCACCGGATTGCCGCCGTTCAAACGGACGTTGAAACTGAAGCCGGAGAGCGCTCCCACGCCGGCGGTGAACGTCTGAAACGGGCTGCAGCCCAGGCTTGTGCCATTGTCCGCGAGAAAATCCAGATCCAGGGCGGGGTTTAAGCCCGCGTTGCGCGAAATCACCGAATCGTTGATGTTGAAGCCACCGCCGGCGTTGGCGGAGATGGCGCCGCCGACGCCATTGGCAAGGTTCCCGTCAATGGTGACCCGGTTAAGGGTGGTTACCGCAGCACCGGTGGTGACGATGGCGCCACCTTCGCCCGACGTCCGGTTATTCACAAAATCCGTATCGGAGACAGTCACGATGGAGTTGTTGTTGGAAAGGGCGCCACCGGCCGCGCTGGCAGCGTTGTTCTCAAGCTTTGAGTTGGTGAGATTCAGCTCCGAATTCAGCACCAGGATGCCGCCGCCGGCGTCTCCAAGTCCGGTAACCTCGCCGTTCTCAATACTGACGGCATCAATGTTTGCCACGGTGCCGGCGTTTTGCACCCGAATGGCGCGCACGCCCGTCGCGTCCAGCAGGGCGCCGTTGAAGTTGAGCGTCAGACTGCGATCGATAAAAAGTTCGGAAGAAACAACGTAGGTGTCGTTTTCAATTTCCAACGTATCGCCGGCGACTACATTGATATTGTCGGCGAGCGCAAGGTCCGGCGAATCGTAGTCGCAAGGCGCCGCCAGATTGGTGGGCAGACACACGGTGTGCGTGGTTTGCCCCTGGACGGTTGTGGATAAGAAGAGCAAAAACAGAGCAGCAAAAACCGGCACGGCCGGACGACCGCACAGACGCGTAACAGGCATAACAATTCCCTTTCAGTTGACCCCACATGCCGAAGGTGCCTGCCCATCGCTGGCCGGCTCTTCCATAGCCGGACGACGCTGCTGTTTTGTTTTTGTCACTATTTCGGCGTCCTCATCATCACGTAAATGGCCTTCGGCGGGCTTGACCTGAGGTTGCAACCGTTCCACTTAAGGTTGCGCCTGTTAAAATGGCTCATGCGCAAGGACGCTTTCGGGTTTATTTTCCTGATCTTGCTGGGACCGTTGGCCTATAGCCAACCTTCCTATCTGGAACAGGATCATTGGCTGACCGATCACTTTGAAGTGGCGGACGGTCTGCCCGTCAACTCGATCAATGCGCTGGCCCTCGGTCCTGAGGGCTATCTCTGGATTGCCACCTTTGATGGTCTGGTGCGTTTTGACGGCGAGCGCTTCGTCACCTTCAACCGCGGGACCAACCCGGAACTGCCGGGGAATCGTTTTATCGGCGTTCAATGGTCCTCGGGCTATCTGTGGATTCAGACCGCCGAACAGCGGCTGCTGCGCATGACCTCCCCGGGACAGTTTGAGGTGCTGGACGAAGGCGACGGCCTGCCGCATTCCCGGGTGAGCCGATTGCTGGCGACAGACCAGGGATTTTTCGCCGGTACGCGCAGCGGGGTAGCCAGGCTCCGGCCCGACGGCACCTTCCAAAACTATAGCGAGACATTCTCCTCGGCGGTTGCTTCCCTGGTGTTCTGGCCCGGCCAGGGGCTCGCCGCGGGCACGCCGGACGGAGAGCTGTTCGTGCTCAATGACAATGCGCCCCCGCGGTCGCTACCGCTGCCGGATCACCTGGGTAGGGTCAGCAGTCTTGCGGTTTTTTCGGGGCAGCTGGCGGTGGGTGCCTCCGGCGGCGTATTGGTAATCGGCGCCGATGGCAACGATGAGTTCCTTCCGGTGGACCAGGAGCCGATGGAAGCAGTTCGCGTTGTGACCTTCGAAGACGAGCTGCGCGCTTATGCCTTTCCTGATCAGCTGCTCTGGCGGGCCGGAAGGTGGGAGCCGGTCGGGTCGATGAGCCGTCAGCCCATCGATGCGGGCGCGCTGCTGCGGCGGGCCGCAGACGGTGCCCGCTGGTCCAACGAGCTGTTCCGCCTGGAGCGGGATGGCATACCGCTTTTTGCCACGGACACCATCATCAAAGACTTCCTGCCGGGACCTCGCGGCGAGGTCTGGGTGGCAACCAACGGCTCCGGGCTGTTCCGGGTGCGCCGCCGGGAGGTGCTGACCATCGGTTCCCCGGATGGTGTTCGTTTTCCCAACCTCTACTCGGTCCACGAAGAGCAGGGAGAACTGATGGCCGGCACGCAGGATCCGCTGGCGTACCAAATCAGGTTTTCAGGCGCGGAAGTTGAAGTCACCGAAATAGCCCCGCCCGGCGGCTACTTTTCATTTCTAAGGGACTCCCTGGGAAACCTGTGGCGTGGCGGCAGCCGCATCTGCGTCGGGCCGCCGGATCAGGACGCTTGTTCACCGCTGGCGGGACTGGATGAGATTCAGCAGCACCAGTTCGTGAACGCCATGTTTGAAGACGCGCAGGGCAATATCTGGGTTGGCGCCGAACGAAATCTGGCTGTTCGCCGTCCCGGCGGCGATTGGCGTCTAATTGCGCCGCCGGCGGGGACAGCGGAGACAAGCTACCGCGCCGCGCTGCAGACCCCCGACGGCCGCGTGTGGTTTGGCACCAACGGAAACGGCATCGCGGTACTGTCCGGCGGAGAGTTTGAGCAGGGCATTGATGCGCAGGACGGTCTTTCCTCGGTGCGGGTCCGGGCGTTGCACTATCACGCGGGGCGCAACGCGGTATGGGCGGGCACGGAAGACGGTGGCATCTGCCGCATTACTGAATGGCCGTCCTCCCCACGGGTGGATTGCGTCACCGACCGGCAGGGGCTTTGGAGCAACGGGGTCCATAAGCTGCTGGCGGACGATCAGGACCGCCTGTGGATGTCGAGTAATCGCGGTCTGTTTTGGGCCAGCCTCAGTTCGCTGCATGCTGTGGCTGACGGCACGGCAGATTGGGTGCTTGGCCTGGCCTATGACGAACGTGATGGCATGGCGGATCGGGAGGCAAACGGCGGCAGCCAGAACGCTGGACTGAGGGCGGCCAACGGCTGGGTCTGGTTTCCGACCCAGGCGGGACTTGCCGGTATCAATCCGGCCGCGGTCCAAGCCCCGGCCGACGTGCGGGTGCGCATCGATACGCTCGTCTACGATTCGCAGCCACAGCGGGCTGCCGATTCTTTTGACATCCAGCCGGACAATCGGAACCTCGAAATTCGCTACTCGGCGCCCGGCCTTGGTAACGCCAAGCGGGTGCGCTACCGCTACCGGCTTGGGGGTGAAGATGCAGCCTGGGTGGAGGTAGGCGGCAGAACGTTTGCGAGTTTTTCCTCGCTGCCGGTTGGCAACGCGAAGTTCGAGGTAGAGGCGAGCCGGGAAGACGGGGCCTGGTCGGGCCACGTGGCGAGCCTTCAGCTTAACGTGGTGCCGCGAATGTTCGAGACGATGTGGTTTCGGATCCTGATTACCGTGGTGGCGGTCACCCTGCTGATGTTGGACGCCTGGTGGCGTATCCGCCAGTTAAAGATCCGCCAGGGCGCGCTTGAATCGGCGGTGAGTGAACGCACCGCAGAATTGTCCGCCGCGCTGAGCCAGATCAGTGAACAAAAAGATGAGATCGAGGCCAGCGCGGAAGCCCGGGCGCGACTGTTTGGCAGCCTGAGCCACGAGCTGCGCACGCCGCTGTCGCTCATCCTCGGCCCGATGGAGGAGCGGGCCCGGCGGCGCCGGCCGGTCACCGCGGAAGACGAGGCGATGATGCTGCGCAACGCCCGCCGGCTGAATCGGATGGTGGATCAGATTCTCGACCTGGAGCGGGTCGAGTCTGGGGCCCTGGTGCTCAACCTGGAGCCGGTCAGCTGCAGCGAGGTTCTCCGGGCCGTGGCTGATCCTTTTGGGCAGCTCGCTGCGGCAAAAAACCTCAGCTGGGAGCTGGACACCGCAAATGGTTGTCACATCCAGGGAGACCGGGAACAACTGGAGAAGGTGTTCGCCAATCTGTTTTCAAATGCGGTTAAGTACACGCCGGCGGATGGCACGGTAATAATCACCTGCCGCTGCTACGATCAGCGCGTCATGGTGCGGGTGGAGGATTCAGGCCCGGGGATTTCCGAGGCAAACCGGCAGGAAGCCTTTGCCCGCTTTTCCCGACTGAAGCGGGATGCCGCAGAGCCCGGTACCGGTATCGGGCTGTCGCTGGTGCGCGAGCTGGTGGAGCTGCACCAGGGCACGGTCTCTATCAGCACCAGCGGCGCGCTCGGGGGTGCGTGCCTGACGCTGGATCTTCCCGCTGCAGCGGTGGCAGCCATACCGGATGGCGTGCCAACGGGGCGCCGTCAGGTGCTCGTGGTAGACGACAATCCGGACCTGCGGGATTACGTGGAATCGATCCTCAGCGAGAACTATGCAGTGCTGCAGGCGGGCGACGGGTTGGAAGGTCTGCAGCTGGCTCGGGAAAACCTGCCGGACGTGATCGTCACGGACGTGATGATGCCCGGGCTCGATGGCCTGGGCATGGTGGCGGAGCTGCGGGCCGGCGGCGATGAGTCGACGATCCCCGTGGTTTTCCTGACTGCCCGCGGCGGCGCCACCGATGAGATCGCTGCGCTGGCCGCGGGCGGCGACCAGTACCTGGCGAAACCTTTTGACAGCGAAGTGCTGCGAGCGCGAATCGAGGCGGTGATGGCCAGCGCTGATCGACTGCGCGGCCTGGCGGCGCTTGCCGGACCAGAACCGCGGGACGAACTTGAGCTGCGCATGCGCAACTATGTGCTGGAGCGGCTGGACGACGCGGAATTGAGCGTCAGCGCCATTGCTTCCGCCCTGGGCATGAGCCGGTCCAACCTGTTTCGTCAGGTGAAAAGCCGCCTGGGCACCACGCCCACGCTGCTGGTCCGTCGCATTCGCCTGAATGCGGCTAAGGCCTGGCTGGCCGATCCCGACGTGGCGATTTCCGAGGTTGCGTACGGCGCCGGGTTTTCTTCCCTGTCCAGCTTCGGCCGGGCTTTCCGGGAAGAGTTTGGCGTAAGCGCCTCGGCCTACCGTGAACAGGGCGTCGAGGCTCCGCCGGACCGTACGGCTACTCTATAACCAGCGTGTAGGCCTTCTTCGCCGCCTCCCACTCGGCGTCGTCGGTGAAATACTGAAAGAAGGCAATCACGTGGCCGTTCGGGTCCACCACACCCAGCTCCATGTAACGCAGCTCAGGTGACTGATCTGTAGCCGCTACCTGTGCAATCACCGGTCCGATGACTTCCGCTTCTGCCTTGAGTGCTCTTTCCCGCACACCCAGGATGTCGTCGGATTCAAACAACAGTGTGAAGACTCGCGGCGACTGGGAGACCTCAAAGTCCAGATCGGGCAGTTCCCGCAGTGCCAGACCGCGAACCTCGTTCGAGGTATTAAAGGTGGCCACGCGACGCCGCGTATCCCGCGGCAGGTTAAACAGAGGATTGCCAATCGAGGTGGGGTCGGTGTTGTAAGCCTGCTCCACGGCATACAGCTCAAGCCCGATCACGGATTCGTAAAAGGTGATCGACTCGGCCAGGTCTTTCACCATTAGCAGCGGCCGCTTGATGCGAATGACGCTGCCTTTGAGCTTGCCCGCCTGGGGGGCCTGATTGCGGGTACCGTCGGCGATAAAAGGCGCCGTCGAGTGATCGTCGGCGGCCTGGCTAATGCCAGGGGTAACTACCAACACTAGCAACAGCAAAAACAAAACACACATCGCACTCTCCTCTCGCCAGTTGTAGCGACGGACCTAGTGTCACTCAGGACACTAGCATACCGAACGTGCAAGTCCTGGATTGTCGTTTGCACCTCGCTCGGTCTGCTAACGTGTGGCGTCGCAACTGGAGCCCCTCATGAGTGATGATCAGACAATCCGGGATATCGCCCAGGCGGTAACCCGGTACCTGGAAGCTAATCCGCAGGCCACCGAAACGATCGACGGTGTTGCTCGATGGTGGCTGTTGCAGAGCCGTATCGAGGCCGCCCACGAAGACGTTGCGGCAGCTCTGGACCTTCTGGTTCGCCAGCACGTGATGAAACGTACCCCCGTGCCTGGAGGCGATGCGGTTTACTCTCGCAGAGAACCGCCCCGGTGATTGTCCTTCGCCGATAGCTCCGGACCACAGGTCGTGATGCGCACAAGCTCGCTACGGTGCCTCACCGCGCTTGCGGCGCGTAGACGGTCAGTTCGATCTCCACGAGGCCTGAGTCGGTAAACAGCTCGGACACACCGATGGCAGTCCAGGCCGGCGTCGCCTTGGTGATGAACTCATTTTTCACCTCTCGCACCGCTTCCATGTGGGCCATCTTGTCACCTTCAAAATAGTCGCTGTTCCACACGTGGTAGGAGTTGATCCGCACCACGTCTTCCAGCGTGGCGTCTACCGCCTGCAACTGCTCGGCGAGGTGGGTGAAGGTCCCTCGCAGGCTGCGCTTGAAGGCGGCCGCGTCTTTGCCATCGTCCGGCGCCGGGCCGGCGATAACGCCCGCCATCACGATGTAATCGCCGGCACGCACCGCGGGCGCATAACCCCAGCGGGTATGAAATGCGCGGGCGCCCTCGTTGCCGGCCACCACTACCTGAGTACCGTTGGGTCCATCGGTCACCGTGCTTGCCGGCTGCGCGGTCGCGCCAGAGAGGGCGAAGATAAGCAGATACAGAGGGAGCACTTTGTTGTTTTTCATGTCGTTGGACCTTTTTTAGAGAAACAAGTCGGCCGGATTTGCTGGTCAGAAAACTGCGCCGGCGTGGCGACAGAATCTCTTTGTAACCTTTAGCTCGCGTGAACCGTCAAATGTCCAGCAAATCCGTGCTTTAGAGTAGGGGACTGACCATGTTTGCGAAACGGCTGTCGGTACTGTTTCTTTCGTTTCTTATCCTCCCGTGCGCGTTCTCTGCCCAGCACACCGCTGGCGATCTGGAGGAGTTTCTTAAGGAGCTTGCTGCCTCGGCATCGATTCCAGGCCTGAGCTTTGGCTATACCGAAAAGGGTACACCGCCTCAACTGATCACGGTGGGCCTTGCCGATACGGAAAAGGCCATCGCCGTTGCCGACAATACGGTGTTTGAAGCGGCATCTTTGAGCAAACCGGTCTTGGCCCTGATCGTTCTGAAGCTAGTGGAGCGCGGCGAACTGGCACTCGATGAGCCGCTCGCAAAAACGCTTAAAAACGATCGGGTTGCCAATGCGGAGTGGGGCAACGTGATTACCGCGACACACGTGCTGGCACACCAAACCGGTTTTCCCAACTGGGCCGACGGGGAGCTTCCGATTGCGTTTCAGCCCGGAAGCAGTTTCAGCTATTCCGGAGAAGGCTATGTGTACCTGCAGCGCGTGGTCGAAAAGGTCACGGGACTGCCGCTGCAGGCCCTGGCAAGGAGGGAGGTATTTGATCCGCTGGGAATGAACGACTCTTTTTTCACCGCGACTGACTCCCACCCGGCAGACCTTGCGCAAGGGCATGACCGGGCGGGGAATCAGGTAACCCGGCAGATTCGCGAGGCCAACGCGGCGTCCAGCCTGCAAACGACGCCCGCGGACTACCTCAAATTTGTCCGGGCGTGGTTTGACGCTGACTTTTTGCAACCTGCATCGCGGAACAAGGCTTTTGCCCCCGTGGCAAGCAAAACCCAGGGCGACCCGCCGACCGAGATGGCCTGGGGGCTCGGCTGGGGCATTCACGGCAGCGGTGACGAGCGGGTCGTCTGGCATTGGGGTGACAACGGGGTTTTTCGGGCGCTGGTGGTGGCGCAGCCCGCGTCGGAGCAGGCTTTTGTTTTTTTTGCCAACAGCCAGAACGGCCTTGCAATTGCCCGGCAGCTTTCCGAAAAGCTGCTGCCCGGCACCCGCGGCATTTCCGACTGGCTGAACTACGGCCAGGCGGATACGCCGGGCTGGCAGGCGGAACAGCAAGGCTACGAGCTTGAGGCCCAGGGACGTTATCGGGAAGCGCAGATGCGCTTTGCGTCGGTATTAAGAGAATTTCCCGACAATCAACGATTGAAAGGCAAAATTGCCTGGCTTGAGCCGCTGATCAACAAACCGGAGAGCCAAGTGAATCTCGATCCGGAAACGCTTGCCAGGCTGGTCGGGGACTACGGCGAAAGAAGGCTGTTTCTCGAAGATGGCGTATTGACCTATCAGCGAGGGCAGGGCGTCGCGCACCGGCTTACGCCGTATTACGGCAACGTGTTTAAAGTTGGCGATTTAGGCGGTTTTCGCCTTCAGGTGGTGTTTGATGAAGGCGCCGCGGCCAGCAAACTCATTGGCCTTTACGACAACGGATTCACCGACGAGTCCCCCCGAACGCAGAACTGAGCCGAGGCCGGCCAAGGCCCAACAAGATGAGAGGAATCGCGCTTCCGCACGTCTAATCCAGTGGCAGCGGCATATCGTTAGATTTTCGTCAGAAATTCATCAAGAGTTTGTAGTGCTGCCGGCGTAGGGTTTAGGGTAATAAATGTAGCGATCTAATCAGGGGGGATAGCTCATGCGTACGCTTAAGTATCTGGCGGTCGTATTCGGCCTGTTTACGGCTGTGCCGGCCATGGCGCAGATCAGCATTGTGTCCGGCGATGGCCAGCAGCTGGTCACCGGCCAGGTCAGCGCACCGTTTGTGGTGCAGGTGACCGGCAGCGAAGGGGGGCCGGCTTCCGGTGTGAAGGTTAACTGGGTGGGGTCGCCCGGCGCCACCACGTCCATTTCAAACACCGAGACCTTCACCGACGCCTCCGGCCAGACTGGGATCACGGCTATTGTCGGAATTCCCGGTCCGGCGCGGATCATCGCCACGTTGGATGATGGCGCCCAGGTCATCTTCAATATTTTTGCCGGGGTGCAGAACATCGCCAACCTGTCGCCGATCCAGGTGTCGGTAGGTAACGCCATCGATATTGCCTGTCCGGCATTGGCGGGGTCCGAGGGACTCAATGCCGATGCCTCAGATCTTCTGAACCGCTGCTCCGAAGTGGTGGTTTTTGCGGACCAGAATCCCGTGGAAGCGGCGGCCGCGCTGATCAACATGGCGACGGAGGAAACGTCCGCCCAGGGCAGCATGGCCACGGAAGTGTCGCTGACGCAGACACGCAACGTAAAAAGCCGACTGCTGGCGCTGCGCGGTGGGTCCACCGGGGTAGACGCAACCGGCCTGGTAATCAATACCAGCGCTGGACCCTTTGCGCTGGGCCTTGCCGGCGACGGCGAAGGGCCGCTGGCTACCTCGTTCGGCAACTGGGGCCTTTTTGTTAACGGCCGTATCAGCTTTGGCGAAAAAGACGCGACGGACCGCGAAGTGGGTTTTGACTCCGATGGCTACGGCCTGACGGCGGGGGTGGACTACCGTTTCACCAATCGCTTCGTGCTGGGTGCCGCCCTGGGCTACAACAGCGAAAGCAACGATCTGGACGGCAATCTCGGCGACCTGGACGTCGACGGCTACAGCTTCAGTGGCTATGGCGCCTACGCCGCGGAGAGCGGCTGGTATCTGGATGGGTTGATTACGCTGGCCCGCAACGAGCTGGATTCCCGTCGCCGCATCAACTACAGCATTCCAAGCCTCGGTGGCGGCACGACGGTGGTTGATCAGGTGGCCATCGGCGAACCGGATGGCGATAACCTCGCGTTTGCCCTGTCCCTGGGCAAAGACTTTATCAGTGGGGAACGCCGCTTCAGCCCCTATCTGCGGGTGGAGCACACGTCGGTGGAGATCGACGGCTATACCGAACGCCTTTCCAACCCGACCGGCGCCGGCGGTGGTCTGGGGCTGGTCGTCTCCGACCAGGATATCGACTCGCTGGAGGGTGTGCTGGGGGCGCGCCTGGGCTGGACCCTGAGCCGCGGCTGGGGTGTGCTGCTACCGCAGTTCACCGCCGAATTTATCCACGAGTTTGACGATGACTCCCGCGTGGTCGCGGCGCGCTTTATCAACGATCCCACCAGCACGGCGTTCACGTTCGCCACGGACGATCCGGATCGCAACTTTGTCACGCTCGGCGCAAGCCTCGGGTTTGTCTTCGCGAATGGGCGCTCGGCGTTTGTGTCCTATGAATCGCTGCTGGGTTATGACGATGTGAGCCAGCACGTGATCACCGCCGGCGGGCGTTTCGAGTTCTGACCTCATCCGGGCCGGCTTGAGCGGGGGCTGCTTCGGGTTGCCGCAGAATTAGGCGAAGTCGCGCTGGGGGAGAATCGCCACGCAGGCGTCTTAACAACATGTCTGCGCATGGGGTTCGTATTCTGCTTGCAGCGTTGCTGCTCCTGTTTGGCAGTACCACGAGTTTCGCTCAGATCTGGCTCGAACGATTTGGCCAACCCACGTTAGCAGGGAAGGTCAGTGCCGTCGCAGGCACAGACGATCAACTGCTGGTGAGCGGTCCGATCGTGGGCGTCGCCGGCCGCCGCAGCGCGGGACTGGCACGTTTTGACAGACAGCGGGGTCGCTGGGCGCCCGTGCCGGTCTCCGCAGGAACGGGCTTTTCATCAATGGCGTTTTTTGAGCACGGTGGAGAGACGCTGGTGTTCGCCGCCGGACCCGCAACGGACTGGGAACTGGTTCAGGTCACCCGCTCGGGACTGGTTTCGGCGGGGCTCCGGGGATCGGTTTCCGGTCTGGTCGCCGTCGATCTTCGATTCGGCCCTCGTCTGGTTGCCAGCGGGCGGTTCAACGACGGTGATGCGGACTACGGGCTGGCCACCTGGGACGGCACCCGCTGGCGTCTCCGCAGCCCGCTCCTGAGCAGCACGGTGGCTTTGCGCGAGGTCTCCGGGCGCGTCTTTGCCTTGGGCGCCGACAGAATGAGCCTGCTGGAATACGATGGTTTTCAGATCACGATTAGAGAGATACCGCTAGTCACCAGAGCGGTCGATCTTGCCTTGCTCGACGCTCAACCTGCCGTGTGTGAACGGACCTTCAGCGCGGGACTTCTTGGCGTCTTGTCACGCGAGCTTTGGCAGTATTCGGTGCTACGCAGCGGATGTTCTGAGCTGGCCAGTCAGTCGGTTAGTGGTGGGGCGCACCTGCTGGTGCGAAGCACCACCGGCTTGTGGACCGTGGTGCATAGCCCCAGCGCCGTGGGCGCTCCGCCGAGCCTGCCCGAGGACCTTGATTTTTCGACAGCGGTTGTTTCGCCCGGTCCGGGCCTGCTGGCGCTGACGACCCCGTCGCAGCGACGAACGACCGGCCAGCTGGCCGTCTGGCGGGATAACCGTTGGAGCTACCCGGAGCGGGCTTTCACACCAGCTCGATTTCAAGTTAACACGACGCAGGCGATCGTTCGAAACAACCAGCTACTTCTGGTGGGCACATTTACCGGGCCCGACCAGTCGTCTGTTTTCGGCGTAAGCGCGCTAGCCGGAATTGGCCACCTGCCGCCGTCGCCCCTGCCCGAGCTGGGCGCGTTCGCCGGAGAGTTCGCACAGGCGCCAGATGGAACCGTGTACGGCGCGCTGGGGGATCGCCTGTGGATTGGGGAGGCAGGGCAGATCAGCGAGATTGACGTTCCGGAGGGGATCACTTCGCTGGCCGTTACGGAAACAGGAGACATCTTCGCAGCGGGTTGCGGGCAGTCCGTCTTTCGGCTTGCTGGTAGGTTGCTCATGGAGGTGGCGACGCTCCCGGACGATCAGTCCGTGCAGTGTTCCCGTGGGCTGATTCCGATCGATGCAAAGGCACCGGCCGGAGGGATTTACGTTGTGGCCGTGAACTTATTCGGGCTGAACTTTTCCGGGCCACCCCGCGCGTATCGACTCTACCGCTATCGCGAGGGCTTATTTGAGGACGTCTCTCCGCCTTCCCTGATTACCTGGGCGAGCGGCCTGAACCACGGTTTGACGGCGCAGGCTGTCGAACTCGATGGTGAACCAGTATTAGCCGTGAACTACGGCGAAACGGTAACCTACTTTGACGGCAACCATTGGCAGTCCCTGCGCCCCTTACCCGGTGCCTCCGGTTCGGGGCCGGTGGCAGCGCACGGCGTTTCGGGCCGGGCGTGCTTTTACGTTGGGGAGATTGGCCAGCTTGCCCGCTATTGCGGCCAGGGCTGGGAGCGGCCAGCCTCGCTGGCCTTGCCTTTTACGGGGTCGCCTTTGGATTTTCGCTTTATACCGTTCTTTCAGGCCTTAACGCCGTTCTGGCAGGATGGGCGCCCCCTGCTGCTGGTCGCCGGCGCCTTCGATGCGGCCGGCCCAGTGGCTCAGGCTCAAACCGCGCTGCTGGATCTTGACGGGATCAGCCGAGGTGGTTTTGAGTTTGAACCGAACAACACGCGGTAGACGATGGGAGTCGTCACGTGGTGACGGCCGGCGGAAGGTTCGAGTTTTAGGCGAGGCCCGGCGCCAGCGGGTGCCGCTCGTTACGGTCGCACGGCCAGGGCCAGCAGCGCGGCCAGCAGCGACAGGGGCATGCCGATGACCGTGATGCCTTTGACAGCGGCTTTGACGTGATAGCGGTACTCGTGGATCGGCTCGTAGTCCTCGAAGCGCAGCCACGTGGGATACCACCACCGGTAGATCGCGATATCGAAAATCACGAGATCCACCAGGTTGATCACCACCTGGAGAAAATAGGCGGCCAGAAACAACGACCAGAAATCGGCTGCATGGTGCAGCCGCAGCCAGCCGGCAGCAAACAGCGACGGGCCGATGACGCTGACCAGAATCAGAGCGAGCCACGATAGATTCCGGGTATTTGCCTGAAACTTCTCCGTGAATCGCGAGATCTCCGGGCGCATAACGCCCGGCGCGAACAGAAATGTTCCGACCACCACAAGCAGAAACACGACCGAGGCCACAGCGGCAATCGTCAGCAGCTCGGCAATCATATGCCGCGGGCGTGTTTCGTCAGCGCTCCCGCTACCACTCGTAGTAAAACTCGACAAAAGCCGTTCTGGGGTCGCCGGGGAAGTGGCCCGTGCGAGATAGAAAACCCGATTCGGCGTAGGTCTTATCGAACAGGTTTTCCACCCGCGCCAGCACCTGGAATGGCCCTCGATCCCAAATGATGGAAGCGTCAAACACCAGGTAGGACCTCACGGTCTGGCCGCTTAGGCTTAGGCGGTCATCAACGTAATCGCCGCCGAGGGCAAATGCGGTTTCGATGGCGGGCACCTGGTAGCGGGTCCAGAACCCGAACTGGTGCCGCGGCGCGTTGGCAAAGCGATCACCGACATTGTTGCGGATGCCACCGCCGCCGTTGTCCTCGGTGATGCGGGTGCTGTTGTAGCCGTAGGAGGCGGTGAGCACCCAGTTGTCGGTCAGATCGGCGGCAACGTCAAATTCAACGCCGCGGCTGGTGACCTCGCCAAACTGGATGAAATTGTCGATGCCGTCGCCTTCCGGATCGCCGGCGGGGTCGGCCTGCAGAATGTTCTCGCGAATAATTTCATAGGCAGCGGCGCTGGCCTGAATGCGGCCTCCAAGCAGAGCGGCTTTGATCCCCGCCTCGAGCATGACGCCTTCGGTTGGGTCGAACGGGCCGCCGGTTCCTGGAATCTGCTGACCGATGCTCTGGGGCTGGTAGCTCTCTGCCCACTGAGCAAACAGGGAGACGTCTTCCCGCAGCCGATAGACCACGCCGGCGCGAAGCGACACGTTGTCATCAGAAAACCCGGCGCCGTTGGTCGTGTCGTCAAAGTCGTCGAAGCGCAAGCCGCCGGCCAGGATCCAATTGCCGATGGTCGCCTCATTAAGCAGGTAAAAACCCTGGCGCTCCTGCACGGTGACAATCTCCGGTCTGAACACGGTGGCATAGTTTTGTGGCTGAGTAAGCCCATACACAGGGTCCTGCAGCGACAGGGGAACGATGTCCGTAGGCAGCGAGGCGCCGAGCAAAAACCGCTGCACCATGTCGAGGGTTGGGTTCAAGCCGCCGAGGTTGGCCACCTGTTCGCCGTCGAAGTACTCAAAGCCGGCCAGCAGCCGATTCTCCACGTTGCCAAAGCTCGTGGACCAAACCCAGTTGGTGCCGAGAGAGAAAAGCTCCTCCTCCCGCAGCTGATCGCGCCACTGGCGCGCGACCAAATCTGGCGTGCCGTCCGTGGGTGCGCCGATCAGCGCTTCCAAGTCAATCAGCTGGATGGGCTCGTGATAGTTCTGTTCCTGTTCACTGTCGGTGTAGCGGATCTTCAGATCCCAGGTCAGGCTGTCGCCGATGGTGCCGTCGAACAACGCCTGGAAATTGTTTGACTCAAGATCCAGGAAATCACTGGCCTCGTTGTGATTCCAGCGACGGTCGGCGATAAACCGGCCTTCGTCGGTTACCGGCACGCCGCGCAGCCGGTTGCCCTGCAGGTCCTGCTCGTAACGGGTCGCCTGCAGCACCAGGTTGGTGTTGCCGGGAAGGGCGAAGGACACGCCAAAGTCGTAAACGCCGGTGTCGCTGGCGGTGTTGGCCCGTGGCGTATCGCGCTGTTCAAAAAAGACGCCGACGCGCCAGGCCGAGTCCTCCAGACCGGTGCTGCCGTTGAGGTCCACGGAGGCGCCATAGCGAGCCATATCGCCCACCACCAGACGTGCCCGCGAGGGAGCGGTGGCGTCGGGCTTACGCGTCACGTAGTTGAACAATCCCCCCGGTGCCCCCGGGCCGTAGAGCATGCCGGCCGGACCCTTCAGGAAGTCAACGCGCTCGATATTGAATAGCTGGGGCACGTTGAAACCAACGTAGGGGTCACCTCGCAGCCCGTCGAAAAAGATCTCCTCCTGACGAAAACCCCGGGCAGTTACCCCGGCATAGCTGAACAGGCTGACGCCCGAGATGTTGCGGTAGATGTCCTGGGCGTCCCGGGCGCCCTGGTCGAGGATCAGCTGCGCGTTGATACTCGTAATCAGCTGGGCCGAGGACAGCGGATCCGTCGCCAGTTTACCGGTGTCGGTGACGCCGACGCGGTAGAGCTTCTGGGCGCGCGCCGTAACCACCAGTTCCTCGATCGGCTCATCATTTTCTGAACGGGTTTCGTTCGATTCCTGGGCCAGGCTGATCACGGGCAGGCAGGCCAGACTGATCACGCTGGCGAACAGGGTGGAGCGTTGCATGCACTTCATGCGTCTCGACCTCAAAGCTAGGGATTTGGTGATGCAAATGATAATCGATAGCATTTGCATCTACAATCGCTGCGGACCGCAACCGGCCGGGCATGAAATTCGCCGGAAGCGCCGGGTTACGGCGCTACCGGAAAAAAATCACATAGAGCGTAAGGTGCAATGCAATGTTCAGCGTGAGAAACCAGCGTTGACGATGGCGCAGGGCCAGGCAGGAAATCAGCGTGGCGCCAGCAAACAGCGCAAGGTACGCGGCAGTCCTTGATGGATCGGTCATGGCAGCGGGCACGCTGAGCAGGGCATAGATCAGGTAAAACACGATCAGGAGCGACACGTTGAGGGCAAACAGCAGCGTAGGAGTCAGCACATTTTCGTCGATGTGGTCTGGCGCCTTCATGCTAGGCTGCCGCGGGTCGCAGCCGGGCACGGATGGTTCGCACAAGCGCGCGAAGCACGACAAACAGCAGAGAACCGTAGACCGCCAGCAGGACCAGAATGGCCGGTGGAGCCGGGCCGAAGTTAATCTGCAGTACGCCGAGAAATACGCAGACGCCGACGATCGCCCAGGTCCAGCGCAGCACCAGGGGCCTCATTGGCGTATATCTCGGACGTTCCCGGCGCCGCTTTTCATTGCGTTCGAGGTAAACGACAAATCCGGCCAGTGACAGAAACCCGCTGGTCAGCCCAAAGAACGTGTACACCACCTTGAGGGTGATGCCCCCGTAATCGCCGAAGTGCATGGACTCCTGAAGGAAGAACAGCTTATCGCCGGCGCTGGCTTCGCGGATGTCGTAGCGGTGCAGTTCGCCTAAATCCTGCTTGTCGAGCGTCAGGGAGAACGTGTGGCGCTCGTAGGCTTGACCTGGTACGTCGCCAAGGATGCGCAGCGTACGGCTTCCATCACGGGAGGGAACCATAAACGCAGGCTTCAGTTCCGGAAACAGGTGTGCGCTTGTCGCCAGCGCCGCCTGATAGTCGACGTAGGTTGCAAGATCCTGTTCCTTGTTGAGCGGTTTTTCCTCCCTGGTAAATCCGCCGGGCCGGCCATCCAGCACCAGCGGCTGCAGGTAGACCTGTAGCCCCAGCCAGGCCCCGGTGATCGCGATCATCAGATTGAACGCCAGCGTAGCGACGCCGATAAGCTTGTGATAATCGGCCCATTTGACGCGCAGCGTTTTTGTGCGGATTGCGGCGAACACCTGCTTTTTCATGAAGCGGCCGTAGATCAACAGTCCCGTGACGGTCGATAGCAAAAGAGCGATTCCCGCCAGACCCACAATCTGGCGCCCCCATACGCTTTCATAAAGGCGCACGTGAAGCTGCCGAACGAAGTAGGCGAGGGAGCGCGTATAGTCCCGCTCGCCGAGAATTTCGCCGAAGTAGGGGTCAATAAACACCTCCAGCTGACTGAAGCCGAATTTGCCCGGGCGCAGGAAACGCAGCCGCCAGCTATCTGTGGGGCTGTTTGGCGGGTATGTCTGAATGTGACCTTCTGCGCCGTGTTCCTCGCGCAGGTCGCGGATGATGGCGGAGATATCGGCCTGTTTTGTCTGCGGCTCGACCTTGAAAAGGCTCAGATTCAGCGCATAGTCCAATTCGGACTTAAACAACGCCACCACGCCGGTGAGGCTGAGGGTTGCGATCACGATGCCAGCGTAGAAACCGACCCAGCTGTGCACCGTCCAGAGCTTATTCCGTGATCCCGCCGAGCGCTTGCCCGGTTCTTTGGGTTTTGGCGAGTTCATCCCTGACTGCGGAACGCTAGACTTGGCTGGGCCTAATTGTAAATTAGAATCAGTTACATTTCTGACCCATTCTCGCCTTTCGAAACAAGCGGGCTGGTTATCGTCAGATCCCGCTGGCGAGCCTTGCGTCGCAGATCGTCGGGGCTGGTTTTAAAACGGCACGTCGTCGTCAGCGTCAAAGGGCGGCGCCTCGGGAAGCGGGGGCGAGTCAAAATCCGGCGGCGCGTTGCCGTCTGCCTGGGGGCGTTCCACCCGCCAGGCTTTAACGTCCGTATACCACCGGCCGTTGTACTCCCGGCTTTCCAGGTCGAAATGCACGGTCAGCTGTTCGCCTTCGGCGATTTTGAGCTGGTCGATCTTGTCGCCCCAGACCATGAAACACACCTGTTTGGGGTAGTCCCCGGGAATTTCGATAACGTACTCCTGCTTGCGCCAGGTGCCGCGGGATGAGGTGCCGGATTTTTCCTCCAGCACGTGGGTGATCTTGCCTGACAGCTCCAACTTATTGATCGCTCGTGGGTGACAAAAGGGTGGCCAAGGTTAGCATTTTGGCGCCGCGGTAGGGGATCGAAACCACGTCTTGGGTGCGGCCCCAGATGCTCGTAAAGCTATTCGCTGACCTGCCGAACTGCCATCTGCGGCGGCAGAACTTCACAGATGCTTGAGTCCAGTAGTCGCAGCACTTCGTCAAACCCGTAGTTTGGCCGCCAGCCCAGTTCGCGCTGAGCCAGCGAGGCATCGTAGACCCGGTCGATGGCGGCCGGCAGGGGCCATTCTCGATCTTCAAACACTCGGCACAGGGTAGGGCAGCGCCGGCGCAGCACGCCCGCCGCGTCACTTTTCAACGCAAGCAGGTCGCTTTGTTCGAACGGTGTACTGCCGGACAGGATAAACAGACGGTAGGGCTTGTCGACGCGATTGAGCAGCGCCGCGCGATGCCCCGTAGCCACGTCCCGGGCGTCGATGCCCCGGTGCAGACGGTAGGCCGCCATCAGCGGTGCGGGTTCTGGAAAACACCGCGACATGCGCAGCACGGTGATTTGTAGGTCCGCTCCTGCGGCGTCGGCGAGCAGCGCTTCGCACTCAAGTTTTGTTTCATGGTAGACGGACTTTGGCTGGGGGACCGTGTCTTCCGTGATCCAGGCCGCGGCCTCCGGGTCCGCCGTCACGGCATGCCCGTAAAGCGCGGTGGTGCTGGTAAACACGAGCTGGGAAATTCCATTTGCCCGGGCCGCCCGGATGACATTTTTTGTGCCCTCAACGTTGACGCGGTGAAACTCCGCGTCCTCAAGGATGCCCACGTGCGGGGCGTGGAGAGCGGCGGTATGCACCACCGCATCGCAGCCCTCAAAGGTCCGCAGGAGAAGTTCGGAATCCCCGATATCACCGAGCACCGCGGTGGCCGAAGACAGAGATCGGTCTATGCCGAGCACGTCCTGATCGTGCCCCAGCGCAAAGTGAATCGCTCGGCCAATGCGGCCCGACGTTCCGGTGACCGCAACGCGCAAACCTCAGGCCTCCGGGTGGTGGGGATCGATCCAGATGACGTCTTCCGGCGCTTCCACGGGATCGATGTCCAGGTTAACCACAACCGGCTCCTGGTCGTTCCGCACAAGCACACACTGCAGCGGTTCGTCGCTGCTGGCGTTGATTTCCTGGTGCGGCACAAACGGCGGCACAAAAATGAAATCTCCGGCGCTGGCGGTGGCGGTGTACTCGAGATTTTCTCCCCAGCGCATGCGCGCCTGACCCTTTACCACATAGATGATGCTCTCAAGTTCACCGTGATGGTGCGCGCCGGTTTTGGCGTTTGGGTGGATTGTGACGGTGCCGGCCCAGATTTTCTGCGCGTTGGCGGATGCCTGCGTGATGGCGGCCATGCGGTGCATGCCGGGGGTCTGGTGCGTGTTGTCGTCCAGCTGGTCGGCGCGGACTACGCGCACGCCATTGTTTCGCCAATTTGCCATGGTCCCCTCCAAAAATGGGCCGGGCCATAATCCCACAGGAACACTTCTCACCGCCATTGGCGGCGCCGAGGCGTCGATCGGGGTCGTTGCTGGCGTTGACAGGATCGCGAAATTTCGACTAATATTTAACACGTTAAATAAAAACAGCCAAACCCCTGGAGAAGCCCATGACGGTTTTGGACAGCAATCTTGAGAAGTTGAGCGGCTATGTGGGCCGCTTTCGCGAGACCGGGATTCTCAACCGGATTGGCGGAACGGACCACGCGGGCGCGGGCGGCACGTTTCAGCTCATCTCTCCGGTAGACAAGAGCGTGATCTGCGACGTGGCACGAAGCAGCGAGACGGACGTAGACGCGGCGGCGGAAACCGCGGCAGCGGCGTTTCCCGACTGGCGGGATATGCCGGCGACTGAGCGTAAGAAAGTCCTTCTCAATGTGGCGCAGGCGATTGAGGCGCGGGCCGAGGAGATCGCTCTGTGCGAGTGCTGGGATACCGGGCAGACCATTCGTTTCATGTCGAAAGCTGCGCTGCGCGGGGCCGAGAACTTTCGCTATTTTGCTGACCAGGTCACCTCCGCCCGCGACGGGCAGCACCTGAAGTCGCCCACGCTGATGAACATCACCACCCGCGTACCGATCGGTCCGGTTGGGGTCATTACGCCCTGGAATACCCCGTTTATGCTGTCCACGTGGAAAATTGCCCCGGCGCTGGCCGCGGGTTGCACCGTGGTGCACAAGCCGGCGGAGGACTCTCCCCTCACGGCGCGGCTGCTCATCGAGATCGCTGAGGAGGCGGGCCTGCCGCCGGGTGTCCTCAACACCGTTAACGGCTACGGCCACGACGCCGGGAAGCGTCTCACGCAGCATCCCGCCATCAAGGCGATTGCGTTTGTCGGCGAAAGCCGCACCGGGTCTCTCATCACGGAACAGGGCGCCGCCACGCTTAAGCGGATGCACCTGGAGCTCGGCGGCAAAAATCCTGTGATCGTGTTTGACGATGCGGACCTTGAGCGGGCGCTGGATGCGGTCATCTTTATGATCTACTCGATCAACGGCGAACGCTGCACCTCGTCGTCCCGGCTGCTGATTCAGGACACGGTCCGCGAGTCATTTGAAGCGAAGTTGATTGAGCGGGTGAACAACATCAAGGTCGGACACCCGCTGGACCCAGCCACGGAGATTGGCCCGCTGGTTACCGAGGAGCACTACAAAAAGGTCACGTCCTACTTTTCCATCGCAAAACAAGACGGGGCACAGATCGGCGCCGGCGGCGAGACGGTGGGCGACGAGGGGTACTACGTCCGGCCCACCGTATTCACCGGCGCCAGCAACCAGATGCGCATCGCGCGGGAGGAGATTTTTGGCCCGGTGCTCACCTCAATCCCATTTTCTACAGAGGAGGAAGCCCTCGCGATGGCCAACGACACGCCCTATGGCCTGACCGGGTATGTCTGGACCAATGACCTGACCCGTGCCCTGCGTTTCACCGAGCAGCTGGAGGCCGGCATGATCTGGGTCAACTCGGAAAACGTGCGTCACCTGCCTACGCCCTTCGGCGGTATCAAAGCCTCGGGGATCGGCCGCGATGGCGGTGACTGGTCGTTCGAGTTTTACATGGAGCAAAAGCACGTTGCGTTTGCCACCGGCCAGCACAAAATGATGCGCCTGGGGCATGGGGGCTGACGGTGCGGCTGGCTACCTATTCCGCGGACGGGCACGTTCATTATGGTGCCGTGACCGATGAGGGCATGATCAACCTGTCCGCAGGCTTTCCTCAATGGCCGAGTCTGTATGAGGCAATCGCCGCGGGCGGGCTGGCGGACCTCACGCAGGCCGCTGACCAGCCCGTCACCCACACCGAATTTACCTATGAGATGGTGCTGCCGGACGTGCGGCGGATCCTCTGCGTAGGGGTCAACTTCCCGGATCGTAACGCGGAATACAAAGACGGCAGTACTCAGCCAACGCACATGTCCCTGTTTCCCCGCTTTGCCAGTGGCTTTACCGGTCACGAGCAGCCGCTCCTACGGCCGCCGGAAAGCCGCATGCTGGACTACGAAGGCGAGGTGGCGATTGTGATCGGCCGACCGGGCCGGCGCATCGCCGGCAATGACGCCTACGACCACATCGCCGCGCTGACCATCTGCAACGAGGGCACCATCCGTGACTGGGTACGGCATGCCAAATTCAACGTGACGCAGGGCAAAAACTGGGATCGCTCCGGTGCCCTCGGCCCCTGGCTGATACCTTTTTCCGAGGCGGCGCAGCTGGACGAGGCGAGGATTACCACACGGGTCAACGGCGAGGTGCGCCAGGATGACGTGCTCGCCCACATGATGTTTCCGATCCGGCGGCAGATTGAGTACATCTCGACGTTTATGACGCTGAGGGCCGGTGACGTCATTGTGACAGGTACGCCCACCGGTGCCGGGGCCCGGCTGGATCCGCCGCAATACCTTAAGCCCGGTGATGCCGTCGAGGTGGAAGTCACCAGCATCGGTACCCTCCGCAACCCGGTGCAGGACGAGCCAGGCTAGCTATGCATCGCCGTTTCGCAGCGTCTGATAAAAATCGGCCAGTAGCTCATAGAGCAGCTCAAGCCGATCAAAGCCAAACTCTTTTTCGATTTGCGCATACAGGGCTTCGGAATGGGGGGCGATTCGATCAAACAGGCGCCGCCCTTTGGCCGTAAGCGCCACCACCGCCTTGCGCTGGTCCGCCGCGTTCTGCCGGCGGCTGATCAGCGCTTCTGACTCCAGGTGCTGCACAATGCGGGTGAGGCTTGGCGCCAGGAGAAAACTCCGCGCGGCCAGTTCGCTGGCGTCTATGTTGTCGCAGTCGGTCAGCGCCCGAAGCACGCGCCATTGCTGCTCGGTCAGACCGTGGTCCCGGAGCATCGGCCGAAAACGAGCCATAGCGGCTTCCCGGGCCTTCATGAGTTCCATTGGAAGTGAGTGTCGGAAGTCTCTCATTTCTCTGCGTATTCTTTGGTCCGTTGGGCTGCGTCAGGCATGGGTCGCGGGGCATCTGTTTAACACGTTAACTGATACCAGGCAAACGGAGCGGAGCGCGTGCCACATCTGATTATCGAGTATTCGGACAATCTCGAATCCGTCCTTACGATGGAGGATCTGGTGCGGGATCTTCACGCCGCTGCGGTAGCCCAGGAGGCGCTGCCCACCGGCGGTATCCGCACCCGGGCGGTGCCCCGGTCGCTGTATCAAGTGGCGGACGGCGACGCCACCAACGGATTCATCTACGTCACGTTGCGGATCGGTCGCGGCCGTCCGCCGGAAACACAAAAGCAGATTGGCGAGGCGCTGTTTGCAGCGCTTAACCGTGCGGTGGAGCCGGTCTTTGCCGGTCGGCCCCTGTCGCTTGGGCTGGAGATCCAGGAGATCGATCCCGCCACGCGGTGGAAGCGGAGCAATATCCGCGAGTATATGGCGGCGCGAGGCCGCCCGGCAGGAGACACACCGTGAGTCTTTACCAGCTGCAGAAAGTGCTTTACGACCTGAATCGGGACGAACAGGTCCAGACGGATTTTCGCGAAGACCGAGCCGGCGTGCTTGCCGGCTATGACCTGTCGGAAGAAGAGCGCGGGGCGATCAATGCTGGCGACATCGGGCTGCTATACGTGCTGGGTGTAAACGGACAGATCCTCATGCACTACGCGGCGTTTCTGGGCATCGAGTGGTTCGACTACCTGGATCAGATGAGAGAGGGCATCAAAAAATACGGGCCGGTGCGGGCCGGCGTGTACACCATGACCGGTGCCGGCCGGAGCTTCACCGTGGAGGGGGAAGAGCGCGATCAGGAGCGGTCGTCATGAGCCTGGTTTACTCCGGTGTTCTGAGTCACGCGCCCGGCATTACCGGGCGGGCGAAGCTGGTGAAAAACGTCGAAAAGCGTGACGAGTTTTATGCGGCCCTTGATCGGCAGCGGCGGGAGATTGAGGCAAGCGGCGCTGAGGCGCTGGTGGTGATTGCTGCCGAGCACTTTGCCAACTTCTTTATGAACAACATGCCCGCTTTCTGTGTCGGCATGGGGGACAAATATTTTGGTCCCATTGAAGATCCGGAGTGGCTCGGCATTGAGAAGACGGAAATCCCCGGCGCCCCGGACCTGGGCCGTCGGCTGGTGCAGGAAATCCACCAGACGGTGGACTGTGCCTACGCGGAAGAGTGGCGCTTTGATCATGGGGTCATGGTGCCGCTGCATTTTCTGACGCCGCGCTACGATCTGCCGATCATTCCCGTCAACATCAACTGCCAGGGGCCGCCCCTGACGCCCCTGCACCGCGCCTGGGCGTTTGGGGAAGCGATTCGCCGGGCCGCGGATCGGGTGCCGGAAAAACTCGCCGTGGTGGGCACCGGCGGCATTTCCCATTGGCCGGCAACGCCCGACTCGGGGAAGATCAACGAGGCCTGGGACCGGGAGTTTCTTGGCCGTCTGGAACGGTTCGATAAGGAAGCGCTGCTCAGCTACTCCGATGAGGAGACCTACCGGGACGCGGGCCTGGGAGGCTTTGAGATCCGCCCCTATATCGCGGCGGCGGCCGCCGCCGGCGGGCCCTGCGAGGTGCAGTTTTTTACGGCGGAGCTGCCGATCTTTGCGGTGGGTTGCACCGTCGGGCGCTTCGAGCTGGGCTAGCGACCCTCTCCTAGTAGCCGGCCTCGGAGGATTGGCGTCCTTCGCCGCAGAACTGGGTCGCCAGGGCACGAGCGGCATTGCCGATCAGCAGCGCATCCACGCCAACCCCCACAAAGCTGGCGCCCGCCGCGACGTAGTCTTTGGTCTGCGCCGGGTCGAGGCACAGCACACCGGCGTGTTTGCCGGCCTCCCGGACAGTGCGCAGGCCGTCGGTCACCGTCTTCACCACCTCCGGATGGGAGACGTTTCCGTTGTGTCCCAGGGAGGCGGACAGGTCCGAGGGGCCAAAAAATACGCCGTCGATGCCCTCGGTGGCTGCGATGACTTTCAGGTTGCTGATGGCCGCTGCGGATTCTGCCTGCACGATGACGCACATTTCCCCGTTGGCGTCGTCAATGTAATTCGGAATCGCGTTCCAGCCGGCGGCCCGGGCCATGGACGTGCCCATGCCTCGGCGCCCGGTCGGCGGATACTTGACCGCGTCCACCACGGCGGCGGCCTGCTCCGGCGTATCGATCATGGGCACCAGCAGGGTCTGGGCGCCGATATCGCAGAGCTTCTTCAAGAGCCCCGGGTTGGCGTCTACGGACCTGACGATCGGCGCCACATCGTAGGCGGCGATCGCCTGCAGGTGGCTCAGCACGTCCCGCAGCTCGAAAGGACCGTGCTCGTGGTCAACCACGACCCAATCAAATCCCGCACCGGCCATCATCTCGCCGACGGAGGGGTCCGGAATGCCGAGCCACAGGCCGTACTGAGGCTGGCCGGTTTGGAGCTTTTGCAGCAGTCGGTTGCGCGGGAGCCTGCTCATAGGAATCTTGCCTCCACTTTGCCCAGAGGGCCGTAGTCAGCCATCACCTCATCGCCCGCCTTGACGATCACCGGGCGGGTGAACGAGCCGGACAGAATAATCTGCCCGGGCTCGAGCGTAACCCCGTGCCGGGCAAATCGCTTACACACCCAGCGAATCCCGTGGGCGGGATGCCCCATCACGCCGCCGGCAAGTCCGGTCTCTTCCACCTCGCCGTTCAGGTACAGCATGGCGCCGGCCCAGGGCAGGTCGATCTGCTCCGGCGCGAAGCGCTGGTCGCCGACCACATAGGCGGCGTTGGCGGCGTTATCGGAGATGGTATCGAACACGTTGCGGGGGGTGCCCGTTTCCGGGTCCACCCGAAAGCTTCGGGCCGCGATGAGCTCGAGGGCTGGCGTCACGTAGTCGGTAGCCGCCAGCACCTCATCGATGGTGACCGCTTCGCCCGCCAGCGGCGCTTTGAGCACAAATGCCAGTTCCACCTCAATCCGCGGATCGGTGAACCGGTGGGCGGGAATTTCGCCGCCGCAGGGAAAGGCCATATCGTCCAGGAGCACGCCAAAATCCGGCGTTGAGATATTCATCGCCTGCTGCATGGCGCGGGACGTCAAACCGATTTTGTAGCCCGTAATGCGGCGACCGTCGGCAATTTTCCGGTCCACCCAGGCTTTTTGCACCGCGTACGCATCGTCGATGTCCATATCCGGCAGCGCCGTGGTCAGGGGCCGGATCTGTATCTGTTCTTGCTCCGCGTGGTATAGCTGCGCCGCTGCCTGCTGTATTTGCGCTTCGGATAGGGGCATGAAGATGTGGTTGGCTAAGAATAATTACACATGTTAACTAAATGGCGGATTCTTGTTAAGTTGCCGGTTACATTGCCGGGCGTAACTTTCCGAGGCGCAGCACGTATCGGGTTGAAATGCGGCTGCCACGCAGCGTGGGGGCCAGACGGTCAACAAAGGAGTTGCTGGGTGAAAGACTTTCGGGTTTTGGCTTTGCTGAGTTTGCTCGCTGCGGGTGGTCTGCTGCCTCTCGGGATGGCGAGCGCTGCCGACGTTGAATTGACCGGGCAGTTCCCGCCCGGTTTTGCCAAAGAGTTTACGGTGCGTTCCTATCCACCGCCCATCGAAGACGGCTGGTCCGTCTCCCGGCACCCGGAAGATCGCGTTTTTCCGATCGCCGGCGACGGCGCGCTGCACGCTGCGTTTAGTCTTGCGCAGCCCGGGTTTCATCGGATCCAGGCGGGTGACGCCAAGGCCGAGGTGTTCCTGACGCCCGGCGCAAAGATTGAGCTTAAATTCCCGGCAGCGGAAAAGCCTCAAATCCGCTTCGCCGGCGACCATGCCGACGCCAATCAGCATCTGCAAGACCTGGAGCACGCCGTCGCCACGACCCAGCGAAACCTGATCGATCAGCTGGCGGTGGTGTACTCGCTCGATCAGGACGCTTTCGCCCGGGAAATAGAGCAGCGCAGGACCAGTCTGCTGGGCCGCCACGGCGAGTTCCTGCGTCGCCACCCGGACCTCCCGGCGGTGATCGATCGGCGCGCCGTCGCCGACATCGAGGCGGCGATCGCGACATTCCGTCTTTACTACCCCACGGTGTTCAACCGGTTTACCGGTGAGCAGGCCCCGGTGGCAGAAGACTTCTACCGGCAGGTGCTGGCGGAGCTTGATCCGGAGCCTGCACAACTGTCCTCCCGGCGCCTGGTGATCTTTCTGGACACCTACGCAACGCTTGAATCCGGCGGCGCGCGAAAGTTTGAAAACAGCGACCGGCCCCGGGAAAAGCTGCGCTCCCGCTATCAGGCGATCAAGGCGATGGCAACCCGGGAGGAGATTCGGAGCTACCTGCTGGAGCAGATGTTCCAGACCTTTAATACCAACTACGGACCGGCGGACTGGGCCGGTGTACTGTCGGCTTTTGCCACAGATTTTCCGAACCATGAGCGGCTTGCCGACATCACCAGGCTGCATCAAAAGGAGATGGCGGAGCGATCTCTGCCCGACGACATTCGGGTTTATCGAACGGTGGACGGCATCGACCTGGAGGCCCACCTGTTTTTCCCGCCGTCCCGTCAGGCCGGACAGCAGCAGGCGGCTTTTCTGACGTTTCACGGCGGTGGCTGGGCCATCGGTACGCCGGAGTGGTCCTACGAGGCGGCCCAGCTTCGGGCAGCGCAGGGCATGGTGGCGATCTCGTTTGAATACCGCATCGCTGACGTGCACGGCAGCAATATTCACGACAGCATGGCGGATACGCGGGAAGCGGTGCGCTGGGTGCGGGATAATGCCGAAGCGCTTGGGATTGATCCGGCTAGGGTTGTTGCCCACGGTTTTTCCGCCGGCGCCCATCTGGCAGGAATCACGGCGATCGAAGCGCCGGAAGGATCAATCTACCGGCCGGACGCGCTCATTCTTCATTCATCCACCTACGACACGACGAAGGGCGGCTTTTTTTCCGCCATGACGCAGGGCCGGCCGCAATCAGCATCGCTGACGCATCAGGTGGAGGCGGGGCTCGTGCCAGCGCTGCTGCTGCATGGAAAATACGATCATCTGGCGCCGGAGGCCGAGTTTCTTGGGTTTGTCGAGCGCATGCAGGCGCTCGGCAACGATTTTGAATACCACCTGTTCGAGGTGGGCCATTTTTTCCGCAACGCGGGGGTGCGGGCGCAGGTTGCGACGATCACCGATCGCTTCCTTAAGGAGCGGGGTTTTCTCGCCGAGCTCAGGAACCAGGCACCCGCCGATTGATCCCACCGAACCGCTTGTGCCGTCTGTCCGGGAGCGAGTAGGGTACGCCGACTAGCCCGGGCTGCCGCTGAACGGCACTGAGGAGAGACGGTTTGGAACTGTTCGCCATTATGCTGTCCGCGGCCCTGGCGCTGCTGACGATCGTGTTTCATTCTGAGGTGCTGCTGCTGATTGAGCGGATCTCGCTGCGCACCCGGAGCAAGAGAAAACGGCTGATCCTCATCTGGATCAGCCTGCTCACCGCCCACGCCATCGAGATCTGGCTCTACGCCGGTGCCTTCTGGGCGGGGGATCAGCTCGGCCTGGGGGACCTCAACAGCGACGGGACGCTGGTGGACTACGTCTATTTCTCGGCGATGGTTTTCACCACCGTTGGCTTCGGCGATATTATCCCCACCGGCGAGCTGCGCATGCTGGCGGGCACGGAGGCCCTGACCGGGCTGTGTTTGATCGCCTGGTCGGCCACCGCTACCTACGCCCACTGGTCCGATGCGGCGCACCAGCAGCCGTCCTGAAGACGGGTATACCGCTGGCCCATGACGTGCCTTAGGGGTGGCAGAAGTGCCACAATTCCACCGTTGATTCGCATAATTAAGGATCCAAGCCCATGACCGAGCAGCTCGACAACGTCACCGCCAACCAGTGCCACAATCCGCCGGCCAAGTACGACGACCTGAGCGTCTTGATGCTGAACTGCACGCTGACGCGGTCCCCGAAGCAGTCACATACGGAAGGGCTGTTGCGCGTTGCGGAAAAAATATTCCACGCCAACGGGGTCAAAACGGAGATTATTCGACCGGTGGATTTTGAGATTCCCGCCGGCCTTGAGCACGACTATGCCGGGCGCGACGGCTATGACCGGGACGACTGGCCGCAGCTTCAGGCCAAGGTTGACGCCTGCGATATCCTCATCATCGGCACATCGGTGTGGCTCGGCGAGAAAAGCTCGGTGTGCAATCGCGTGCTCGAGCGGATGTACGGCTATACCCACGATTTCAACAGCAAGGGCCAGTACCGGGATTACGGCAAGGTCGGCGCCACGCTTATCACCGGGAACGAAGATGGGGTGAAGCACTGCGCGATGAACATCCTCTTTTCCCTGTCCCACATCGGATATACGGTGCCGCCGCAGGCGGACGCCGGCTGGATGGGGGAGGCCGGCCCCGGACCTTCTTACATGGATCCGGGGTCCGGCGGGCCTGAAAACGACTTCACCAACCGCAACACCACCTTTTTGGTGTGGAACTGCCTGCACCTGGCGCGGATGCTGAAAGACGCGGGCGGCATCCCTGCTCACGGCAATCAGCCGGAGGTCTGGAGCGCTGGTTGCCATACTGATTTTCACAGCCCGGAACACAAGCGGTAAGCGGGGACGGTGCCCAGCCATGACGTTTGATTTATACGCTGGCGTAGAGCCGAGCCAGCTTGGCCGGGCGCGGGAGCTTTCTCATGCGGCCTGCCAGTGGCCCTCGAAAGCGGCCCGGGCCAATCTTCCGGCGCCGGCGGACGATAGCCACTCCAATCTGGGATGGCTGGCGGCGCAGGGCGCGTTGGTCAGTCATCCCCTCGACGGGTTGCGGCGCCGGCAGCTGGCATTTCGATTTTCCGACCAGGCTCTGCTGTGGCTGGATGGCGGTGAGGTTGGCGCCGAACTCGGTCTACGCAGCGAGAGCGAGGTTTCGGTCGAGGCCTGGGTAGACCGTCAACTGGCGGACGCTGGCCTGACGCCGACCGGGGCCGCCGAGATGCCCTACGCGCTGGATGACGCAGTGGACTACGCTGAGTTTGCGGCGCTGTCCGCTGAGGTTTCCGCCCTGGGCCACTGGTTCCAGCAGGCGGACCGGGCCCTTCAGTCTCTCATCACCGAAGCCGGACACCTGTCGGTCAAGCCAGCGGTGGCCCGCTGCTGGCCGCACCACTTCGACCTGGCGGTTTTGTTTGCGCTGGAAACGGGGGACCCGGAGTCGGCGCGCTCCGTGGGGGTGGGACTGTCGCCGGGCGACGGCAGCTACGCTGAGCCCTATCTGTACTGTTCCCCCTGGCCGCCGCCAGCGGTTGAGACGCTGGACGCGGCGGCCGCACCTTTCCGGTGGCATGTGGAGGGTTTTGTCTCGCTGGTGGCGCCGGCCAGTGCGCTGGATCGCGGACAGGACCTGACCGCCGTTGTGCGGGAGGGCTTCAGGACCGCCCGCCGCCAGGTTGCCTGACCGGGCCTCTCCGGTCTCACAGCCCGGCGCCGGCGTTTAGGTTCCCGACGGCGGTTGGCTGAGGTAAACCAGCGCCGCCCCGACAAGCAGGGCGCTGCCGCTTAGGGCGGTATAGATGCGCCCCGGCAGGAGTAGCTTCTCAATCAGCACCCAGGCGGCGATCGCGGCGATCCACAGCAGGTTCATGACTCCGCCGACAAACAGCAGCAACATCAACCCCCAGCAGCAGCCAACGCAGTAGGCGCCGTGATGCAGCCCCATTTGCCAGGCCCCCAGATTGCCCTTTCGCCAATGCTGCGAGAGAAAAGTCAGGGGCGCCTGGCAGCGGGCGAGGCACGCGTTTTTTAGCGGTGTGAATTGGTAAACCCCCGCGAGAACAAACACCCCGGCCGCCAGCAGCGCGCTCTGGGTTTTCATCACCGGCAGCAGCAGGTCCCACCGGCCCAGAACCCACTGCAGCGCGGTGGCCGCCCCGCTGAAAACCAGCCAGAGCGCCAGGTAGCCCCCGGTAAACAGTGTGATGCGCAGCGCCGGGTTTTCCAGCGGCAGGTTGGTCCGCTGCACGTGCGCAAAAAGCAGAATCATCGGCGCGGCACTCGGCACCATCATGCCGACCATCATGATCCACCATATGAGTCCCATCAGCACGACGGTGGTGCTGTCCCAGGGCATGGGCATCAGCATGGTAAGCATGGCGGGGTCCATCCGTCCCATGCCCATGAGCCGCATGTCGCCGACGGCCATATCCGCCGCGACCACGACGAGGTACACCCACGCGAGGCCGGTTAACCCAACCAAACTCAGGATCAGAATCCGGCGGTCGTGACGCAGCAGCCGCTCGCTGGCGGTAAGGGCTGGCTCCGCCGCGTTGGATGGCTTCAAGCGACCCGATGCGGGTAGCTTTCTTCAGCAATAATGCCGTAGGGCCCGTAGCTGGCGTAGGTGAGAGCGGCGAAACGCTGCCGATGCTGCTGCTTAAGCTCACCTTTGCTCCAGAAGGTGGCACTGGCCATTTCCGCCTCACGGAACTCAAACCCGTCATGGGGTTTGATGGCGATGAAGTGCGGTTCATCGGTCACCGGATTGCGAATCGGCTCGACGGTGCATTCCAGCACGTTCTCCACTACGAACCGGCCGCGCCGCCCTTCGAGGTCACATTCGAAGTGGATGTCCGCAAATACCGGGTCGGGCTCGTGGGCGATGGTGGATCCGTAGATGGCAAACCCGGTGGTCGGTTCCTGCTCCTGTCCGCCGAGGATGGTCCCCAGCGCCTCTACCTG
>JBCCVP010000010.1:0-66125 GCA_039195135.1 Pseudomonadota bacterium | reverse complement strand
GCACGTGCTGGGTCGGACCATCTCCCGGCAGGAACCTTTTGAATTTGAGCTGCGGGTGATCCGGCCGTCGAACGAAATCATTCACGTGCAAAGCCGGGGCTGGCCGGAGCTCGATCGCGATGGCGGCGTGCGCGCCGTTTTCGGCACCTTTCTGGACATCACCCAGCGCAAGGAAGCGGAGCTGGCGCTGTTGGAGGCGAACAAGGAACTGGAAAAATTCGCCTACATCGCCTCCCATGACCTGCGTTCGCCGCTGCGGGCGATCGGCAATCTGACTCACTGGATCTCCGAGGATCTGGAAGGAGTGATCACCGACGACGCGCGCGGCAAGCTGGCGCTGCTGCGGGCGCGGGTGCAGCGCATGGATGACATGCTGAACGACATTCTCGCCTACTCCCGGGCCGGCCGGATCAGCGAGAGGCCGATGGCGATCAACCTGAGTGAGCTGATTCAGGAGCAGTTTGGCAAACTTGCGCCTGACGCGTTTGCCCTGCGGCTGGACGGTGACCTGCCGACCATCCGCTCACCGCGAGGCCCGCTGGCCCAGGTTTTTCAGAATCTACTCAGCAACGCCGTGAAACATCACGACCGGGAGGCCGGGACCATTGAGGCCGCCAGCCGTCACCGGGGTGGTTTTGTGGAAATCGCCATCCGGGATGATGGACCCGGGATCGACGAGGAATATCACCAGAAGGTCTTCGAGATGTTCCAAACGCTCGCACCCCGGGACCGCGTTGAGGGAACCGGTCTCGGGATGCCCCTGATCCGAAAACTGGTGGAAAGCCAGGGCGGTGAGGTCTGGATCGAAAGCCCAGCGCAAAACCGAGGCACCACGGTGAAGTTCACCTGGCCTCGCAGCGTGTATCAGGGCACCGAAGCCGCAGCCTGACGTTACCCACCACCGGACCAGCGCGCTAAGCTGTCCGGGTGATGAAAACATGCGCTGCAAAGCCTGGGCGGGTTTCGGCATCGCTCGCGCCGGCGATCGGCTGTGTCTCAGGTAGCGATAGCGCCCGCGCCGGCAAAGCGCTCAAACGGCTCTGCTGAGAAATGATCGGGATGCAGGGTCGCCGCCAGGCGTTCCAGTGCCTCCACGACGCTTGGGCCGGGCCGGGCAAAGTAGGCCTGACCGTCAGCCATGAACACCTGCCCATCGCGCACCGCGCGCAGCTGGTTCCAGCGCGCCTCCCGACCGAGCGCTTCAAGATCCTCCCGGGTGCGGGGCACACGGTAGCCGCAGCAGGCCACCAGCAGCAGCTCGGCATCTGCGGCCTCCAGCTGCTCCCACGACAGGGTCGAGGAAGGTTGCCCCAGGCTACCGGTCAGGTCCTCCCCGCCGGCCAGCTGCACCAGCTCCGGGTTCCAGTGACCCCCGTTAAACAGCGGCATCAGCCACTCCAGAAAGGCAACCCGACGGCGCGGCAGATCCTTTGTGATGGCCGCAACGCGTTGCACTCGCAACTTAAGCGTCTGGACCACTGCGGCGGCATGGTCAGCACAGCCCAGCACTTCCCCAAGCTTCGCGAGGTCATCAAAGATGTCTTCCAGCCGGAATGGGTTGAGGTCGACCAGCTGCGGCCGACTGGAAAGGCCCTGCACCGCTTCCACGACGTCGCCGGTGGCCACCGCACAAACCTCACAGAGGCCCTGGGAGAGCACCACATCGGGTTTTGCCGCCTCCAGGCCCTCAAGGTCCAGCTGATAAAGCGCGCTGTGGGTCTCAAGGTGGTCCCGCACGTAATCATCGATGACTTGACTGTCACCCTGGGGCACCGAGGTGCTCGTGAGGCGGGGTAGACCGTCAAGGAGCGCAGGTCCGTCGCAGCTGTGGGAGATGCCAACCAGGTTGTCGCCCTGACCGAGGGCAAGCACCAGGTCGGTGGCGCTGGGGAGCAGCGTTACGATTCGCACGGGTCGAAGCTGTGCCGGGTCCCGGGCCGGGGCGTCCGGTCAGGCGCTGGCCGCGGGCCGATTTGTCGCCTGGCGGACGGCGTAGAACACGCCGAAGAACAGCGCGGTGTAAACCGCGTCGCCGGCCAGCGTGTTGCTGAGATAGGGCAGCCCCTTGACGTAGCACTCCACGAGACCAGCCCAGGTGGGCGGATAGTAGCCTGCCGCCCAGACGCCGAAATTTGAGGACAGAAAAAAGAACAGCGATCCACTCACCACCGCGCCGGCGCCCCGGGCGAGGGTGCGGCGGCGGCCCAGCCAGCCGTAGCCCGCGAGCGCGGTGCCGGCAAAGCCCAGGTACACAAACAGCATGGCCACCCAGTTGTAGCCCCCGATCAGGAGATCGCCAATGGCCAGCGGCACAAGCGCCACCGCCCACGACCAGCGGGGATTGAGCCAGGCTCCGGCAAATACGGCGGTGGCGCCAATCGGCGTTACGTTCCACGGATGCGGCACCAGGCGCGCAAAAACAATCAGCAGGAGGATGAACCACAGCTCCGGCCGTTCCTTGACGACCTGCCATGCTTGGGACAGGCGTGAGGATTGGGTGGGCGGCGTGGTCATGGTCAAAGATCCCAGCTGGTTTGGCGGGCGAAGAACAGGCCCTCAAGATAGCGCCCAGCCCTTCGGGTCGTCAATGACTCAGGAGTGACTCAGGCCGCCAGCACGAACCGATTGCGGCCCTGGTCTTTGGCGCTGTACAGCGCTTCATCGGCCCGGCGCACCAGGATGTCCGCCGTCAGGTCCCGGTCCGGGTCAAAGGCGGCAACGCCGATGCTGATGGTCACGTCCAGCTCCAGCTCCACCTGCCGCACCAGGCGCCGCGCCAGCCGTGCCGCCGAGAGCGCATCACAGCGCGGCACAATGACGGCAAACTCTTCCCCGCCGTAGCGGGCCACCACGGTGTCGTCCCGCACGTGGGCCGTGAGCAGGTCCGCCAGTCTTCGCAGGAGCCGGTCACCGCGCTGATGTCCCTGCGTATCGTTGTATTGCTTGAAATGATCCACGTCCAGCAGCAGCAGAGACAGATCATTTTCATCCACCCGCGCCACCGAAAAATTATGCGTCAGGCTCTGATTAAACAGGCGCCGGTTGCCAACGCCCGTGAGCGCATCCTTCTCCGCCTGCTGCTTGAGCCGCTCGTTGGCCCGGCGGAGCTCCCGCGTTCGGTCCCGCACCAGTTCGTCCAGCTCCTGATTCCGCGCCGCCAGCCGCTGCACCTTGCGCCGCTGCCAGTGGGTGATCAGAAATACCGCGAGCACGACAACCACTGCCGCCAGCGCCACCGCGAAACCCCGGGTCTGATGAAAGTGCGGCGTGACGGTCAGGCGCTGCGACGACATGGCGTAGGACTGGCCGGCACCGGACCGCGCTTCGGCGTGCAGCACGTAGCTGCCCGCCGGTAGATTCGGATAGCTTACCCGGGCGCTGGTGCTCCAGGGGGTCCACTCCGCCTCCAGGCCTTCCAGCCGGGTCCGGAACTGTGCGGAGGCCGCGTGCTTGAGGTCCGTCAGGAGCAGTTCGGCGTGAATCGCCGCACGGTTTCCAAGCACCTCCTGCGGGGCGCCCAGGGGAACACGCGACTGCGGCGCGCCGCTGGCCGTCAGCGAGAGACTGGCCAGTCCCAGCCGCGACTCAGCTTCGCCGCCGACCGCTTTTGGCGAATAGCGAAACAGCGCGCTGGTGCCGCCGAGCCACAGCGAATCGCCGGGGGCGGCGGCCACCGCGTCCACCGCACCGTCATCCAGCCGCAGGAGGTCCTGCACCTGCCAGAAGCCGCCGTGGCGGCGGTATAGTCGACCAAAACTCTGCGCCCACAGAGACCCGCCGGTGCCGTCGACAAAATTCAGGATTTCGCCGTCGGAGCGCAGGCTCCCGAGCCCCCCCAGCGAATCGGCCACCAGCCGATTCCCCTCTACCCGGAAGATGCCGCTGGCCGTGCTGACCAGCACACCGAGACTGGTGTCGCTGACCGCCGCGCCGGGGTTCGACTCGCCGTAGGTGATGCCGGACTCCGGCAGCACCCGCGTGAGTACGATGCGCGGATCACTGTCCTTCGAAACCCGGGCGCTGAACAGGCCGTGGTCCTGGGCGCCGACCCAGACGGACTGGCGATCCCGGGCCGCCAACGTGGTCACCCGAAACCCCATCTCTTCGACGCGATGCACCAGCTTGAGCCCCGTTGCGGTCTGTTCAAACAAAGCCAGGCCGTGTTCGTTGCCGGTCCACAGCCAGCGGGACTGATCGGGATTGATCAGCAGCGCTCTTGGATACAGATCATCCGGACCCACCCGCGGGCTCCCCGGCTGTTCCGCCAGGCGCAGTCCGTGGGAATCCGCCAGGACCAGACCCGCCTCGGTGCGGATGAGGTTCCAGGCCTCACCAATTGCCCAGTCCAGTCGTTCGAACGGCAGTTCCGGCTGCCCATGTTGCAGGTCCGCGGCGTAAACGCCCGAGCCGGACAGCAGATAAAGACGATCATCGAGCATGCGGATGTTGAGAACGCTGCCGCGAATCTGACCGTCGTAGCGCACCCAGTCGGCCGGCCAGGGCACCCGCAGGGCACCGCGATCGCTTGAAACCAGCACCGCCCCGTCACCGGCAATGGCAAGGCCCGAAAGAAATCCGGGAGCCACCGTCACCCGGTCAAAGCGGGGTTCGTTGAGGTCAAGCACGCGCAGCACGCCGTCAGCGCCGCCAAAGACCACCGTCGTGGGATTGATCACGCGGGCGTCGGTCAGCTGGGGAAGATCAGCTTCGCTCAGCCCTTCGATGAGCGTCGGGCGTCCCCGGGATGGCCAGAGATACAGTCCCTGGCTGCGATCGTGAATGAGGCTCAGGCCGGGCTGCACCGGGAGGAGGTTGCGCACCAGGCTGCGGTCAAAAATCTCACCGCCGGGAACCGGGCGGAACTCGCCGTCCCGATTCAGCCGCTTGAGCCCTTCGCCCCGCCACTGAACCCAGACCTCACCGTCGATCTGGGCGATGGCGCCGAAGCGTCCGTCATGCTGCCAGTGGCCGTAGGGTTCCCCTTCCGGATTGAAGGCAAACAGGTCCCGCAGGGCCACTACGTAGACCCGGCTGGAGGTGATCAAAATATTCCACACGTCGCCGAAAGCCCGCTGCTCAAGGCCAAAGCGATGGGTCAGATCGACAAACTCGTCGCTGCCGTCGGCGCGACCTCTAAGGAATCCGAAGCGGTTGGTGCCGCCGACCCAGATGCGTCCGTCCGGTCCCCGCTCCAGCGAACGCACCGGCCCGGGTTCGCCGAGCGAGATCGCCGTCCAGCGGACGCCGTCAAAGCGCAGCACCTGGCCGTCATGCCCGAGGTAGACGATGCCGTCGCTCGCCTGGGCGATGGAGAAGTACTGCGGGTAAACCGCAAGGTCTGGTTTGAATCGGTCGACTAAGGCCTGCTGCGCCTCAACCGAGGCGCACATCAACAATGCGGCAAGAAGTGCCGGCAGAACCGTCGCCATCCGTGGCGACTTGAGCCCCAAGAGGCTCCGTCCCTGTTCCTGGCTCACACCAACTCCCCCGAGTAGGCAGGGCTGTAGTATGCACATCTGACCGGCATTTGTTTGTGACGCTTTGTTAACCGGATTGAAGAGTGTGAACTGCGTCACAAGAACGGCCACTTCGGCCGCCGACGCAGGCTGTGAAACAGCACACATCCGGCGTCGGCCGCCGGTGCTACGGTCCCCGGACTGCCTGTATTTGAGGACCAGGGATGGACCTACGCCGCACGCTACTTCACCTGTTGACTTTCGCCGTGCTTGCGCCGGCGGCCGGGGCCCAGCCGGTGATCGAGGGGCGCCAGGAGCTGGCACTGGACCGCCCGGAATCCTGGGCCATGTCCTACATGACCGCCGCAACGCTTTTTCACGGCCTGGGCAACGACTCGGACCTTAAGCCCTGGGATATGGCGTTTACCATGGAGCTTGCGCACATCCCGCGAATCGATGAAGAAGACACGGCGGTTGGCTTTAACGGCAGCAAGCTGGAAGACCTGAACAAATCGCCCGTATTCGGGCGAGGCCGCCTGGGCATTGGGCTGCCCGGCAGCTTTCTCCTGGAGCTGGCCTACACGCCTCCGATCAGCATCGACGGGGCCAGGCCCGACGGCTTTTACGGCGCCGCCCTGGGTCGCAGCCTTTGGCGCGGAGACCGCTGGCGCGCCGGCGCAAGGCTTTTTGCGCAGAGCGGGCGGGTACGGGGCGACATCACCTGCAGCCGGGCGACGGTGGCCGCGGGTGATGACCTGACCCTGAACCCCTTCGGCTGCGAGGCACCTTCGGATGACGAAGCGGAGCTGGATTACGTCGGCCTGGAGCTGAACGTGGCCTACCGGGCCGGCCGCTGGGAGCCCTTCGCAGCCTGGTCCTACACCCGCGTCCGGCCGGAGGTGCAGGTGAACGCCCGCACGTTCGGCGTGATCGACCGCACCCGCCTCGTCACCTCCGGCGTGCTGCGCAGCGGCAGCGCGGGCCTGGCCTTTCAGAGCCATCCAAACCTGCGCTTCAGCTTCGCGGTGGACTACACGCCGCTGGACGTGGTGCGCGGCCCAGGGGCCACGGCGGAAAGTGATGACTACCTCAGCGCGCGGCTGACGGCGACCTGGCGGCCAGGCTTTCTCAACCGTTCCGACTGAAGTCCGGCGCCGGATTAATCTAGTCCGACTGCGTCACCAGCGCCTGCTTTTCCGCTCGGCTTAAGCTTTTGATCTGGGCCTCCCGGCGCAGCGCGCTGGATCGGTTGTGGCCTGACTCCAGAAAGATGATGCGGCGCGGTTTGCGGCCGCGGAAAAACCGCGCCGCGCGAGCCCCGCCGGCCGCGTGCTCCGCCAGCCGCCGCTCCGGGTCGGTGCTGATGCCGGTATAGATGCGCCCGTCGGACGCTTCGATCATGTAGACGGACCAGCGTTCCTTCACCGCGCCTGGTCGAGCGTCAGTTCCGTCACGCCGGGCTCAAATACGAGGGATCCCTCTAGACTCTGAAGCTGTACCTTCACAAGGTGATGCCGCGGCGGCTCCGAAAGCACCCGATTGATCACCTTCACGGATTGCGCCGGGCCCGGCTGACCCGCCTCCTGGTAAACCCACAGATACCGACCTTCCAGCTCCTGCCCCACCAGTGCCAGGGGCACCGGCTCCCCGTCGATACGCAGGCTGAAGCGATCCTGCACGTAGGCGCTGAATCGCTGCCGGTCCCGGGCGTTGGCCAGGACGTCGGTAGACCCCCAGTCGAAGCGCCGCACCGCGTGCTCCACGTCGTGCAGTCCAAAGCGGTGAATCACCTCAAGCTGACCCGTGCGGGGGTTGGTCTCCACCGTGCTCAGCACCTGAGGAGACTCGTGGGCCCCGGCGGCGGCCGCAGCAAGCAGCCCGGCGGCCAGCAGCGCAAACCGGACGTACCGGATCACGGCGTTTGCTCAGTCCCTTCGATGGCTTCTTCTGCAGCCTCCTCAGCTCGCGGGTCCTTAAGCGGCGCGTTCAGATCCCGCATAACCTCGCGGTAGACCGGCTCGGTGCGCTCTTCCCGCTTATAGGCCTCGATGCGCGACGGCACAATCCGCCGCGGATAGTAATTGTTCTCGACATCGGCGTCGGCAGTCTCCCACAGCGGATCCACCTGCACCTGCGTGATCTCCCGGTCCGTGACGATCAGTTTCTTCACCGCGTGGGGGGTGCGGCGCCAGATCTCCGCCGGCAGCTCCCGCCGCTCGGTGCTGCCGTCGGCGTAGGTGAGCTTAAGGATGATCGGCATCACCAGCCCACCGAGGTTGGAAAACTCCAGCACGTAGTACTGCCGGTCTTCCCGCACCGCCCGGGTCAGCGCCTCCATTTCCCAGGGCTCAAGCTCCGCCAGCATGGCGAGATAGGCGTTGCGGTCCTCGTTGGTCACCGTGAACTCATCGTTTTCGTCGTAGAAGTCGCGAATGTCGGGGTTGTCTTCCACCCAGGTGCTGCGACCTTCCGCCTCGTTGCGCTGCACGAACACGGACGGGGGTTCGTCCGCTTCCTCCTGGCGCCGGCGGGAGAAATCGATATCCGGATTCATCGTGTCCAGGCGCATCTTGTACACCCGATCCAGCGAGATATCCACGTGATCGGTGGTGTAGAACCAACCCCGCCAGAACCAGTCCAGATCAACGCCGCTGGCCTCCTCCATGGTGCGGAAAAAGTCTGCCGGCGTTGGCCGCTTGAAGCGCCAGCGACGGGAGAACTCTTTAAACGCAAAATCGAACAGTTCCCGGCCCAGAATCGTCTCGCGCAGAATGTTCAGGGCCACGTTGGGCTTGTGATAGGCATTGGGGCCCAGATCCAGCACGCTGTCGGACTGGGTCATGATCGGCACCTGCTTGTCCGAGGTCATGTATTCGAGGATGTCCCGGGGCTCGACGCCCCAGGGAATGTTCGGGTCCCACTCGCGCCCGGCAATCCCGTCCAGGAAACTGTTGATGCCCTCATCGATCCAGGTCCACTGGCGCTCATCGGAGTTGACCGTCATGGGGAAGTACACATGGCCAATCTCGTGGATGATCACACCCACCAGAAAGCGCTTTTCCGAGAGCGGATAGGTGCGCCGGCCGTCGTCCTGCAGGTCGGTGCGGGGTCCGTTGAAGGTGATCATGGGATATTCCATGCCGCCGACGGGCCCATTGACCGACTGCGCCGTGGGGTACGGGTAATCAAACGAAAACCGCGAGTACACCTTCATGGTGTGGATGACCGCCGCGGTCGAGTATTTGGACCACAGGGGTTCGCCTTCTTTGGGATAGAACGACATGGCCAGCACCTCTGGCTGCACGTCGCCACCTTGCTGATAACCCTGCGCGTCCCAGATAAATTTCCGCGATGACGCCCAGGCAAAATCCCGCACGTTGTCCGCCGTAAACCGCCAGGTTTGCGTTTCCTCCGTGCCCTCGCGCTCGTTCTGAAGCGCTTCCTCGGCGGTGACAACAAAGACCGGCCGGTCGGCGCTGCGCGCCTCCTCCAGCCGCTCGCGCTGCGTGGCCGTGAGCACGTCGCCGGGGTTGGTGAGCACGCCGGTGCTGGACACGATGTGATCCGCCGGCACGGTGATGCTGACGTCGTAGTTGCCAAATTCGAGGGTGAACTCGCCGCGGCCCAGAAACTCTTTGTTGGTCCAGCCTTCGTAATCGGTATACGCCGCCAGCCGCGGGAACCACTGGGCCACCAGAAAAATGTCGTTGCCCCCTTCCCGCTCGTCGTCCGGAAAGTGCTCGTAGCCGGCGCGGGCCGAAACCGCGTCCTCTTCCACCATGTTGTAGGCAAACTCGACGGTAAAGGTCGTGGCGTTTTCCGGCGCCAGCGGCTGCTTCAGATCGACCCGCATCAGCGTGCCGACGATGGTATGGCGCAGGGGTTGGCCGTCGCTGGACACCCGGCTGATGTCGTAGCCCGGCTCGTTATCCGCCAGAAAATGCTGACGCCGCAGTTCGCCGAGGCTCAGCCCGGCCGGGTTACCCTCCTTGGCATCCCGCACCGGGGGTCCCCGGCGACCCGGGGCGGCAAACGCATTGCTGCGTTCGGCCAGCGAATCCGGACGGAAAATGTTCTGGTCAAGCTGCAGCCACAGGTAGCGCAGCGTGTCCGGGGACCGGTTGTGATAGGTAATCTCGGCGGTGCCCGACAGGCGCCGGCGGGCTTCGTCAAGTGCCACCGCGATGCGGTAGTCCACCTGCTGCTGCCAATATTCATGGCCCGGCTCACCCGCGGCGTTGCGGTAGGCGTTCGGCGTGGGCAGCACCTCGTCCAGCTGCCGGAAGCGGTCTTCGAAATCGCCTTTGGTCTGACGCACAGCGGCGATGCCGGCGGTGCAGATGAGGCAAAGCATAAAAGCCAGAGTGAAGCGTTGCAGCATAGCGGAGCGGTCCCGGTGGATTTGCGCGCAGAGTCTAGCAGTAGGACCCGTGAAGCTTTGAACAAATTTCACCTTCGGCGGCTGGCGATCCTGGCGCCGCTGCGCCCGGATAATTATGTGGGCCCGCCTTAATGCCGCCGCTCGCTCAGGACGCTACTCGTCCAGGTATTTTTCCGCGTCGAGCGCGGCCATGCAGCCAAATCCAGCGGAAGTCACCGCCTGGCGATATACCTGGTCAGCCACGTCGCCGGCGGCAAACACGCCGGAGACGCTTGTCTCCGTGGCCATGCCTTCCAGGCCAGAACGGATGGTGAGATAACCGTTCTTCATATCCAGCTGGTCTTTAAACAATTCGGTGTTGGGCGAGTGGCCGATGGCGACAAAAAAGCCTTTCGCCTCCACCTCAGATTGCTCGCCTGAGTGCACGTTGTTGATGCGCACGCCGGTGACGCCGGCATCGTCCCCCAGCACCTCGTCGACCACGCTGTCCCAGCGAATTTCGATTTTGCCCTCGCGTTCCCGCTCAAACAGGCGATTCTGCAGCATTTTCTCCGTCCGCAGCTGGTCCCGGCGGTGGATCAGCGTGACCTTTGACGCGATGTTGCTGAGATAGAGGGCTTCTTCGGCCGCCGTGTTGCCGCCGCCGATCACGACGACCGGCTGATCTTTGTAAAAGAAGCCGTCGCAGGTGGCGCACGCCGAAACGCCTTTGCCCATAAATTTCTCTTCGGACTCGAGCCCGAGATATTTGGCCGTCGCGCCGGTCGCGATCACCAGCGCATCACAGGTGTACACGCCGCTGTCCCCTTCCAGGCGGAACGGCTTCTCGTCCAGCTTGGCCGTGTGGATATGATCAAAAATCACTTCCGTATCAAAACGCTCCGCGTGCTGCAGCATGCGCTGCATCAGCTCCGGGCCCTGCACGCCCTGATCGTCGCCTGGCCAGTTGTCCACGTCGGTGGTGGTGGTCAGCTGTCCGCCCTGCTGCAGGCCGGTGATCAGCACCGGATTCAGATTGGCCCGGGCTGCGTAAACGGCAGCGGAGTAGCCGGCCGGGCCGGAGCCCAGAATCAGCAGTTTGACGTGGCGCGGGTCGCTCATGGCGGATCCTTTAAGTGATGGCCTAAGACAATGACTCAGATGGCGCCGCCGCTGCTGGAATCCAAGGCTTCCGAGACGGGCCGGGGCTGCTACGATACACCTTTCAGATCGGGTCGGCCGGAATTGAGCAAGATCAAGGTTGATGTGCGTCCCCACTCCCGGGTGATCGTCGATGGGGTCGCCCAGGCACCCAGTCGCGCCATGCTGCGCGCCGTTGGCTTCAAAGACGACGATTTCCAGCGCAGCCAGGTCGGCATCGCGTCAACCTGGAGCATGGTGACGCCCTGCAACATGCATCTGGACCAGCTGGCGACGGAAGCGGCCGCCGGGGCGGACGCCGCGGGCGGCAAGGCGGTGCAGTTCAACACCATCACCGTTTCCGACGGCATCTCCATGGGCACCCCGGGCATGCGCTACTCGCTCGTGTCCCGAGAAGTGATCGCTGACTCCATCGAAGCGGTGGTCGGCGGCGAGGGCCTGGACGGGTTTGTCGCCATTGGTGGCTGCGACAAGAACATGCCCGGCTGCGTGATGGCTATGGTGCGGCTCAACCGGCCTTCGGTTTTTGTCTACGGCGGCACCATTCAGACCGGGCCGAACCGCACGGACATCGTCAGCGTGTTTGAAGCGGTTGGCGCGCACGCCGCCGGGCGCATCGGAGACGAGGAGCTGGCGGTGATTGAAAAGACCGCCATTCCCGGCCCCGGATCCTGCGGCGGCATGTACACCGCCAACACGATGGCCTCGGCCATTGAGGCCATGGGCCTCAGCCTGCCCAACAGCTCAGCCCAGGAAGCGGTGAGCGAGCACAAGCTCACCGACAGCCACCGGGCCGGGGAGGCGGTGGTGGCGCTGCTGGAGAACGGCATCCGTCCGCTGGACATCATGACACCGCTGGCGCTGGAAAATGCCATGACGGTGGCCATCGCCCTGGGCGGCTCCACCAACCTGGTGCTGCATCTGCTTGCCATCGCCCGGGAAGCGGGCGTGCCGCTCGAGCTTGATGACTTCAACCGGGTCGGCGAACGGGTGCCGCTGATCGCCGACCTGCGCCCCAGCGGTCACTACTCCATGTCGGAGCTGGTGGCCGCCGGCGGCATTCAGCCGCTCATGAAGCGACTGCTGGACGCGGGACTTCTGCACGGCGACTGCCTGACGGTGACGGGCCGCACGCTGGCGGAAAACCTGAGCGACGTCGAGGATTACCCGGCGGAGCAGCAGATTATCCGGCCGCTGAGCGAGCCGATCAAAAAGACCAGCCACCTCGTGGTGCTGCGCGGCAACGTATGCCCCGACGGCGCGGTAGCCAAGATCACCGGCAAAGAGGGCACCCGCTTTGAGGGTACCGCCAAGGTTTTTGACAGCGAGGAGGAAGCCCTCAACGCCATCTTAGACGGCAAAATCGCCGCCGGCGACGTGGTGGTGATCCGCTACGAAGGACCGCGCGGCGCGCCCGGCATGCGGGAGATGCTCAGTCCCACCGGCGCCATCATGGGCGCGGGCCTCGGCAGCAAGGTCGCCCTGATTACCGATGGACGTTTCTCCGGCGGCAGTCATGGCTTTGTGGTGGGGCACATCGCCCCAGAGGCAGCCGACGGGGGTCCCATCGCCTTGCTCGAAGACGGCGACCGGCTGGTGATCGATGCAGAAAGCCGGGAGATCAACACGGACATCGACCCGGAGTCGCTGGCCCAGCGCCGAGCCGCCTGGTCTCCGCCGGTGCGGAAGCTTCGAGGCGTGCTGGCCAAGTATGCCGCCAGCGTGCGCTCCGCTTCGCAAGGGGCCGTCACCATCCCGATCGACGAGGACTCCCTGTGAGCGGCGACGACCAGACGCCGGCCAGGACCGGCGAATTCCAGCTGCAGAAGCGCGAGATTCTGACCCCCGGACACGAGGATGCGGCGGAGAGCAGCCGTCTGGCGACCAATCCCGATCACTATCCCGAACCCGGCAGCTTCGACGCGGAACTCAAGCGGGCCCGCCAGTGTTTTGGCAGATTCCGCGACGCCGGCCGGCAAATGATCGACGACGTGCGCGTCGGCCGGCCACTGAATACGGTCGCCGTGGCCGAGCCGCTGGAGGAGGTGGTAGCGAGCATCATCCGCCATCCCGACCCCATGGTCTGGATGACGCACCTGCTGGAGCCGCAGTCTTTTCTGAACGGCCACCTGCTGCGCACGTCCGTGCTGGCCGCGGTGCTGGGCCGGGGCATGGGGCTTTCCGAGGTGCAGCTCAAACGGCTGGCCTGGAGCGGCCTGCTGTGCCAGATCGGCAAAGCCAAGCTGCCGCGGCACCTGCTGGAAAAACCCGGTCCGTTGACCGAAGAGGAAATTACCCGCATCCACACCTTTGTCAACACCGGCGCGGAACTGGTGGCGCGACAGCCGGACCTGGATGCCGAGATTGCAGAAATTGTCCGTACGCACCACGAGCGGTTCGACGGCAGCGGCTACCCCAACGGCCTCAAGGCAGACCAGATCCCGATGCTGGCCCGGCTGGTGGGTATCGTGGACTGGTACGACACCATGACCAGCATCAAGCCCTACAGCGACGTGGTGGTGACCTCCACCGAGGCCATCGACGCGCTGAACCAGGAGCGGGATCGACGGTTTCACGACCAGGTTGTGGAAGAGTTTGTGCGCGTGATCGGGCTTTATCCGAACGGGTCACTGGTGGAGCTGGACAGCGGCGAAATTGGCGTAGTGCAGGCCCAGAACGTCAAAAACCGCACCCAGCCGCGGCTGCTGCTGATGCTGGATGAAAAGCAGCAGAAGATAGAGCCACCGCAGGCGCTCGATCTCCTCAGCTACAACCAGGACCCATCGAAGGACCCGAAGACCATCCACCGGGCCCTGCCGGATGGCGAATTCGGCCTGGACCCGGCAACCGCCATCGCTAACCTCGCCGACGCCCAGGGTTTTCTGGCGAAACTGCGCAAACTCCGCGGTAAAACCTAACCATGTTCACCTATCTCGATCCCACGGTTCGAGAACGCCTGATCGCAGAGGGACACCTGCGGCGGCTGTTGCCGGACGGTCAGGAAACCTCGCCGGATGCGCCGGTCGCCGCCGGTGAAACGGTGGTCAACCTCATGGGCCCGATTCCGCTGCCCCTGGGCCGCGGCGGCGAGCAAACCCGCGCCGCCACGGTTAACTGGTACGCCAGCGTGCGCAGCACCGAGCTGTCGAAGGTGGAGGAGCTGGCGGCAGAGCTTCGGGAACACGGCGGCCAGCAGCTGTTCAGCACGCTGGTCTCATCCATGGCGGTCAACAGCGTCATGGTCGTGGGGGATCAAGACACGTGGCAGTCGCCGCTGGTCCGGATTCACTCCAGCTGCCTGACCGGCGACGTTTTTGGCTCCCGCCGCTGTGAGTGCGGGCCGCAGCTCGAAGGCGCCCTCGACCGAATCGTGGCCGACGACGATGGCGGCATGCTCATCTACATGGCCGGCCATGAGGGCCGGGGCATCGGTCTGTGGGCGAAAGCGGCGACGTACCTGCTGCAGGACAGCGGCGAGGATACCTACGGCGCCAACCGCATGCTGGGGCTGCCGGACGACTCCCGGGACTACTCCGATGCCGCCACCCTGCTGCACTACTTTGTCGGCGACAGACCCTTTCGGCTGCTGACCAACAATCCGAAAAAAATTGCCGACCTGAAATCCCGGGGCCTGACCCGGGTGACCGCGGTCAAGCACGTGTTCGGCGTTGATCCCTGGAATCAGCGCTACCTTGCCGCCAAACAGCAATGGGGCCATCGGCTCGATGACGAGGACATCACCGGCGACCCGGAGGACTAGGGGTCTGCGACCCCTGGGGCCGTCTCGCCGGCCGGCTGCAGCGCCTGGTAGCTGATGGCGCAGAGAATGATGGCGCCGCCCAGCAGCGTGGCAGAGCTCGGCTGTTCGTTGATGATCAGCCATACCCAGAGAGGACTGAGGATCACCTCAGCCATGGCGAGAAAGTTCACCTGCGCCGCCGGCAGACCGCGGGCGCCGTAGGTCAGCAGGGTGCCGCCCAAACCCACCTGAAAAACCCCCAGCCCCAGGCAGATCGCGAGATCCCGGGCCGGCAGGGTAAACGTGTCGAGAAACGGGATCAGCACCAGCGCCAGGCCAAAGCCGGACACGCAGATCGCCGGCAGCATATCGCCGCCCCGGCCGGCCCGGATCGCGACGCTGAACCCGGCGTAGCACAGGGCCATGGCGAGGGCATACGCCATGCCGAGCAGACCATCGCCGCTGACCCCGCCCTCCACCATCACGAGCACCCCCACCGCGGCCACGCCCATGGCGATCCAGGTGCCGAGGTGAACCCGCTCGGAGAGAATCAGCCAGCCGAGCACCGCGGTGAAAAACGGTGCCAGGGAGACGATGAACATGGCGTTGGCAACGCTCGTGTGGATCAGGGCAAAGATGATCGCGATGGACGCGCCGGCAAAACAAAGCGCCGCCGCAACGCCGCTGCGCCCTCCGATCTGAACAATGCGGGCCGGCGTCTGGCGGTAACGCCAGAAAAGCAGGCCAAGCAGGAAAGTCGCCATACCGAGGGAACGGTAAAAAACGATCTGCAGCGCCGCGGCGTCATCGGCCAGCCGCACGCCGATGCCGGCGGTGCTCAGGAACACGCCGGCCAGCAGCACCAGGGCTACGGCGCGGGCGCGGGAGGGTTTGGTCAAGGCTCAGGTAACTCAGGTAGCGGCCGTTTCGGCGGGCAGTTTAACTGAGCGGCCGGCGGGCGTCACAGCACCCCCCGGCGGGACACCGAAGCGGCTAAAATAGCGACAGCGGCTCTCAGGAAATCCACTCCCATGCAACAACATCTCAAGTTTTACATCAACGGCGCCTGGGTCGAACCCAGCAGCTCCCAGACCATCGACGTTATCAATCCTCACACGGAGGCTGCCTTTGCCTCGGTGGCCGCCGGTCAGGCGGAGGATATCGATCGCGCCGTAGCCGCTGCCAAGGCGGCGTTTGAAAGCTACAGCGTGACCACGCCGGCCGAGCGCCAGGAGCTCCTTGCATCGATCAAGGCCGAATACAAAAAGCGCTTTGGCGATATCGCCGCCGTGCTCAGTCAGGAAATGGGCGCCCCGCAAAAGCTGGCCGAGCGGGCGCAGGCCGGATCGGGCTACGGCCACTTCGGCCACATGGCGGACGTGCTTAAGTCCTACGCGTTTGAAGAGCACAGCAGCGGTGGCTACGTGCTGCGCCAGGAGCCGATCGGCATCTGCGGCCTGATTACGCCCTGGAACTGGCCGGTCAACCAGATCGGAGCCAAGGTTGCGCCGGCGCTGGCCGCGGGCTGCACCATGGTGCTAAAACCCAGTGAGGTGGCGCCGCTCAACGCCATCATCATCACCGAGATCCTGCACGAAGCCGGCGTGCCCGCCGGCGTGTTCAATCTCGTCAACGGCGACGGTCCCGGCGCGGGAGCGCCCCTGTCCACCCATCCCGATGTGGACATGATGTCCTTTACCGGTTCCACCCGCGCCGGCGTGGCGGTGGCCCAGAGCGCAGCGGCGACGGTCAAGCGGGTGTCTCAGGAACTGGGCGGAAAGTCGGCCAATATCATTCTCGACGACGCGGACCTGAAGCAGGCCGTGGGCGACGGCATGGGAAGAATGCTGCTCAACAGCGGCCAGAACTGCAACGCGCCAAGCCGCATGCTGGTGCCCGAGGCGCTGCATGATGAGGCGGTAGCCATCGCCTGCCAGGCAGCGGAGCGGGCGCGCCCGGGTGATCCAACGGCGCAAGGCACCACCCTGGGACCGGTTGTCAGCCAGGTCCAGTGGGACAAGATTCAGTCTCTGATTCAGCAGGGGATTGACGAGGGCGCGCAGCTGGCCTGCGGCGGCACCGGACGCCCGGACGGCCTCGACCAGGGCTACTACGTCAAGCCCACTGTATTCGGCCGCGTGCGCAACGATATGACCATCGCCCGGGAGGAGATCTTCGGGCCGGTGCTCAGCATCATCCCCTACCGCGATGAGGACGAGGCGGTTGCCCTGGCGAACGATACGCCCTACGGCCTGTCCGGCTACGTGAGCTCCAGCGACACGGACCGGGCCATGCGTGTCGCCGCCCGGCTGCGGGCCGGCAATATTCACATTAACGGATCTCAAGGCGACTTCGGCGCGCCGTTTGGCGGCTACAAGCAGTCCGGCAACGGGCGCGAATGGGGAGAACACGGCCTGCGGGAATTCCTAGAGGTCAAGGCGGTATTTGTGCCGCAGGTGGCCTGATCAGATCACCGGGTCGACGGGCTCTCAGCCCGTCGGCCGCAGCCAGTTGTCTTCCGGATAGCGGCAGGCCTCGTCAATGTAGTGCACGCTGAAGGCATGCCGGGGCCGACCGGAGCGGTTCGGCCGGCTCAGGTGCGGCAGCAGACCGTGCAGCACCACCAGCGAACCGGCGGTGACCGGCAGCGGCGTCAGGCCCCTTTCGGGAAACGGCGTCGGGTCGAGAATCTCCATCCGCGTGCTGGCGGCCCCGTCACGGCGCAGGCGCCTTTTCAGTCCCAGCCGGTGCCCTCCCGGCAGCGCCCAGAGGCAGCCGTTGGACTCATCCGCGTCATCAAGCGCCAGCCACAGCCCAAGCACGCTCACCGGATCGGTATACAGAAAAGTGGCGTCCTGATGCAGCGCCACGTCCGCGCCGATGCGCGGCTGTTTGAACAGGTACATGCTCTGCAGTGCTCGGGGTTCGCGCTGGCCGAAGGCGGCGGCTACCTGCTTAAGGTGCGAAGACGCGCAGAACCGGCGAAACACCGGGTCCAGGGTGTGCAGCGCATGGCCCGCCTTGTTCACCGACTGCTCCCGGGCGACCGTCAGTTGGCCCTTGGCATCCACCGCGTCCGGCTCGAGGAAAAAGCGAATCTGGTTGCCGGACTCAAGAAAGTAGGCGTCGCTGCTGGCGCCGTTGTTGGCGTGAAACAGGCTCGGGTGGTCGCTGGGCTCAAAAGCCCCCAGCAGCTTACCCATCTGCTCGCGCAGCTCGCCAAGCGCGGCAGCGTCGGCAAAACCCGGCAGAATCGCCCAGCCCTGCTCGTGAAAGGCGGCGACCTGCTCAGCAGACGGCGGTTTGTTGCTCAAATTGCGGTTATCCACTAGTCTTACGAAAATGCTCGTAGGGAGGGGTCCCGGGGAGTCCGGGCCACTTTACTCGCTGCCGCTGTGTTCTGCACCGACGACTGCGCGCCCTCCCGGACTTCTATGAGCCTTATTGACGGGAAGAACCTGAGAGAGTGCCAATCGATGAATCCCAAACCAATCACCAGAGCGATGACGATACTTGCCGCTGCGGCGCTGACTGCCTGCATGGCCAAACACGAGCGGCCGATGAACGAGGGTGAAAAAACCATCGTTTCGGACCAGGTGCTGGCCATGGTGGACGAAGCGGGTGGGGAACTGGACATTCGCGAGAAGAAAAACGTGCGCTGCCAGCGGATCCGGATCACCGGCACCCATATGGTGACGCGCCTTTGCTATACCTCGGAAGAAGAAAAGAAGATCGCGGAACGGACCCAGGAAGAATATTACCGGCGGTTCGGACCTCAGAAGTGTCTGTCGGGCGCCAACTGCGCCGGCAACTGACCGGCGCGATCTAGTCCGGAGCGCCAGGCATTGGCGCCCGGCTCAGTTTTGAGCCAGGCACGGGTCCGGCGCTAGCGGTTTGCGACCTGCGCCGGCGGCACCACCAGATCCCGCGCCACCCGAAAACCGATCGCCGCCCCTCGGGTGGCGGTAGCAAATCCCAGGCGCCCGCTCACCCGGGCCGATTCCGGCGGACCGCCCCAGAAGGCGCCGCGGACCACCCGCTGCTCACAGCCCCGATTTACCCACGCCGAACCGTCGTTCGGCGCGCGCACGTAGCTGTCGTGCCAGCAGTCCGCCACCCACTCCATCACGTTCCCCGCCATGTCATGCAGCCCGTAGGGGTTTGTGCTCAGGCTGGCCACCGGCGCTGGCCCCCAGAATCCGTCTTTATACCCCTCGAAGGATGCGCTCCAGCTGCGCCGGCGCGCGGACAGATCTCCCTCGCCGGTGAGGTTTTCCACCGCCCGCGTCGGCGCGCCGCTACCCCACCAGTAGCGCGACTGGCGCCCGCCGCGCGCGGCGTATTCAAACTCCGCCTCCGTCGGCAGGCGGTAGGAGCGACCGGTCTGTTCCGACAGCCAGGCCGCGTAGGCCCGGGCGTCGCGCCAGCTCACGTGCAGCACCGGATCCGCCGGGTCCGCATCGCGGCCGTTGTAGCTGTTGCGCCAGGTGGTGTTGCGACGCCGCCCCACGCGGCCGGTGGTTTCGCTGTAGGCGTACGACAGGCCTTCACTTTCCGCCGTAGTCTCGTAGCCCGAATCGGCGATGAACCGGGCAAACTGCTCCACGCTGACCTCATGCTGGCCCAGGGCGAAACCGCGCTGAAAGGTGACTCGGTGCACCGGCAGCTCAAAGGTGCGCCGGTCGCTGTCGGATACGTCGGCCCCCATCCGGAAGGACCCGTGGGGAATCACCACCATGACCGGTCCGTCGCCGCCGTCGGCCAGGCTATCCTGAAACGTCTCTCCGGGCCGGAACACGTTATAGATGCGGCTAAGCCGCAGCTCCTCGTCGAGGCCTGCGATGAGGTCACTCTCTCCCCCCAGGCCGCGCACCGCTTCAATCGCCTGTTCCGCGGCGCCAAACCGGCTGTCGCGCATCGCCAGTCGCGCCTCCGCCATGGTCTGATCGATCTGCGCCTCGCGAAACTCGCGAATCTGCTGAGCGGCAAAGCTGACGGCGGAGGAGCCGCCCCGGGCCCGGCCTGCCGCTTCAATGAGATTCTGGGCCCGGGCAAAGTTCATCCCCCGGGCCGCTGCCAGCGCTTCGTCCACCAGGCGCCGCTCCAGGGCCACCAGCCGGTCCGTGAGGGCCACGCTGCTGGGATCCATCGCGGCGGCCCGGCGCAGCCGATCCAGGGCGCTGCGGCCGGCTGGCGTAATCAACCGCCCGGCCTGAATGTCCGCGTCCGCCATGGCCACCAGCTCGGCACTTTTTTCCAGCGTTTCCAGCCGATCACCAAGCGACGTCAGCGCCGGATCGTCAACGCCAGCGCGGCGCAGCGCCTGATACAGGGCCGTACCGGCGCGAATCTGCCGCTGCCGGGTGTGCTGCTCCAGCTGCGGCAGGAGCCGCGCCACCACCGCGTCCAGCCCCTCCTGGGCCGCGATGTGGTCGGGGTTGGCGCGCACAATCGCGGCGTAGCGAGCCAGCGCATTGTCGTCACCGTCGCCAACCAGCTGTCCCGCTTCGAGGGCGGCGTCCGCCAGCGCCAGTTCCTGCTCCACGTCGGCCACGGTTTGCGTGGAGGGATTATTTCCCGAGCGCCAGGCGGCGGGGTCAAATTCGTCCGGCCCGACGGGCAGCGGGTCCTGCTCCGGCCCCGCATCCGCCACCTGCGTCCCGTCCACCGGCGTCGGCGCCGGCGCATCCGCCGGCCGCCGCAGCGCAATGACGCCCACAGCCAGCAGCGCCACGCCGGCAAGGAGCACGACGAGGCGGAGCTTTTTGTAGGAAACGTCCTGGAGTGTGGGGGTCTGATCCATGAATTGGTGGACAGCTGCGTCCTCAGCAACCCCCCGAAAATAGGTCATGACCCTGCCCGACGCAAGTGGCTCCGGCCATGTCCGGGGCCTCGCCCGGACCCTGTCCAATTCGGGTATTATGGCGCTTTTCCCACCGCCCGAGACCGCCCTGTCTGCACCTGACGTACACTGGCTCAGCGACGACGCAGCGCTCGCCGAAGCCTGCCGGTACTGGGCGACCCTGCCCGCCATCGGCCTGGATACCGAATTTGTCCGCACCCGAACTTTTCACGCCCGGCTGGGCCTGATCCAGGTCGGTGCGGAGGACCGGGTCTGGTTTGTGGATGCGCCAACGGTGCGGGACTATGCCCCGTTCAGCCAGATCCTGGCCGCGCAAACCCCGATCAAGATCATCCACAGCGGATCGGAGGACGTGGAGATCTTCAACCGCCTGGGGGACGAAACGCTCCAGGGCTTTTTTGATACGCAGGTCGCCGCCGCCCTCTGCGGCCTAGGCCCCAGCCTCAGCTATCAGGCGCTGGTGGACACGCTGTGCGGCATTGAAATTGAGAAAGACGTGACCCGCTCCGACTGGACGAAGCGGCCGCTGAGCGACGCTCAGATCCGCTACGCGGCGCTGGACGTGGTCCATCTGGAGGCGCTGCACAGCCAGCTGAGCGAGCGGCTTGCCTCGCTCGAGCGCCTCGCGTGGGTGCAGGAAGACTGCGATCACCTGGTGTCCCGCACCCCGCTGAACGCGCTGCTGGACGAGCAGTACCGCCGCTTCAAATACGCCTGGAAGCTCAAGGCGGCACAGCGATCGGCGCTGCGCCAACTGCTGGGCTGGCGCGAAAACACGGCCCGGGAACGGGATCGCCCGCGCAACCACATCGCGCTGGACGACGATCTGCTTAAGATTTCCCGGGAATTGCCGTCGGACAAAGAAGCGCTACTGGCACTGGATCTGCGGCACAAGCGAAGCATCGCCCGCTGGAGCCGCGGCATCGTGGCCACGGTGGCAGCGGCCCGGGAAGCGGAGCCTCCCGCAGCGCCGCCGGAGCCCCTGGACCGGACGCACAAAACGCTGATCAAGGCTCTGCGCGACGTGATTGCCGAGGAGGCGACCCGGCTGGGCATTGCGCCAGAGGTGCTGTGCGGCAAGCGGGAGCTGCTCACGCTGCTGCAGCAGGGCCGACCGTCGCCCAGGCTGGATGGCTGGCGCTACCGGAGGCTGGCGCCGCTGTTTGAACCGCTGCTCACGGAGAATGCTTTATGACCTCAGGTGTTCGCTGCCTGACCCAGCTTTCGGCCCTGCTGCTCACCCTGATTTCGCTGACCCTTGCCGGCGAGGCCCAGGCGCAGACCGCCACCGATATCTATCTGCTCAATCTCGAAGCACTCGCGGACGGCCGCACGGAACTGGTGCGCATCACCGATACGCCAGGTTACGACAACCAGCCCCATTTCAGCCGCGAAGAAGACGCGGTGTTCTTCACCCGGATTCGTGGCAGCCGCGCCAACATCATGCGCTACGAGCTTGAGTCAGCCGAAACCAAGGTGGTGCTCGATTCGGTGGAAAGCGACTACTCCCCCACCCTGCTGCCGCGGCAGAACGCGCTGTCGGTGGTGCGGGTGGAAGGTGACCAGCGCCAGCGGCTGTGGCGCGTGCCCCTGGACGGTCAGGAACCGTCGGTGATTTTCGAAAACATCGAGCCGGTGGGCTACCACGCCTGGGCCGCGCCTCGCATTGCGCTGCTGTTTGTGCTCGGAGAGCCGCCGACGCTGCAGCTGGCCGGCCCCGCCGGGGTTCCCGTTCCGATTGCAGAAAATATCGGTCGGGCGCTGGTCTCGGTGCCCGGCACCACCCAGGTGGCCTACGTGGACAAGGGTGCAGATCCCCGGCGCTGGGTCATCAAAAGCTATGACTACGCGATCGATGCGTCGCGCATGATTGCCCCGGTGCTGCCAGAGCGGGAAGACTTTGCCGTGGACGGCAACGGCAGCCTTTGGATGGCCAGCGGCACCGAGGTCCACGTCTGGGAACCGGACCGCTCAAGCTGGCGGCTGGTGATTGATCTTGCACCGTTCAAACTCGGTGCGATCAGCCGGCTGGCCGCCAGCGCCAGCGGTCGTTTGCTGGCCCTGGTGGCGGCCGAGAATCCCTGAACAGCCCCCAAAGTGGTTCCAAACCGATCTGTAAACCGTTGCAACAGATCGTAAATTTGGTAACAGGACACCCGGATTAGGCCCCGCCCCGTGGCATAGTCAAAGCTGCCACGGATTGGAAACTGGGGATGCAACAAGGACCGCGAACCCTGATCGCACGGCTCCCGCGGGGCCACGCAGCGAGACACCGGAACTGCTGACGTGCTGCGGGCAAGCTTGCCAACACGTTTGGGCCGACGCCTGTTCCTGGCGTTTTTTGTCGTGGCTGCCGTGCCGGTGGCTACCATTGCCGTCTACACCCTGGGTCACTACGCCTCGATTATCCGCGCGCAGGACCAGCAACAGCTGGAAGACGCGCTGCTGGCGCAGGGTCAGCTCGCCATCGACCGGCTGGAGGAAATTGCCCAGGCGCTGGTGGTGGAGTCCTCGGCCGCGGACGATTCGAAGGCGGGCAGGGATATGCCCGAGGGAGCGTTCAGCGAAGAGCAGGTCGCCGTGCAGGTGCTGGCCACCGACTCCGGTATCCGGCTGCGCACGGTCGGCGCCCAGAAGGAAACCGCCGTGCGCCTGGATCTCGCCTGGCTGTTTGCCGCCACCTCCGCCCTGCCCCCGCGCACCGGGTTTTGCGTACGCACATTGACCAGCGGGGCCGTCATTTACTGCAACAATCCGGTAGATCCGGCGGTGAATTCCCGGCGGGTGCTGGATCGGGTTGATCTTGAACCCACCGCTCAGCACACGCAGCAGATCAACCTTGATGGAACCAAAATCAACGTCGCCCAGTGGGAACTGCCTCTTTCTTCGCGGGTCAGCGGCGAAAACTGGCACATCATCGCCCACCGGCCGGTGGACTACTTTGTCGGCGCCGCCGCCATGCGCGGTTTCCTGCCGACGCTGATGGTGCTGGCGCTGATCGTGGCGGTGATGATCGCCGTGGTCACCCTGCGCCGCCTGCTGGCGCCACTGCAGAAGCTGATGGATGCCATGCACCGGGCCGGGGAATCGGACTTTTCCGAGCCGGTTGCCGTCACCAACACCCGCGATGAGTTTTTTGAACTCGGGTCCAGCTTCAACGCCATGATGGGCAAGCTGGACATGGAAATGGGCCGCTTTCGCATCAATGCGGAAATCGACCGCCTCATCCTGCAGTCAGAAAGCGTGGAGACCATTCTCAATCTGATTCTGGGGCGGGCGTTTCTCTTTATTGACGCGGACTATCTCTGTGTTGCCGTGATCGACAAGTCTGATCCCGGCATGATGCTCTCCCAGTCCACGCGGGCCAGCGACGGTTATATTTCGCCCCTGCGGCGGCAGCCGATTGGCGAGCTGGATCAGGACCTGCTGAGAACCGCCAGCCTGCCGGTAGTGGTTGAGCCGCGCTGGCCTCACACGCAGTCGATGCGTGATCTTGGCGCCACCGCCGGCATCATCACCGCGGTGGATTGGCACGGTCAGAACATGGGGTTTATCGCCGCGGGGGTGGACGAGCGGGAGCTCTACTCCTTGAGCATCCGCTCCCAGCTGGTGGAGCTGCGGGACCGGCTGGCGGTGGCCCTGTCGGCGGCGGAAAAGGAAAAGACGCTGTTCCAGCAGGCAAACTACGATTCCCTCACCGGCCTGCCCAATCGGCAGCTGCTGGAGGATCGCCTGCGCACCGCCTGCCAGCGGCGCCGGGGCCTCGATCAGCCCTTCGCCCTGCTGTTTATCGACCTTGATAACTTCAAGCTGGTCAACGACTCGCTCGGCCATTCGGTCGGCGACCAGATGCTTCAGAAAATGTCCCAGCGGCTGGTGAACCACGTGCGCCGCAGTGACACAGCGGCCCGCCTCGGCGGCGACGAGTTTGTGCTGATGCTGGACGACTGTGCGACGCCGGAGGTGGCCAGCAGCCGGGCTGAGTCCATTCTTGAGTCCCTGTCCCGGACCATCGATCTGGATGACAACAGCATCCACCCCAACGCGAGTATCGGCATCGCCATGTATCCCGCTGACGGCGAGACCGCAGGCGAGCTGCTACGCAACGCCGACGCAGCCATGTACAAGTCAAAAGAGCGGGGCCGGGGCAAGGTGACATTCTTCACCCAGCAGATCAATGACGACGTGGCGCGGCGCATGGAGATTTTCAATCGGCTGCGGGACGCCATCGCCAACAACGAACTCGCGCTGGCATTTCAGCCCCAGCTGAATCTCAAAACCGGCAAAATCGATGGTGCCGAGACGCTGCTGCGGTGGCCGGGATCCGGCGTATCGCCGGCCGAGTTTATTCCCGTAGCCGAGCAGCATGGGCTGATTGTGGAGATGGGCAACTGGGTGCTGCGGGAAGCTTGCCGTACGCTATCGGCGCTGCCCAAAAACCTGCGGCCGAAGCGCCTGGCGGTCAATATATCGGGCCGCCAGCTGCTGAGCGGCGACATGACCTCACTGGTGCTGGACACCTGCGCCAGCTACGGCATTGACCCTTCGGCCATCGAAATCGAAATCACCGAATCGGTATTTCTGGACGATGCGGAGAAAATTGCCCGGGAGCTTAAGTCCCTGCGCAGCATGGGTATCCCGCTGGCCCTGGACGATTTCGGCACCGGCTACTCATCCCTGAGCTACCTGCAGCAGTTTCCGATCACGTGTATCAAGATCGACCGCTCGTTTGTGACCTCGGTGGACAGCAACAAGTCCCAGCAGGGTTTTGTGCGGGCGGTGGTGGACCTGGCCCGCAACCTCAAAATGGAAACCGTGGCGGAAGGTGCGGAAACGCCCGAGGAGGTGGCGGCGCTGCGCAAGCTGGGCTGCGACTACGTGCAGGGTTATGCCATCAGCCGTCCGCTGCAAGGCGACCGCGCCCTGATGGACGCCATGGCCAACGCCTGCGAGATCGCCGCCTAGCGGCCCGTCAGGCTTCAGGTCAGGCGTTTGAGCAGCGCGTCGCGGAAGCGGCGGATGCGATCGGCGTTTACCCCCAGATCGCTGAGCCCCACGCGGGACTTTGAGCGCACGTCCACCAGCGTCACCCCGCTGCCCGGCGCAATGCGGATCACCACGTCATCGGAGAAACCAAACCAGGGGGTCACCTCGGTAGCCTCGATGCGGCCGTCCGCAGGGCTCGCCGCAATCGGCTCCCAGCCCAGCTCCTCCACCACCGCCCGGGCCGCTTCAAACACCGTGTCGGCAGCTTCGCGCACGCGAATGGTTTGAATATCCGGGTAGGCTTCGCGCTGCTGCGCGGCAATCTCGGCGCCCGCGTAGTCCGGCGGGTTGGGCGCATCGGCGCGCACCGCGATCGCGTCGACAAAAGCCGGCGGGTTGTTGATGTCGGTGGTGATGTCGTGGATCAGCGGGAGCGACTCTGCTTTGGATCTGATCGCCACCGGCACGCTGGCGGCGCCCAGCGCCAGCACGATACCCAGCACCGCCAGCACCGCCGAACCGGCGCCCGTGCGCCAGCGCACGATCAGGGCAATGAGGCCCAGCACCGCCGCCGCGAGACCGGTGTAGACCACCGCCGGGAGGGCTTTGAAAAAAACAAACCCCACTTCCCACCAGCCCATCTTGTAGCCCGGACCCTGAAGCGTCATGAATACCGCCGCAAAAAGTCCAAGCAGAAAGGCCGCAATGGCCCAGATTTTTTTGGGCATGGGAGATTCCCCGGGTGTGATGCGGGTATTCTATCGCAGCGCGTCGTCGGCGCAGCTTAAGCTCATCGCGAAGAGGTTTTGACTTGGAAAGAAGTACCATCGTGCTGCTCACTTTGGTGGGGTACAAAGTGGTCCTGCTAGGCATTGGCCTCTGGGCCCAGCGCAGGACCCGGACCACCGAAGACTATTTTCTTGGCGGGCAGCAGCTGGGCGCTTTTGTCGCCGCCATCAGCTACGCCGCCAGCAGCTCGTCCGCCTGGACGCTGCTGGGCGTCAGCGGCGCTGCGTTCACCCTGGGCCTGGGCGCTGTCTGGCTGCTGCCGGGCATCGTGACGGCGCACATCGTGTGCTGGTTCTGGCTTGCGCCACGGTTGATGGCGCGCACCCGCAACGGGGCGGCGCTGACCCTCACCGATGTGCTGGCCGGGGACTGCGAAGGCGGTTGGAAGCCACTGGTGGCAGCGGTGGCCTCGGTGATTGTGTTGTTCTGCTTTGTGTTCTACGTGGCCGCGCAGTTTCAGGGCGCCGGCAATACGTTCACAGCCAATTTCGACATGAACCGGGACCACGCGCTGTGGCTGGGCGCAGCTATTGTGCTGGTCTACACGCTGCTGGGCGGATTCTGGGCGGTGAGCGTGACGGATGCGCTGCAGGGGCTGCTGATGTGTGCCGCCGCCGTGATCCTGCCGGTGGCGGCGGTACTGGCGGTCGGCGGACCGGCCGAACTGTTCCGGGCCCTGCCCGGGATGGGCCCCGGTGCCGGCGGGGGCTTCGCGGGGCTGTTCGCCGTTGGTTTTGCCGCCGGCATGATGCTTGTGGGGCTGGGGACCTTCGGCCAACCACAGCTGCTGAACCGGTTTATGGCCCTGAAAGACGAAACCGCCCTGCGCCGTGCCCGAGTGATGTCGGTGGGCTGGTTTGTGGTGGTGCTGGCCGGCATGCTGACGCTGGGCTGGTGTGGCCGGCTGCTCATGCCGGAGGCTGCCGACGGCGAGTCGCTGTTTTTTACCCTGACCAACGACCTGTTTCCGGTGGTGGTGGGAGCCGTGATCACCGCCGCCGTGCTGTCCGCCATCATGTCCACCGCCGACAGCCAGCTGCTGGTGGCGGCCTCGGCGGTGGCCCACGACCTGGGGCTGTCCCGGCGCTTTCCCCGGCAATCGCTTACCGTTGCCCGCATCGTGATGGCGGCCCTGTGCGCCGCTTCGGCGCTGCTGGCCAGCTACCTGCCCGCCTCCATCTTCTCCCGCGTGCTGTTCGCCTGGAATGGGCTGGGCGCAGCGTTTGGACCCATATTGATCGTGATGCTGCTGGGACGCCGCGTGACCGGACCCGGCGCGCTGAGCGCCATGGTGCTGGGTTTTGGTCTTACCGCGGTGCTGTACAGCTTGCCCAACACTCCCGGGGACATCGCCGAGCGGCTGGTGCCTTTTGTGGTGGCGCTGATTGCCGCCTTCGCCGGTTCCCAGCGGCCGGTCCCGGTTGAGGCCAGCCCCGCCAGGGGTTAAGTTCGCGCCATGGAAACGCATATTCTGGGCGGCCGCGTCCTGGTCGTCGAAAACGTCTTTGAGCCGCGGGAATACGACCTCGTCTCGCAGGAGATAGCCCACCTCCGCCAGTACATCGTCCCGACCTATCACGGCAGCGACGTGGTGCTCTACCGCACGATCCTGGACGAGCTATATCAGGATCGAAAACGCTCCTACATCCTGCAGGTGCTGCCAGAGAAACTCTACGGGCCGAAGGTGCTGGAGACCTGTGAGCAGATTCATGACCTGAGCTACACGCTGGTCAACAAGCAGCACAAGTTCACCACGGCGCTGACGGAAATGCGCAGCGATACGGACTACCGCACCCACACCGACACGGGGGACGGCGTGCACTGGACGCAGATTTTCATGTCCTGGATTCTTTACATCAATCCCCAGCCGGAGCTGTTCACCGACGGGGACCTGATCGTTGAAGACCTCAACCTGACCGTCGGGCCGAAGAACAACCGGCTGGTGCTGCTGCCGGCGTACCTGAACCACCGCATCACGCCGGCGGTATATCGGGATGACGCCGGCAGCTACTACCGCACCACGCTGAACGGCTTTCTGACCCTGAAATAGCCGCCCGCCGAGCTAGCCGGTCGGTGGTTCGGGGTAGTCGTCGGGAATCAGCGACTCGATCACAAACGAAGTGCGATACGCGGGCGATACCTGCCGCTCCAGCACCACGAGTTGCCCCAAAGCCTCGTCAGCGGCGAGCAGCTCACTGCCCAGCGTGAAGTGACCGGCCCAGATCTGCGGACGACGACCAATCAGCCGCAGGTAAGACACGGCAATTCTTTGGCTGGCGAAGTGCTGCAGCTCGCCGGCTTCCGACCGGCGCATCATCACAAGATCGTTCAGCTGCGGCGCGGTGGTGGACTCCACCAGCTGGATCTTCACCCGGAGATCGACCCGTCCGGCCGACCGGTGCAGGCTTTCGATACGCAGCACCCCGTTCGGCAGGCGAAGCACCGCACCCGGCGCCAGCGGCGCCGTAGCAATTTCCCGCTGCCGCGACAGGTGGTACAGCAGGCGGCCCCGATACTCGCCGGACTGATCCCGGTTGCGCTCGTAGGTATCCGGAGGCATCGCCAGCAGCGGCACCAGCCGCACGTTGCCGGCCGGTCGACCGCCTTCGATCCACAGGTCCGCACGTCCGCGGTGCCGCAACGTTGCTCCGGCTTGGGTGGTCCACTCGCCAGACAGCCTCGCCCCCTGCAGCGCATACCCCGAGGGAAGTTCCGCAGTGAGCGGTACCAGCACGGGTTTGCGCTCGGCAAAGTCCTCGTAAGACCAGCCAAACCCGGCCGCCCGGGACGCCTCGCGCACCTGCACCTTTGCTGCCACGTCCCGAAACTCCGCGGCTCCGGGCCGCCAGTCTGCCTGCGGCAGCGTCAGCAGCGGCGCCGCCACCACCAACAGCCAGAGCAGCGCGGTAAGCAGCCGAACCTGGCCCAGGCGAGCCGTTCCTGCCAGGTAGGCCACCAGCGCGACGGCCATCGTGATCAGCCCCAGGCCGAGCGTGACCTGCACCGCCGGCGGATCCTGAAAGCTGTTGCCGCGCCATTCCAGGACCCATTCGACAACCACGTTGCTCGCCAGCGACGAAAGCGCCGCCAGGGCCAGCGCCGTGATCACAAATTGGCCAATCCCTCGCGTTACGCTCGCCAGCAGCCAGGCGACGGCCACCAGCATCGCGGTATCCAGCGCACACCAGGCCAGCGGCCCGACCACCTCGTGCCCGGACAGATCGAGCCGCATCAGCGCGAGACCCTGAGCCACCAGCACCGGCAGCCAAACCCCGCCGCCGAGCAGCGCAAGGTCGGCCAGGAAGACGTGGTGCCATGTCATCGGACGCGTGCGCCAGTCGGCGTCTGGCCGGCCCAGCGGCTGATCCGCCACCAGTGCCGCGGTGAGCAGCCAGATGCCCAGGACTACCCAGAGGTCGTTTCTCAAAGTTGCCAGCAAGAAGCCCCTGGCCGCGCCATCCTGAGCCAGGATCAGCGGAAAAACGGCAACTTTAAGCGCCAGGAAAAGCCACCATCCGATCACCAGCCAGCGCAGCCGGCGGGCGGTCCACCCCATGATCCAACCGACCGGATTCATGGCGCACCGGCCGGGTCGAGGAAAGCGTCGACCGATACCGGCACCAGCCGGGATGCCTGGGACTCTACCGACACCAGAACGAGCTCTGCTCCTTCAAGCCACCGCTCCAACGCAATCGGCATCTGATCCTGGCCGATCCGCAGCACCTGGGTCGACCGGGAATGCCAGCGGGTCACCAGCAGTTGGCTGGTCCAGTCTCGGGTGGTGCTGTGGCGGCGCACAACCTCCCGCCGCGCCGGATGGATCAGCGCAAAACGCCACGCATGCGGCGACAGCAGGTTGGTGTGGACCTGGTCAACGCGAACGACCAGCTCAAGACCACCCTCGCCCAGATTGATTTCCTGCACCGCAAGGTGCGCCCGCCCCGTCCGCAGGCCCGCGCCTTCTTTGAGCGGTACCTGCCCGGCAACGGACAGAGACCGCGATGTAATCCGAAGCGAATCGCGATAGGTAACCGGGCCGGCCTGTAGTTCACCGGGGGGCACAGAAAACAGCAGTCGAAGGCTGTTCCGCGCCGGCCCGGTCGGGCGGTATTCCGGCCCCAGGGACGCGGTGATGTCGCCGAAAAAAGCGCTCTGGGAGCCGATCGGCTTCGCCGGTACGCCGTCAAGCAGCAGCGGATTGTCGCCACTGCTCACCCGATAGGCGCCCGGCGGGTCGAGTCGCAGCTCCAGCGGCAGTTGGATAGAGAGACGGTGCAGCACCGGCGTTTTCGCCCGCACCGACGCCTCGACGGTCAGCCCCGACGGCGCCGCCGGCAGCAACCGCAGGCCCAGATAGACGATAAGGCCGGCAACGAAGGCGATCCACAGCCAGGTCTGGGACCGGTTGTGCAGCCGGCCGTAGCCGACGACCAGCGCCGTGACGACCAGCGTGAGTGCCCGCAGCCCGCGGATCTCCGGCGGCAGTGGCTCACCCGTTCTGATCAGGAATCCGGCCAGCATCGTTTCCGTGGCAATCAGCACTCCAGCCGTCACCAGCACGCCGATCAGATCCGCCGGTCGCCGCACCAGCAGGGCGATGCCGGACAGGCCGCAGATCAGGCCGACCGAGCCCGCCACGCCGTAGATCCACTCGCCGGGCGGCAGCGCGAATCCGAGCTGCCGCAGCAGCCACAGCTCCGCCAGGTGCACCGGGAACACAATCGCCAACAGCATGAGCAGCAGCTTGGCCAGAGCAATGGTGGTGCGGGGTAGAGGCCGAATGCGCCAATCCGGCTCCCGGCCCGCATTGGGGCGCATCGGCTGCCACAGCGCGATCACCAGCCATGCCGCAGCAATCACATAGGTATCTGCCTGAGCGACGCTGAGCAGGTCAGACCGGCGACCGTCATCGGCCGATATCAGTGCCCAGATCTTTGCCAGCAGCAGCGTGAGCATCACCAGCCCGGCCGGCCAGACGGCGCGCAGATCCCAGCGCAGCTGGTGCACCATCAGGGACACGGCGCCGGTCTCCGGGTGGGGCTAGATACCGCCGCAATCACGTCCCGCAGCGACATGGGAGCGGTCGACAGCGCCTCAAGGTTTGGCAGCTGCTGGCGCAGATCCCGCTCCGTGCGGGCCGGGTCGAAGTGGCTATGCACCAGTTCCAGCCGGGCGCCATCCTGGCGCCACTGAATCCAGTCTTCCGAGAACGACGGGTTTGCCGGGGTGGTTGCCGCCGGTTCGCGTAGCTGGACGAAGACGCGGCGAAAGCGATTGAGCAGCTGATCGGTGGGTTCCTGCAGACAACACCGGCCTTCTCGCAGCATCACAACCTGATCAACCAGCCGCTCAATCTCGTCCAGGTCGTGGGACGCCAGCAGCACCGTCATCGCCCGATCACCGGCGCCGGCGAGGACGCTGTCGACAATCTGGTCCCGCACCGCAACGTCAATGCCGGCGAACGGCTCATCGAGCAGCAGCAGCCGGGGGCGGAAGGCCAGGCAGGAGATCAGAGCCACCTTCTGCCGGTTGCCTCGCGACAAGGTGGCGATACGCCGGTCCACCGGCACCGCCAGTTCCTCACAAAGCTGCTGCTCCAGCGCCGCATCCCAGGAGCGGTAAAACGGCCGAACGTAGGCCAGATATCCGCGGGCGCTGACGTGGCGGGGGAGCTGCGGCTGGTCAGCCAGGTAGGCGACCTGCTGGAACAGCTCAGACCGGATCGATGTCAAACCGGTACCCAAGATCTGGCCCTCACCCTCCGTTGGCCGCAGCAGGCCCAGAAGCAGACGAAAGGTGGTGGACTTGCCTGCGCCGTTGGGTCCCAGGAGGGCGCAGAAGCTACCCCTCTTTACGCTGAGGTCGAGATTTTCCAGCGCCGTCAGGTGTCCGAAACGCCGGGTCAGCCCCTGGGTTGTGATGGCCAGATCTGCCATAGGTCAATCTCCTTTGCTTTTCGTGTCCGGATCGAGCCGCGACCAGTGCCGGGTAAGCGCCGCCTGCACCTCATCCAGCGACAGGTTCATCTGTCGCGCCGCTACCACCACCTGCTCCAGCGGGTCTCCCAGTAATTTCTGCCGTTCAGCCTCGCTGACCTGGGTGCTGCTGCTGACCAGGGTTCCAACGCCAGGGCGCACCTCCAGCAGCCCCTCTTCCACCAGCCGGGCCACGACCTTGTGCGCGGTGTTCGGATTGATTTTGAGTTCCTGGCTGAGCACCCGCACCGAGGGAAATCGATCGCCAGGCTTCAGGTGCCCGGCCACGATGGCCTTGCGGGCGGCGTAGGCGACCTGGGTGTGGGCCGGCACACCGGGTTTGAACAAAACCGAAAACGGCAACATAGGTGTACTATGTATACTAGTACACTAAGGATAGTCAAGTGGCCGCCGGGGTAAAGCGCTGGGAGGACTCCGGGTCAGACCCGCTTGGGGTCTGACCCTGGAAAGTGCCGCGGTAGAGAACTAGCGTTGCTGTTTAGTTTCCGACGGATGTTGATCGCCAAAAGCAACGCTCGAACGATATCCGTCGGAAACTTCGCTTTCGCGCTCGACCGCGAGACGTGCCATTTTCGGGGGTCAGACCCCAAGTGGGTCTGACCCATCCCGGGCCTCTTTCAGGCGCTTAGGCCGTCAAGGACCGTTTTGCCGATGGCGGTGCCGCTGGCCTGAAACTCGTGGGCGGCCTGCAGGCGGCTGGCGTTTAGCGCGCCGTCCTGACGCTGGACAATCGACTGGAGCTGCCCCGCATCAAGCAGCGCCGCCACGCGGTTGAGCAGCGCCTGCTGCACCGAGATGTCAGCCGTAGCGAACATGGGCCGCGTGAACATAAACTCCCAGCTGACGCTGACCGCTTTGGGTTTGAGCGGGAGAATGTTGAGTTCCGGGGGATCATCGATCAGGGCGATGTGGCCGCGCGGCGCAATCGCCTCGGTGATCGCCGCAAAGTGCCGGTCCGTATGGGTCAGTGCCGCCACGTAGCGGGGCGCCACGCCAAGCGACGCCAGCTCCTGGTCCAGCGGCTGGTGATGGTTGACCACCTCATCCGCACCCATTTTTTTCACCCAGGCCTGCGTGTCCGGTCGCGAAGCGGTGGCGATCACCTTAAGACCGGTGAGCTGCTTGGCCAGCTGAATCAGGATCGAGCCCACGCCGCCGGCGCCACCCACCACCAGCAGCGCATCGCCGGCACCCTCGCCCTCCCGCAGGCCGAAACAGTCAAACAGCATCTCCCAGGCGGTGATTGAGGTGAGCGGGTGACCCGCAGCTTCGGCAAAGCCCAGCGAGGCCGGTTTGCGACCGACAATGCGTTCATCCACCAGCTGGCATTCGGCATTGCTGCCCGGCCGGTTGAGATCGCCGGCGTAGAACACTTCATCGCCGGGCGCAAAACCCTCGACCGCCGACCCGACAGCTTTGACAACGCCGGCGGCATCGAATCCCAGAATCCGCGGTGTGTCCTCGGGCTCAAAGCGGGCCCGGACCTTGATGTCCACCGGATTGACGGACACCCCCTTTACCTCGACAAGCAGATCCCGGGGCCCCGGTACGGGCTCCGGCAGCTCGAAGTCCACTAGCGCGTCCGCGACCGAAACCGGACCCTTCTCTTTATAGCCGACCGCCCGCACGATCAGTCCCGGAAGTTCTTGTATTGCAGCGGCATCTCAAGGTCCGCTTCCCGCAGCATGCCGATCACCGTCTGCAGGTCGTCCCGCTTCTTGCCCGTCACCCGCAGCTGATCTCCCTGGATCTGGGTCTGCACCTTGAGCTTGGCGTCTTTGATCAGCTTGACCATCTTCTTGGCCAGCGGCGTATCGATACCTTCGCGCACCGTAGCCGTCTGGGTGGCCGTCTTGGCCATTTCGATGGGCTCCGACAGCTCCAGCGCAGCCGTATCGATGCCCCGCTTGGCGAGCTTGCCGTACAGCATGTCGAGCATCTGCTGCAGCTGAAACTCCGCCTGGGCGGTGAGCTCAATCACGTTCTCTTTCAGTTCGAAGCGGGCACCTGAGCCTTTGAAGTCGAAGCGCGTGCTCACCTCCCGGTTGGCCTGGTCCACCGCGTTGGTGAGTTCGTGATGATCAACTTCCGATACAACGTCAAATGATGGCATGCTGGCGTTCCTGATTGAGGCGGAAAGTTTAGCCGAATTCGACCGGCGAATAGCGACGAATGCAGGCACCTTCAGCCTTTCCGGCAGTCAGACCTAAAGTCATGGGCGATAAGACCAACACGGATGTGGGAACGACGGTGCGCTGGGCATTTCTTGCCCTGTCGTTGCTGCTGAGTCCGGCCCGCGAGGCGTTAGAACTCACAGTAAGCGGTGGAACCTCCGCGCAGCGCGAAGCCTTGGCGGCGACAACTCCTGCGGCCCGGATCCGCTCCCTCACCGATGAACGGGCGCTGGACTTCTGGCTGCGCCGGTTGGTGAGCGAGGGCCCCAAAGCGCTGCAGCCGTTCGGTTACTACGAGGCTCAATTGACGATCGATGTGACCGACGGAGCCGTGAGCGTTGACCTGCTGCCGGGCGAACCGGTTCGGGTGACCGCTATCGATGTAGGATTCTCGGACCCGGCGCTTTCGCCGGCGAAACGATTTCCCTTCGTGCCCGGCGACGTGCTGGACCATCAGAAGTACGAGCGCGCAAAGCAGGACTTTCAGACCTGGCTGCTCAACCGAGGCCATCTGAACGCTCGCCTGACCCATGCCGAGGTGCGGGTGCACCGGCGCGAGCGGCGAGCGGAGATTAAGCTTCGCTGGGACCCGGGCCCGCCGTTTCGCATCAGCGAGGTGCGCCTGAGCGACAGCCCGCTGGACCAGCAGTTTCTAAAGCGGTACATCAATCTAAAGTCAGGAGAGGTTTTCTCCCAGACGAAACTGCAAACGCTGAGCGAAAACCTCCGCAGCAGTGGCTATTTCGCAGCGGTGGAGGTGGTGCTGGGGGAACCGGATTCGGCGCAGGCCGAGGTGCCGGTGGAGGTGCGGCTGACGCCGCGCAAACGCTCGGCTTATCAGGCGGGCCTGCTCTACGCCACCGATGCCGGCCCCGGCGTGGAGGCCGGCGCCGAACGGCGCTGGCTCAACAGCCAGGGCTATCAGGGCCGGCTCCAGCTGGAGCTGGCCAGCCGCCGCTCCCTGGCCGCTGCCCGGCTGGATATCCCTTCCCCCAGCGACCTGGACCGGTCGCTGGCGATCACCCTGAACTACGTCGACGAGGAAACCGACAGCGCGGATCGGGATACGGTGCAGCTTGGCGTCAGCCGCCTGTCCCGGCTTGGGCCCTGGCGCCGGGTCGATGGTCTGACTTATCTGTTCGAAGACTTCCAGGTGGGCCAGGAGGATGAATCGGTGTCACTCCTGCTCGGGAGTTTTGAGCTGTCGCGAACCGCCGGTGACACCGCGAGCGAGGTTCCCCGGCACGGCTGGCGCGCCAGCGCTATCGCCCAGGTTGGCGCGGAAGCGGTGGCGTCGGATACGAACCTGGCGCGGCTCGATGTCAATGCCAAGCTGATCATGAGTCTGGGCGACCACTACCGCCTGCTGCTGCGCGGTGAGGCCGGCGCGCTCTGGGCCAGCGAATTCGGTCAGGTGCCGGCCTCGCTGCGGTTTTTTGCCGGTGGGGACCAAAGCGTTCGGGGCTTCGACTTTGAAGCGCTGGGACCGGTCGATGCCAACGGCGATCCTCGCGGGGGCCGCTACCTGGGCGTGGCCAGCGCGGAGATCGACGGCCCGCTTCGAGGCAAGTTCCGCTGGGCGGCGTTTGTGGACGCGGGCAACGCGTTTGGCCCCGGCGCCGACGACGTGGCCTACGCGGCCGGCCTGGGCGTGCGCTGGCTGACGCCGATCGGGCCGCTGCGGCTGGACCTGGCTTACCCCCTGTCGGACGAGGAAGACGACGGGCTTCGATTGCACTTCACCGCCGGGCCGGACCTGTGAGAAAAATCCGCCGCCTGGTCCTTGGCGTCGGCGCATTCGCGGCGCTGTTGCTGCTCCTGATGGTGTTCCTCGCCTATACCCGCCCCGGCCTTTCGCTCCTGGTTACCGCCGCCCGCCAGCTCGCCGGCGTTGAGTTGAGCTACGCAACCCTGGATGGCCGGCTCAACCGCCTTCGCGTCTCGGATCTGGAGCTGCGCGCCGCGGGCGTGGAACTTACCGCCAGCGAATTGTCGCTGGACTGGTCGCCTGGTCAGCTGCTGGGGAAGGTGGTGGAGATTCAGCAGCTAGCGGCCGGAGAGGTAGTGGTTAAGCTTCCGCCGGCAGAGGAGCCGGCCGGACCGCCTCCCGCAGCGCCGCCGGAGTCTCTGGCACTACCGTTCACCGCGACCCTGACCCAGGGCAGCATAGCGTCACTGGCCGTCCATGCCGGCGACGGCACACCCTTTCAGGCTAAGAGCATTGCCCTGTCGCTGGACCTGGGGCGGGATCTCTGGCGCATCATCCGGGGCGAGGTGACGATCGACGAACGTCAACTCCGCACCTCAGGGACGTTGGCTCCGGAGCCGCCCTTCGAGCACGACCTCAGTCTGGAACTCAGCGCCGAGGATGAGTCCGCCGCTCTGCGCCTGCAGGGGAACCTGCTCGCCTCCAGCGGCTCGCTGCGTGGACGGCAGGGGCCAAAACAGCTGACGGTGGACCCGCTGGAGCTGCGCTGGGAGGCACCTCACTGGGCCGTTGCGGCGGCAGCCAGCACGCCCGGCCTTACGACAAACGTCAATGCGCGACTCAGCGCGAGCGAACTGCTGGCGGGCGAGATCACGTTTGAGGTGGCCGCCGACCACCAGACCGCGACTGGCACCCTGACCGCTGCGGGACCGTTTACCGCCCTGGACGCGACCCTGACTGCGGACCTGACGGCGCAGCTCGACGGCCGGGCGCCAGCGGAACCGCTTGCCCTGCAAAGTCGGCTGCAGCTCCAGGGTTTCAGGCAGCTGGACCTGCGGCAGCTAAGCGTTGAAGGTGCCGGCGTGTCGCTCAGCGGCGGCGGCATCATCGCGCTGGACGAGCTGCAGGCTGACCTGGATCTGACTCTTGTGTCGTTTCCCCTGGCGCTGATCGATCCGCGGCTCGACGACACCCTTGCTGGAGAACTGAGATCGCGCTCGGCGCTTAACGATGGCGTTGCCGAAACCCGGGTGGAGACCTCACTGCAAACCGCGGGCTCCGAATTGGCCATGGACGGGCACGTGGTGCTTGCCGGCGCTGCACCGCAGTCGGCGCTGCTGACGCTGAGCGCCGGCGCCGACAACCGCGTGGCGCTGGATCTAAAATCACCGTCGGAGCTTCTCGCGGATCTCGACGTGGCGAGCCTGAGCGCGTTCTGGCCTGATCTTGCCGGCGCGGTAAAAGGGGAGCTGAGCCTGAACCCGCAAATTCCGGTGACTGGTCTGCACGCTGTCCTGGGTGAGTTGTCGGCCGTCGATCTTGAGTATCAGAACACATCCGTGGCTCGGCTGGACCTGCAGTTAGGCCCTGACGAATTGAAGGCGAGCGCCGGCGATGCCCGGGTTGGGGCAGAACTGATCGAGGGTATGACGCTGGACGTTCAGGGCTCACCCGGGGAGCACACCTTTTCGGGCATGGTGGAGAGCCAACGGGGCATGGCCAGCGTCGAGGGACGCGGTCGCTGGGTGGACGGGGAGTACAGCTATGCCGGCCTGGAGCTCGAGCTGACCCCGACCAACACCGCACCGCTGCGCGGCACCGCGCCGTGGAGCGGTGATTTGAGCTCGGACTCGCTGACGATCCCTCGCAGCTGCCTGCAGGGCGCCGGCCTGTCCGCCTGCTTCAGCGCGCGGCGCAGCCCGGGCGCCTGGGCCTTCACCGGCGAGGTGGATGTGCCCCGCTCCGAGGACCTGGCCTGGCGCCCATGGTGGCCGGATGCGCCGGCGGGGCTTGAGTTCTCGGGGCCACTCAAAGGAGAAATCACGGCGACGCGCAACGCAGCGGACGATTCGCTGGCCGGATCTGTGTTCTTGCACTCGCTGGCGCTGCCGGGAGGTGCACAGGATCCCCAGCGGGTTCAGCAGCTGTCCGTTTCCGTTGACGGTTCCTTTGACCGGGCTGAGCTTACAGCGCAGGCGCAGCTTCCGGAGGGCAAGTTGGCGGCCAGCGGCGAGTTGGTCGACCTGCTGGGATCGCCCGGTATCGACCTGGCGGCTACGGTGCTGGCCGAAGACTTAAGCGCCTATTCTGCACTCACCAACAGTCTGAATATCTCCCGCGGCTCAGCCCGGGCGGACCTGACCGCCCGCGGCGCGCTGACCGCGCCGCAGGTGACCGGCACGTTCCGGCTGGACGATGCGGCGGTGGGCGTGCCCACGCTGAACATCGAGCCCGTGATCAACTTTGAGCTGGAGCTGCCGGAAGCCGGCGCGGGGGAGTTTTCCGGTCGGATCAGCTCCGGCCAGGGCGAGGCACGAATCTCCGGCACCGCGTCGGTTGCCGCACCGCTAGAGGTGGCCGGCCGGCTGGAAGGCAGCGAACTGCTGCTCAGCGACAGCGATGCATTGAGCCTTGTAGCGAGTCCGGACCTCCAACTGCTTGCGTCGGCCCAGACCCTGATGGTGACCGGCGACGTGGTGGTCAACCGGGGGCTGCTCGCCCTCACCTCAACGGCAAGCGGCGTGCAGGCAAGTCCGGACGTGGTCATTGTGGACGACCCGGAACAGACGCCCCGACCGACCCGGACCGACACCAGCCTCGACGTGCGGGTGATTTTTGAGCAGGCGATTCCGGTCACGGGGTTTGGTCTGAAGGGAGAGCTCGACGGCACCCTGCGGGTTCGCCAGCGGCCGGGGCAGCCGATGCTGGGCAGCGGCGAGCTGCGGCTCACCGGCACCTACGGGGCGTTTGGTCAGCAGCTCACGATTGAGCGGGGGCAGCTCGTCTACACCGAAACACCGCTGAACGACCCAAGCATCGACCTGTTTGCTTACCGGGAGGTCGGCGACACCCGGGTCGGCGTGCGGGTCACCGGCCGCACGTCGAACCTGTCCGCGGTACTCGAATCCGAACCACCCATGAACGAATCCGATCAGCTCGCCCTGCTTGTGCTTGGCCAGCGGGCCAGCGGGGGGTTGGATGAAAACCAGTCAGACCAGCTGGCGGCGGCAGCCCTCAGCCTGGCGCTGACCCAGGGTAACCGGCGGCTGCGGGGGGTCGGCGATGGCGGCGTGCTGCCCCAGGTGTCGCTCACCCAGGAGCTTGGGGGCCTGGCGCTGGCTATCGGCAAACAGATTTCGCCCCGGCTGTACGTGGGCTACACCGTTGACCTGCTGGAGCCGATCCGCCTGATCCGCCTGCGCTACCGCATTTCCGACACCTGGACCGCCGAGACCGAGCTCGGCGACGAAAGCAAAGCCGCCGTGCGCTACCGCATCGAGCGCGACTGACATTTCATCGGGTGACCCAGCATTACGGCAAGGTCATACCTGACCCCGGTCTGCTCGCCGCTGTTTTTACATGGAGCGGCGGTATTGGCCGCCGACGGTGAACAGGGTTTCGGTGATCTGGCCTAGGGAGCAGCAGCGGACGGCGGCCATGAGCTCGTCGAAGGCGTTCTCGCCGTTGATGACCGCCTGGCGGACCCCTTCCAAGGCGGCTTCGCTCTCGTCGCCGTGGCGCTCCTGAAAGTCCTGCAGCCGGTCAATCTGCCGCTGCTTTTCGTCTTCCGTGGAGCGGGCCAGCTCGATGATCGGGTTCTCCTCCGGCTCATCCGGCAGGAAGGTATTCACGCCGATGATCGGCAGACTGCCGTCGTGCTTCTTGTGCTCATAGAGCAGCGACTCTTCCTGTATCCGCCCACGCTGGTAGCCCGTCTCCATGGCCCCCAGCACCCCACCCCGTTCGGAGATCCGCTCAAACTCTCTTAGCACGGCCTCCTCCACCAGGTCGGTCAGCTCCTCAATGATGAATGCGCCCTGATTGGGATTTTCATTTTTCGCCAGACCGAACTCCCGGGCGATGATGAGCTGAATGGCCAGCGCCCGCCGCACGGATGATTCTGTCGGCGTGGTAATGGCTTCATCAAACGCGTTGGTGTGCAGGCTGTTGCAGTTGTCGTAGACCGCAATCAGCGCCTGCAGCGTGGTGCGGATGTCGTTGAAGTTCATCTCCTGCGCGTGAAGCGAGCGGCCGGAGGTCTGGATGTGATACTTCAGCTTCTGGCTGCGGGCGTTGGCGCCATATTTTTCTTTCATCGCCACGGCCCAGATGCGCCGCGCCACGCGCCCCATCACGGTGTACTCCGGGTCCATACCGTTGGAAAAGAAGAAAGACAGGTTCGGCGCAAAATCGTCGATGTGCATCCCCCGGGCAAGGTAGGTCTCAACGAAGGTAAAACCGTTGGACAGGGTCAGCGCAAGCTGGGTGATGGGATTCGCTCCAGCTTCGGCGATGTGATAGCCGGAAATGGATACGGAGTAAAAATTCCGCACCTGGTGATCAATAAAGTACTGCTGGATGTCACCCATCATCCGCAGACTGAATTCGGTGGAGAAGATGCAGGTGTTCTGCCCCTGATCCTCTTTGAGAATATCGGCCTGCACGGTGCCCCGCACCGCCTTGAGCGCATCCGCGCGCACCGTCTGTGCCTCCTCATCGCTCGGCGCCCGACCGTTGTCCTTGGAAAATTTCTCCAGCTGCTGGTCAATGGCGGTGTTGAGGAACATCGCCAGAATGGTCGGCGCCGGACCGTTGATGGTCATGGACACGGAGGTGAGCGGATCGCAGAGATCAAACCCGTCAAACAGCGCTTTCATGTCGTCCAGCGTGGCGATGGACACGCCGGAGTTACCGATCTTGCCGTAGATATCGGGCCGAGTATCCGGGTCCCAGCCATAGAGCGTGACCGAGTCAAAGGCAGTGGACAGGCGCTTGGCGGTGGAGTGCTCCGACAGTTTCTTAAAGCGGCGGTTGGTGCGGAACGGGTCCCCTTCCCCGGCAAACATACGGGCCGGATCTTCGCCCTCGCGCTTGAAAGGAAACACGCCGGCGGTATAGGGGAAGAACCCAGGCAGGTTCTCTTCCCGGAGCCAGCTCAGCAAATCGCCGGCGTCGGAGTACCGGGGCAGCGAGACGCGCGGGATGCGGCTGCCGGAAAGGCTCTGCGTTACCAGTTTAGTGCTGCGGCCGTTCTGCTCCAGTTCGTCGGCAGCGTAGGCCTCGGCCGTCGCTGGCCACACATCAAGAAGTTTCTGATTGTCCGGCGCCAGGGCCCGGTCCTCGATCAGACCGCCAATCGCGTCCGGCGACTCGTCCCCCAGCAGGCGGACCGCGGCCTGCAGCTGCTGGCGCTCCCGGGCCAGCTGTGCCTGGGCCTGGGTCTGGGCGTGGTAAGTGCGCACCGTCTCGGCGATCTCGGCGAGATAGCGCTGGCGCTGGGCCGGCACGATGATGGTTTTTTCTGACGAGACACGCACGCCGGCCGCCGGCAGCAGCGACGCATAGTCGCGCAGGCCCTTGTACCGCAGGACCCCCAGCAGATGCTGGTAGGCGGCGGTTACGCCATCATCGTTAAAGCGGGAAGCGATCGACCCAAACACGGGCATCTGATCCGGCGGCGTGCTGAACGCTTCCTGGTTGCGCTGCACCTGCTTGCAGACGTCGCGCCAGGCGTCGTCGCTGCCTTTGCGATCAAACTTGTTGATCACCACCGCGTCAGCGTAGTCGAGCATATCGATTTTCTCGAGCTGACTCTGGGCGCCGAACTCCGGCGTCATGACGTATAGCGAAGCGTCCACGTAGGGCACGATGCCGGCGTCGCCCTGGCCAATGCCCGGCGTTTCCACCACCACCAGGTCGTAGCCCGCCCGCTGCGCAAGCGCAATCACGCTGCGCAGCTGCTCCGGCACCTCGCCGGTGGCCCCCCGGGTGGCGAGAGACCGCATGAAAACGTTGGGATGGTAGATGGCGTTCATGCGGATCCGGTCGCCGAGCAGGGCACCGCCGGTTTTGCGACGTGTCGGATCAATCGCGATCACCGCAATTTTTACGTCATCACCGCTGTCCAGCCGGAAACGACGCACCAGTTCGTCGGTAAACGAGGACTTGCCGGCGCCGCCGGTACCGGTGATACCCAGCACCGGGCAGCCGCCGTTCCCGGCGGCCAGCAGCTTTTCATCCGCCGAGGTCAGCGCGCCCAGTTCCGCTTTGCTGATGGCCCGGGCCAGCGCCACCGGATCAGACAGGTCTGTTTCGCTGAGCGGCTTGAACGCCGGCGCGTTGCTGACCTCCCGGCAGTGCTTCAGCATATCGTCGATCATGCCCTGCAGACCGAGCTGCTGGCCGGTGTGAGGCGAATAAATCCGCGTGACACCGTAGGCCTCCAGCTCCTTGATCTCGTCATACACGATGACCCCGCCGCCGCCGCCGAACACCTGAATGTGCTCCGCGCCGTTTTCTTTCAGCTGGTCAACGAGATATTTGAAGTACTCCACATGGCCACCCTGGTAGGAGCTGATGGCAATGCCGTGTACGTCCTCCTGCAGCGCCGCCTGCACCACCTCGTGCACCGACCGGTTGTGGGCCAGGTGGATCACCTCGGCGCCGGAACCCTGCAGGATCCGTCGCATGATGTTGATGGATGCGTCATGCCCGTCAAACAGGCTGGCGGCAGTCACAAAGCGCAGCGGCGTCTGCGCCGCTGCAGTTTCCGGGGTAAGCGCGGTCGCCTGACTCATGCGCTGTCTCCTGCAAAGTAGAGGGCCATGTTGGCCTTGAGTTCGTTGTGCTGAGCGATGGTGCTGCGGCGGTTATCCGGGTTGGCCAGCCAGTAGTAAACGATGCCCAGGACCGCCGCGTTGAACTGATCCGCGATGGCCGCCGCGGTGGCGGGCCCGGCGTAGTCGGACTGCTCCACCCATTGAATAACGTCCCGCCGCCGCCGTTCATGAATGCCGTGGATCACGGCCTTCACCGGCGACTGCACGCCAATCGACTCAAACCAGAGAATGTAGAAAGCCCGCACCGTGTCAGAAGCCTCGAGGCAGACCCGGCAGTGTTCATCCACCGCCGCGTTGATCGCGGCGAGGCCACATTTGCCCTGCGTCACGCGCTTGAGTTCTGCGAGCCACTTTTCTCCCACCGAGCGGACTATTGCCTCAAATAGGCCTGCCTTGGAGCCAAAGCGATAGCCGGCAAGGCCGCGGCTGTAGCCGGCATGTTCGCCCACCTCTTTCAGGGTGGTGCGGTCGGTGCCCCGTTCCACGATCATGGAGATTGCCGCGTCCAGCATCAGCCGGTCGGACAGATCGGTGCGCTCCGCGTGGGTTTTACGAGCCAGTTCGGACATCAGGCAGCCCTGCGCAGCAGCGTGGGCAGCAGCTCGTGAAAGTAGTCCGGCGCCAGCGCCAGCCGGCTGCCGTACCAGGAGAACATCTCCCCATCCACCAGCGTGGTGGAACTGCCGGGCAGCGCCTCGCGAAACTCATCAACATGCCGATCGGTAAAGGGAAATGGCTCAGAGCTGAGCAGTACCCAATCGGGCTTGCGTTCCCGCAGCTCCTCAAGCGTGATCTCCGGATAGCGCGGCCGGTCGGCAAAAACGTTCCTGAGATTGAGTTGCTCAAAAACGCTGTGGATAAACGTCTGGCTGCCGACAGCCATGTGGGGCTTTTGCCAGATCAGGTAAGCCACCGACTGCCCGCCGGCGTCCGGCAGATCCTTCCAGGCTGCCTGAATGTGGGCAACCAGTTCCCGCGCCGCGGCGTCGGTCTGGGTCAGCTCCCCGACGCAGCGGATCATGTCCAGGGCGTCGGCAAAGGTTTCGATGTCACTCATCCAGGTGGCGCAGGACCCCTCCAGCGCCGCAATGGACTCCCGGTCGTTTTCTTCCTTGTTGCCGATGATGAGATCCGGCTGCACGGCGGCCACCTTCTCCGGCTTGATGCGCTTGGTGCCGCCGATCACCGACACCTGACTGCGCGCCTGCTCGGGATGCAGGCAGTAGCGGGTGAGGCCCGCCAGCCGGTCCTGAAGGCCCAGCGAGAACAGCAGTTCGGTTTGCGACGGCACCAGCGACACGAGGCGGTGGGGTCGCGCCGGGACCTGGACAGACCGGCCCATTTGATCAATCACCTCTGGCATGACCTACTTATATTTGCTTGCTCCAAGCAAGTCAATTAGATCGGTCAAAAAAAGGCCAAACTGTAGCTGTTTCTCCCCCGCTCCCGGGCGGTAATCTGCTGGCGACCTGATTGCCGAAGGGAGCCGGCATGGCCGAGCTGAAACAGACGCCGCAAACCACGCTGAAACGCATCCCGGATCGCGCCAGCTACGATCGCTCGCTGGCCTGGTCCATCATCGACCAGGCCCTCATTGCCCACGTGGGCATCACGCTTGAATCCGGGCAACCCCTGGTGGTGCCCACCGCCCTCGCCCGGCGGGAAAATCAGCTGCTGGTGCACGGCTCCATCGCCTCGCGCACCCTCAATGCCATGGCGGAGGGGACCCCGGTTTGCATCACCGTCACCCATAGCGACGGCCTGGTGCTGGCCCGCTCCGTGTTTGAGTCCTCCATGAACTACCGGTCGCTGGTGGCGCTGGGGATGGCGCAGCCGGTGACCGACCCTGAAGACAAGCGGGATGCGCTCAAGCGCCTGACCGAGCATCTGATTCCCGGGCGCTGGGCGGAGGCCCGGTTACCCACCGATCGTGAGCTTGGGGCTACACACGTGCTTGCGATGGACCTTGACGAGGCGAGTGTCAAAGTGCGCCAGGGCCCGCCGGAGGACCTGGAGAAGGACCTGACCTGGCCGGTGTGGGCCGGCGTGATTCCCCTGGCGATGCGGGCCGGCCAACCGGCTGCCGACGAGATCTGCGATCGACCCACCCCTGATTACGTCCGCGACTACCAGAAACGACTGGACGGTCAGGGGTAAGCCAGCCCAATAACGCACAAAAAAAGGCCAGACCCGGAGGTCTGACCCTCATGGTAAGGCGGCGATCCGATGCCCGTTGCCCGGGGCCGCCAGCTCTTTGTGCGGGCCAGACGCGAGGTCTGACCCAGTCTTGCAACGAGTCCTACGGACCCGTTTCTAACGATTACTCGGCCAGCGCGGAGGTGCAGGCCAGCCGGTCACCGAGGCGATCGTAAGCCAGTGTGACCGTGCCTTCGCCGTTACCGAAGTCGCCGACCAGATCAAAGCTGTCACACCCGGTGAAGGTGATGGTGCCGGTGCCTTCCTGGATCAGCGTGGTGGCGTCGGGCGCGTTGAACACACCGCCGGTGGACCGGTAGATGGTCACGTCAGCGGTCACCCCGTCAAAACCGCCAGGCGTAGCGCACGCGTCTTCACCCGGTGCGGAGTTGCAGGAATCGAAGTGATACCACGCCTGCTCCTGGCCGGCCGTGTCGAAGGTGTACACAAAACCCAGCACGCGGTTCTGGCGCGGGTAGGCCTGCACCTGGGCACCTTGCCCCAGCGCGTTTGGATCAGCAAACAGACCCGTGGCGGTGGAATCCACCGGCACGCGGGTCGGGAGTTCGCCCACCGGCAGAGCGAAGATGCTCAGCGGCTGCTCAACGCCGTTGCCGGTGGCAACCACCGTCACGATGGTGCCGTCCGCCAGGTCCACCGGCAGCGGGTCGATGAAGTTGGCGCTGCCGTCGGGAGAGGCCACTTTCAGATCGTAGGTGCCGGCGGGCAGCTCGAGGTATCCGCTGGCCACGCCAAAGGGCACCGGGTTCAGGCCGGCGACCACGTCGCCGCCGCCGGTGCGGATGGACACGTTGGTGCCTTCCAGCGTGTCGGCAAACGGGGCATTGTGGACCACGCGAAGGCGGATGTTGCCGGCCGCAGGAGCGGTGTTGTCGTCCGCCAGCGCCAGCAGCTGCAGCGGCTGCCGGGTGGCGTCGCCGCCGGCCAGCAAGGTGAAGTCGCCGTCGGCCAGATCACCTTCAAAGGTGATGGCCGGGTCGGTGGCGCCAACCGGAGTAATCTCAACCAGATAGTTGCCGGCGGGGCCAAGCTCGAGGTAGTCGGTGAACTGACCGTACTGCACACCTTCCAGTGCCACGGTACCGTTCACGGCGATATCCACCGCGGTGCCTTCCAGCGTGTCTGCAAACGGGGCAAAGTGCCCAACGACGGCCCGCACCTGTGCCTGAGCGGGCAGCGTGGTGGCCAGCGCCAGCAGGCTGGCGGTGATCAAACGATTCTTCATGAAGCCTCTCCAAAAGAAAAATGAACGCGGCCAGGGCTAAACCCTCGATCGCAGGGACAGGGAGTCTGGAGATACTTGAATCAAGAGGTAGTGTTATGGATGTGGAGCGCGTCTATACGTATGTCCACGCGCCGTGAAACGGATTTAGGGTTTCAGATCCCAGGCGTTCACCCAGGTTTGTTCCACCGCGCGCAGCTGAAAGTCGGTTTCCAGGCGATCCGCCAGATCCATCATGTGGCCGGCGCCGTAGAAGATCGCAATGCGCTGGTGGCCTTTGCCGATCTGCTCCCGCAGCACGTCCAACGCACGCTGATTGCGGACGGAAATCAGGGTGGAGCCCTGTTCGCCACCGTCCAGCAGCCGCATCATCTGGTCCATATGATGAAACTGCCGCGCCATCAGGATTTTGAGACGGCGCGGTCGGTCGTCAGAAAAAAGGGCCGCGATGAGATCAAAGTCAGACACCGCCATCGACTGCTGCGGATAGGCAAGACCCGTCAGCCAGGCGTTAAGCAGCAGCTGAAAGAAAGACTCGCCGCGGGACTTCATGGAGGCGTCAAACTCCTCCGGGCTTAGGTCTGCGTGGACAAAGTGCTTCGGCGAGTAGTCCACCTGCTCCAGCTGGTAGCTCAGCTCAAGCACGTCTTTCATGCCGCCCTGGAGTCGGGCGGCGAAGCTTTTGTTTTCCCGGTCCGGATCAAAACCGCCCTTCGGCACGCGAGTACCCTGGGGAGCTACCAGCTCATAGAGCACCACGTCGTACTTTTTCAGACGCTCATTCAGGTATTGGTAGTAGGAATCGTCACCGACGTGCACCGCGCTCACCAGGTCAACCCGATACTCCGGTCCAGATCCGCCGGCGGCCGGGGCAAACCCCACGATAGATACCTCCAGCGCGTCCGGCTGCCCGCCCGCTTCTTTGAATCGAACGTAGTCGCGGGTGCCCTGATCCAGCGGGGGCGCGGCCGGCACGTCAGCGGCAGCGAGCCCCGGAAGGGCCAAAAGGAGCAGTAAAGCGGATAGCTTGGTCATTTCCAAGAGATTGGGGTGAGCCATCCGGTTCGTCAAGGGACAGGCGTCACGGAGCCCTGGGTGGGTCAGCGTGCCTCGAAACCGTCCAGGAAGATTTCGCCGCTCAAGGGCTGCACGTCGCTGGCGAAAAAACCGCCCTTGAGGGAAAACTCGCCGCCCTCGGACTGCCCCACCGCCGCCTGACCGGTAACGCCGGTCACGGCAAATTCGCCACCGGACTGATTGCCGCCGCCGCCGGCAATCACGCTGCGGGTGATGGTGAACTCGCCGCCGCTCGACTGCTGCGCCGCGCCGGGGCCGGCTACTGCCGCCGCGATCAGGATGGCCGTAACGCAGAGACAGACTTGTCGGTATTTCATGAGATCCATTCCTCGCCGCTCACTGCAGTCTGAAGTCTAGGCGCTGTGCCACAAAAGGTCCTGATGAAAAGCTAACGGAGTTCTGACCATTAAGCCCGGTCAACGATCGGTCCGCTCGAGCGACAGGCGCTGAATCGGCACGTCGGCCCGTACCCAGTCGCCGCCCTCCGCGCCCTGATAGGTCACGTTGACGGTGGCGCGATTGCCGGCGCTTAGGTCCATGGAAGGCTGGGCGAGCGTGAGACTCATGCTTCCAGCCACCTCGTCCTCCAGGTTGCCGTTGACCGCCAGCCGGGGAAATCCGGTGCGCTGGAACATCTCAAACTCCAGCGGTCCGGCCAGGCTGGAAAACGTCTCCAGGCCAAAAAACCAGACCGGGGTACCGTCGGCTGCGTACACGTAGAGCAGCACAAACAAGGTGGTGGTGGCATCGCCGTTATCGATGTTCTCAAGCGTAAAACCCCAGCCCTGATCTTCCTGACCGGCAAACCACAGGCCCCCAAAGTCGCTGGCCGGCCGGCTGCTCAGCAGCGTCAGCGCCTCCACGCACCATTCGTCCACCTGGCCGCTGAGTACAAACTGCAGCACCGCCAGATTGGCCACGCCGCTGCGGTCCACCCCATCGTTGCAGGCCGCCAGGGTTTCCGGCCGGTTGAAGTTCAGCACCACCTGGCCCGGCTCGTCCGGGTTGGCCTGCTGCGGAGGGGTGCGGGCATCGTCAAACAGGAACTGGGCAAATCCGATCCGGTCTGCATTGCGCTGGCCGGAAAAGACGCCGTTCTCCACCGTGCCAATCGCCTGGAACCACTCCGGGGCGCGGCCCAGCGTTTCGAACGAGTAAAAGGTGAGCACGTAAACGTCGTTGCCGTCCGCGTCCTGGCCGCCCAGCGTGAGCTCAAAGCCGTGACCGTTGCGGGACCGGTCAAACATCAGGCCGACATAGACCGGCCGGTCTGGCCCGGGCGCCCAGCCCACCTCGTTGAGCATGGGGCGCGACAGCGCAAGCTGCCGGAACGGCGAGTCGACGCAGACGGAGGTGTTGGCGGTCATCAGCTCGCAGTAGTTTTGCGCAACGTGGGAAACGGACGAGCCGGGCTGATAGGTCAGCGGCGCATTCATGACCACGTAGGCATCGCTACTGGTGGCCTGCAGATTACGCTCGGAGATCGAAGACTCCGGTCCGGACCACTGAAGACCGCTGACGGAGGTGATCGTGTCCAGGCGCTGATCGTCTCCGACGGTTGAGTCGATGAGGGAGATGGCCTCGCCGTTGCGGTTGTCGATCAGGTTGGCGGTAAACACGTCCGGCAGGCTGCCCGTCAGGCTACCGTCCCCATTAATGGTGGAGACAAACCCCATGCCGTGGGTGATTTCGTGCAGGGCGACGGAAACAAAGTCGGAGTCATTGTTCGTGTTCCCGGCCCCGTTCAAGCCGTAGTAAAACACGCGGCTGCCCAGGGCCGTACTGCCGTCGATGTCGGCGTTGAACTCGATGAAAATGTCCGGTGTCCCGGTTTGGTCACCACCCAGCAGGCCACTGAGGGAGGTGCCGGCCCGGCGGGTGACCGCCGCCTGGATGAAAAACAGATTGTCCGGCAGCCCCGGTGTGTTCGCGACCAGCTGATTGCCGCGCGCTCCGGCAAGAACGGCCGAGTTGGCTGAACCGCCAAGGTTATCCCAGCAGGCCTGAATGGTGACCATCACCGGCCCGTAAAGCTCCTGGGAAAGCAACCGGGCCGCCTCCCGCATGGCGTTGCGGCGGGCTTCGCCGAGTGTGGTGGCATTGTTGCCACCGACCGGGCTAAAGGCGGTGGTGTCGTTCCACGGTGAGGTATCGCAGTTGGGCGTGTTGGGCGTGTTGTCGAAGTCGATCACAATCGGCACTTGGTCCACGGGCTGGGGGGAGGCATCCACCGTCAGCCGGGCCGCGCTGGCGGCACCTTCAAACGCGGCAAAGCCGATGAATATGCGCTGCCCCGCCAGGTCCGGTCGGGAGTATTCGCCCAGCGTGATCGACTCGTTCTCAAACAGGCTCTGGGAGACAAAATCCGCCGAGTTGCTGAAGTCGTTGAAGGTGTTGATGTCGTCGGGAAACGGGCTGCCGATGCGAAGAAACAGGTCCAGGTCCCGGGGATTACCCAGGCCATCCAGCTCGATGCGCAAGGATCGTGTACCGGCCGGCACATCCAGCACAAAGGCCGGGTCGATCCCCACGCTGCCGGCGGCCACCGTCGGCAGGTTGATATCGACACTGCCCTGGGGCGACACCGCGGTCTGCGCGGCAACCAGCGCGGGAAGCGTCAGCGCCGCAGCGGCAAACCAGCGCCTCATTCGGGCTTCACGTCAGGTTTGATCTGAGCTTCGACCTGGGCGTCGCCGTGATGCAGCACCACCGCGCCCTCCGGCGTGATCGTGGCCACCAGCGGCGGCGACGCCGGCGCCGGTTTGACCTGCACCCTGGCGGCGGCAACGGCCTGGGATTTGGCCTGCGCCGGCGTTTTGCCTTCCAGGGACAGGACGATCCAGCGGCTCGAGTCTGGAGCCGGCATTTTTACAGCGTCATTCACGTCACTTTTCGCCGGCGCTGCGGCGGATGAGATCAGTGTCGCCAGATACAAAGGCAAATAAGTCATAACAGGTATACCGAGCCGTTTCACCATCAGCTTATCAAAGGGTTGAGGGGTGGCAAGGCTGCTACCGGGCGCCCGATAGCCGGCCCGGCCGTTGGCTTGGCGGGCTGTGACGCGTGCTCTAGCATGGGGGCATGAAAGGCCCGCTGATGACGCTGCTACCTGCTCTCCTGGGATTGCCCACCGGCGTCGCCATCGCGCAGTTTGAACCCACAACGTTTGTGTACTTTGACCAGGCGGAGTTTGTGGCGGCCACCGGCGCCTCGGACGTGACCGGGCCCCTGCCCGACGGTCCCGGTTCCGCGGCCACGCAAACGGTGGGGACCATCACATTTCTTGCTCTGCCGCCCTCTACCCTGAATTTTGCCGCGTGGACCGTCGGGCTGCCGGACCCGTTCGAATTGGCAATCAACGGGCAGGAGTCGTTCGACCTGCAGGTGGCCAGCCCGGTTACCAGTCTGGGGATCCAATTGGAGGAGGCCGGCGCCGGCCATCCGAACCGCAACGGGTTTGCCATCGACTCAGACTTTCGCGTGACCCTTTGCGCAAGCACGTTTTCCGCGGGCGCAGATTGCCCGGTTGGCGACGTGATCGACACCATCGACTACGGCCCACTGGAAAGTCGGCCACCGGACGCGGAGCTGGTCTCCTTTTTTGGCGTCTGGTCCGCTACCCCCTTCGCCCAGGTTTCTTTTCGCGAACTCACGGACCCGCAGGACGGGAATGAGTTTTTCTCAAGGGTGTTTACCGGCACCGCCGAACGCCAGAACCTGCCGCTGGACCAGTTCGAGGCTGACGATGCGCCAAACACCGCCAGCACACTGGATCTTTATCGCAGTCAGGCCGGCGTGCGTTACACCCAGCAGCACACGTTCCACAACGGCCAGGACGAAGACTGGGTCTATCACAATCATCGGGCCAACCGGGATTTTTCTATCGCGATCACGAGCGATGACCCCACCTTTCACGTGCGCGTAGAGGGTCATTCCGGTAGCCGTTTTACCGATCCCGGCGCGACTCCCCTGGTGCGCTATGGCGACTGCACAGGTCCCGGCGGCAACATTTCCGAGACCAGCATCGATGACATCGCGCTGCGGGACCTGGTGCTCTACCGCATCGTGCGGTGCGACGGCACCGCCCCCCTGCGCTACCAGTTCGACCTGACGGTGACACGGTTCCGGGATTTCTCCACAGCCCAGATCAATACACTGACCGGCCGGGTTTCCACGGCCAGCACCGGCGCTCCGGTGGGCGCGTTTCTCCGCAGCAGCAACGGTGAGAGCAGCTTCTCGGATCCGGCGGATGGGGAATACCAGCTGGTACTCACGGCCAACATCGAGCACGCGCTGTCGATCGAGTCTCCAGACTTTGAAATCCAGGAAGCGGTGATCAGCGCGCAGCCGCCGGCGTTTGAGCCCCTGGTTCTGGATCTTGAGGCCACGCCGCGGGGTAAGCTTTTTGCGGACAGTTTTGAACCATGAAGTATCAGCCGCAACAGACGCTAAACTGAGCAGCACACATCGACGCTCAAGGATCCTGCATGTCCCGCCCTGTTCTGCGAACCCAAACCTGGTTCGCCATCGCCGGCCTGGCTGCCGCCGCCGCCTCTGCCGGAGCCGGTACCGACGCAGATTTCTGCGACGGCGTCACCCCGCCGGCGCCAGATGCCTTTGAGCCGAACAACAGCTTTGCCGAAGCAACACCCATCACGCCCTATCAGGAGGCGTTGCCGCTCAATTTCGACTCGGCGGACGATGAGGAGTGGTTTTTCTTTCGCGGCTTTGATTTTCCCAACGATGGCGCCGTCTACGAATTCACCTTTCCGAGTACCTCGCCGGGAGACGGCATATTGATGACTACCGCCGAACCGTTTGAGGGCGCCGGCCTGTTCTATCGCTTCTATGAGATCCAGCGCGCGGGCCTGGTCGAGATCGGCCCGCCCGAAGGGGCGCCCGGATCGCTGGAGCCGATCGAACAGGGCTGCATCGAAGAAACTTCTCTGCCAATTTCCTTTTTCTTCCGCGCCGAGGCGGACTACGCCATCCAGATCACTCAGTGCCGTAACGAAATGCTCTTTATCAACGGTGGCGATATTGACGACCGGGAGCTCTACTGCCTGCCGCAGGATGCCGGCTTCGGCCTCCAGATTGGTCCCGGGATTGGCTTCCAGGGCGGGACGCTGGCGGGCACCATCACCGACGCCCTGTCCAGTCAGCCTATCCCACTGGCGGCGGTGATCGGCAGCAACGTCGGCCTCACCGCCTACAGCGCGCCGGGCAGCGGTAGTTTTTCGGGCCTCGCCACGGTGATTTCCGGCGGCACCGCCAGCGTCATTCGCGATGGCTATGAGACGCAGGAAATCCAGTTTGATCTCGAGCAAAACGAAACCACACCCTGCGACGTGGCGCTGCTGCCGAGCGGCGTAATCTTTGCGAACGGTTTCGAGCAGCAGACGGGCGGCCTGCAAAAAGGCGCGCCGCCGGCCTGCACCCCGCTGTAGACCCAGGTTGACACCTGCGACTGTCTCCTGGCTGCGTTAAGCCTGTGTGAAATTTGCCTTCATCTTCTGTTGATGATTATCTCGAATAATCGGAGGTTGCCAGACTATGAGAGCGCATGAGTCGGCGGATAGCTCCTGTCCGTAACTCCACTAGGAAACAGGTAACCGAGTGAACACATTTCGCAATATCCTGGTCGTCCCGCGCACCATTGACCGCAACGACCCAGCCCTTTCCCAGGCTGCAGCCATCGCTCATCAAAACGGGGCCTCAATCACCGTCCTGTGGCCTCAGGAAGATGAGCTGGACCTCGAAACCAGCCGGGAATTTTTGCCCGAGCTGACGCAAGAAATCGAGAGCCATCTTCATCGCCTGGAAGCGGAGCTGGCAACCGAAGGGCTAAACGCGAAGGCGCAGCTTCGCTTTGGCAAAACCTTCCTCGCGATCATCCACCACGTTTACGAACATCAGCACGATCTGGTGATCAAAACCGCTCGTGGTATGGACGTAGGCAGACACCTCATTTTTGGCAGCACCGCCTTGCATCTGCTCCGCAAGTGTCCCTGCCCGGTGTGGATCGTTGATCCGGACCGACCGGCGGTCGGCGGCATCATGGCTGCCATCGATCCGGTGGTGAAGGGCGAGGCGGAGCAGCGATTGAACGAAGAGATACTGCGCACCGCCGCAGATCTGGCGCGTTTTATGGGCGAGCCGCTGCACGTGCTGAACGCCTGGTCACCGGCCAGCGAAAGGCTCAGCCGAAACTTGAGCTGGATGCGGTTGCCGGTACCCCAGGACCCGGCGGTGATCGAAGCGGTCGAGCAGCGGCACCGGGAGGCGCTGGAACGCATAACCGCCCCGTTTGTCGAGCGGGCCGGTCAAATGCATCTTCATCTCGAGCGGGGAATGCCGGAAGTCGTGATCCCTGCACAGGCTGACCGCCTGGAGGTTCAGACCCTCGTCATGGCCACCATGGCCCGCTCCGGAATCCCGGGACTGTTGATCGGCAACACCGCGGAGGTGGTACTCAACGACATCTCCAGATCAGTGTTTGTGATCAAGCCCGAAGGCTTTGTTTCGCCCATTGCGCCGCCCACCGGCGGAGCCGTCGAGGCTGGCGGAAGTGCCAGGGATGCTGCTAAAACAGAGTAGGTATCCGATCACGGGGCAGGACCGTGACCCGAAAACTGTCCGAAGGCGAAGTCCGTCGCTTTGAGAAAGACGGCGTTATCCGAATCCCCCAGGCGGTAGATCCCGCTTGGGTCGACCGCATTCATCGCGTGATCGACGCCCAAATGGAAAAGCCCAGCCGCTGGGTAAACGACGCCAATCCGGGTGCCAAAACCAACCGCCTGTTTACCGACCGCTACCAGTGGCGGCAAAACGCCGAGATACGAGCTTTTGTGTTTGAGTCCGGTGTCGGCCAGCTGGCAGCGCAGGCCATGCGGAGCTCCGCGGTTCGCTTCTATTTCGATCACCTGCTGGTTAAAGAACCGGGCACCAGCGCCGCCACCCCCTGGCATCAGGACGTGCCCTATTGGCCGTTTCTCGGCAAACAGATCTGTTCCGTTTGGCTGGCGCTGACCGACGCCACCATCGAACAGAGCGCGATGGAGTTTGTGCGCGGCTCCCATGCCGACGGAAAGTACTACCTGCCGGAGCTGTTCGGAAAACGGGAGGAGCATCCGGCCGACTGGATCAACGAGGCGGAAGGGGAACCGGTGCCGGATATCGAAAGCAACCGCCCGGCCCACGACATCATCGGCTGGGATATGAAAGCCGGCGACGCCGTGGTGTTCTCGGCCTGGCTGCTCCACTGGGCGCCGGGCAACAGCTCCGCAACCGAGCGCCGCGCTGCCATCTCTACCCGCTGGCTGGGCGACGACGCCGTCTGGCACCCGCACCCGGGGGCTGACCCGACCATCACACAGGACGCCATCCGCCTTGCGCCGGGAACCCCGGCACGGCACGACGAGATTCTGCCGCAGGTTTTCCCCTAGTCTGCCAGAGCCACCGAACTGTTCAGCCGCACGTGACCGGGGGTCACGGTGCTGCCGTAGACGCCGAGGCAACCCTCGCGCTGGCTCTCGACGGTCCGCAGAATCTCCGGGCTTCGCTCGCCGGTATCGGGGTCAACGGTGATCACCACGCAGCGTCCATCCCGCTGGTCCACCCGCATGCGCACATCCCCCAGCCGCAGCGTGTGACCCACCCAGGTGTCTTCAATGAACGGCGTGTCTTCGGCCGCTTCCACGAGGATGTTTGGGCGAAAGCGCTGCACGTCGAGCGACTGACCAACCATTTCGCCCAGCCGGGCGACGGTCTGCGTTGTGATCAGAGATAGGGGAAACGTGTCGAAAACACCCCGGCTCTGTTTGATCAAACGCACGCCGTTTTCGCTGAGCTCCTGCCCAAGCGCCTCATCGGCAATGTCATAAACACTGCCGCCCGGCGTGGTCACCACGGTGCGTGAAGTGTCCGGCTTTTGCGGATCGATAAACGACGGCACGTAGCGACTCATATCGGTCCGCTGGCGAATCGTGAACCAGGGAAAACCGCTGCGCGCTGAGTTGGGCCTGACAAACGCCCAGCGCCGGTCCCCCACCAGGCCATGCCAGGACACCTCGACCTGCTCCAGCGGCTCGGCGCCCATGGATTTAACGGGATAGCGCCAGAGGCCAACAACCCGGCCCACGGCGCCATCCTTTTCTTCGGTATGCGTTGTCTCCATCGGCAAAGTGTACCGATCCCGCGGGCCTTGGCTAAATGTGATCCCAGGCTCGAACGTTTTGTTCCAGGTGGGCGACGGAGGTTGTGCCTGGAATCACGACGATGTTGGGGCTAAAGCGGCCAGACCAGGATACGAACGCTCAATCGTTTGCCGCAGTTTCTAATCGCGTCTTTCCACAGCGTAGTTGTAAGAACGCCTGACGATCTGCTTGATCGTATCCAGCTCGACATCATCACGAGGAGAAAAGACCATCACAAGCCCCTTGGGAAGCCGTCCTGCTGTGACGAGGTAATGGTCCTCACCCCAGCCTTTGTCAGCAACTTCCGACGCGTCTTCGGGGTCAAGCATGACGTGCATACTTCCGCTGTCCGGATGCGGATGAATATGCGCAAACTCCCGATCGATCATAAACGCATCCTGATTGCACTCGATGCTCGCGTGCATCACCAAAGCACGGGCACCCGGAACAGATATGCGACTGCTCCGATTCTCCACGCCCGACAGGGAAAACGCCCAATCGTGGAGCTTATCGATCACCGAGTCGGGTCCATGCTGGTCAAGTTGCGAGTGGGGAAGTTGGTTGGTCGTTTTTGGCCTGCTGCCTGGTCGATGTTTCAGGTTTAGCTTGCGTGGCATCGATGTCTCCTGGATATCCAATTCGGATCTGTAAATCGCGCCGGTATTGGTCCCGTACCGCCCGGGCTATTGATCGGCCGCGCTTGCCGGCCCTGGCCTTGTGCCGTAGTTGAGGTCGACCGGTGTTGGTCCCTGGGCTTCGCCGATTAGCTGGCGCATCTGGAGACGAAATCGTTCCAACGTCGCGCGCTTCATCATGAAACGCCGAAAGTCCCCAGGAGAGGTGTTGTGGTGTAGGACGGACTGATAACCGGCCGGAGCTTCAATGTCGAAGCGAACCGGAAACTGCACCCATGTGCTCTGCATTTCGTCTGAGAGCATCCAATTGAGATAGAGCTTTGCGGCCGCTTTGTGCTTAGCCTGCGTCGGGATGGCTGCGGTTTGAAACCAGGTCAGAAAGAAGTCTTCTTCCGGCAGCAGAAACTGCGTCTTGCTGGCAGGCCCTGACTCAAAAGCCCAAAACGTCGTGAAGCTCGCGGCATACCAGCCGTTGTTGATAGCGATGTAGGGCATGGCCGTCCCTCGCACCCACACCGGTTCGTTTTCCAGCAGCCGCTCCAGATACTCCCACCCGTATTTTTCCTTCAGATTCCAAAACTGATACAAAACCGCATCATCGTCGTGGGGATAGGTCAGGATGATTTTTCCCTTGAGCTTCGGATCCAGGTAGTCCAGCGCATCCCTCGGCGCATCATCGACCATGTCGATGTTGACGTAGTTACTGAAGGTGACGCCGTAGACACTGGTCCAGCGCCCGTGGGGATCCTTGTGGTCGGGGAAGACCTTGTCCCAGTTTTTGGGTTTGTAGGGTTCGAGTAACCCCCGGTCGGCGTAGTAGTCAAAGTCGTGCAGGGTCTGAAACTGGATGACGTCGGGAATTCCGGTTTCTCCGCCGGCGGCTCTTGCGTTGTCGTAGCGCGGCGCGTGATTGAGACTCACATCGACGCTGTGCACAACCTTCAGCTTCGGAAAACGCGCCTTGAATCTGTCGAAGTAGTAGTCAATCTGGTCGGCCTTATCACCGCCCGCCCGCAGGACAAAGTTGCCGCCCTCTGCGAGCGCGTCAGCGTAAAGCTCATCGAGTGACTTGGTTTCGATTTCGGTAGCCACAGCAGTGCTGCAGATCACACCGATAGCCAGAAAAGCCAAAAGAGTTTTTTTCATGATGAGTCGCTCCCGTTACCGCTAGGTCGGCCGCGCTTCCGCGGCGGCCAGTGGGTGAATCCTCTGACACGATGCCACTATAGATCGTGGATTCAGGCACGATAATGGGTCTAATATGAAAATCACTATCCCGAAAAAAGGGACAATAAATTGGATGTCATCAAATCCATGACCGCATTCCGGGAGGTGGTCCGGCGCCGCGGATTTGCGCCAGCGGCTCGGTCTCTCGGACTGTCGACCTCATCGGTCAGCCGACAGGTGATCGAACTGGAAGGCTGGCTGGGGATCGGTCTGCTTCAGCGAACCACGCGCAGTGTTTCGTTGACGGAAGAAGGAGCGTACTACCTGTCCGAATGCCAGAGGGTATTGCGGGACGTCGAGCAACTTAAGAGCACGGCCAATGAGACTTTGTCTCAACCCGTCGGTACGCTCCGACTGACGGCGCCAGTTTTCCTGGCAAAAGAATGCATCCGGCGAGTGCTACCAGAGTTTTTGCTGGCCTTCCCACGCATCGACGTTGAGTTGTTCGCCGTCGATCGATTCGTTGATCTGATCGATGAGGGCTACGACCTGGCTCTTCGGGTTGGCGACCTGCCCGATTCTTCCCATATCGCCCGCGGTCTGGGGCAATTCAGACTTATCGTTGTTGCAAGCCCGCGCTACCTGGCATCTGAGGGAACTCCGATGACGATTGGTCAGTTGAAAGACCACAACTGCATTGTTGATACGGTCGCCAGCTTTGCCAACCGTTGGCCTATGAAACGCGATGGAAAGCGTCAGAAGATCGCGGTGTCCGGAAACGTCACTGTCAACAATGGAGAGATCGCTCGAGACCTCGCCGTGCAAGGTCTGGGGCTCACCATCCTTCCGGAGTTTTTCGTGCTTGACCAACTCGACAGCGGCGAGCTCGTGGAGGTGCTTTCAGGACAGGTTGAAAGCAGTATCGGGTTGTTTGCGGTCTATCCCCAGAGTAGACATACGACGCCACGAGTCCGTGAGTTTATAGACTTTTGTGCCCAATACTTCGATCGGCGAACACACTCGAGTGACTAGGCTCCAGGTTAGTCTTTCACAGGCATCGCTCCACGGCACGCCGCGCCAATTCGTCGTAAGATTGTGCCTCGCAAGCCCCGGTAGCTCAGCTGGATAGAGCGACGGCCTCCTAAGCCGTAGGTCCCAGGTTCGACTCCTGGTCGGGGCACCACTCGATCATTCGGTTAAGATCTGGGCTCGTGAAAAGGCCTGGGCTGAGCCATGCATCGATTGACCGCAAACCCTGATCGCGTTGCTGAGTTTGAATCCGCCGGCTGGTGGGGAACGGAAACGCTCAGTTCTCTTTTTACATCGACGGTCCAAAAGGCAACCGACGCGGTTGCGCTCGCGGATCCGGCAAACCGGGAAGCGCTGACCGGAGGACCACCCCAGCGCCTCACCTACGCTGAGCTCGACGAGGCCTGTGCGCTGCTGGCGCGGCAGCTGTATGCCGCCGGGCTGCGGCAGGGCGACCGGGTTGTGGTGCAGCTGCCCAATACGGTTGAGATCATTCTGACGTACCTCGCGGCGGCGCAACTCGGCCTGGTGGTCAGCCCCGTTGCCGTCCAATACCGGGAGCACGAACTGCGCCATGTGGGGGAGACGGTCAGGCCCAAGGCGTACATCACCTGCCCCAGCCTGGGTGAAGCAAGCTTCGCCGAATCCAATCATGCTGCTTTGCCGACGCAGACCCAGCGGCTCGATTTTGACCTGAGCGCAGCATCCTGTCGGCTGACAAAAGACGGTCAGGAACTTTCCGCAGATCCCGACGGCGCTGATGAGTACCTCGCGTCGCTGACCCAGTCGGCTAACGACATTTACACCATCTGCTGGACCTCCGGCACCACCGGTCGTCCTAAAGGGGTGCCCCGGAGCCACAACCACTGGCTGTCTTCCACCCTGGCCAGCGAGGATGCGATCGGCCTTTCGGACGGCGACGTGATGCTGTGTCCGTTTCCTTTCGTCAACATGGCGGCGCTCGGTGGGTTTCTTTACTACTGGCTCAAGATTCGCGGCACGCTGGTGCTGCACCATCCGTTTGACCCGATGGTTTTTCTGAAGCAGATCGCGCAGGAAAAGGTGGTCTACACCGTGGCGCCGCCGGCGGTGCTTAACCTGCTGCTGCAGCGCCGGGACGAGCTGCTGGCGCCGTTTGACCTTTCTTCACTCAAGACCATTGGCTCCGGAAGCGCGCCGCTGGCGCCGGACATGGTCGCCGGATTCAAAACCCACACAGGCATCGACATCATCAACCTGTATGGATCAAACGAAGGGGCCGCCATGATCAGCAATCCGGCTGACGTGCCGGATCCGCGGGAGCGGGCGCTTTACTTTCCGCGGTTTGGGCGGCCGGAGTTTTCCTGGAAAAACCGCGCCGGGCAGCGGCAGCGGACGGAGCTGGTGGATCTGGAGTCCCGCGATCCGATCACCGAGCCTGGGAAATCCGGAGAGCTGTTGATTGCCGGACCCAGCGTCTTTGACGGTTACTTTGAGAGTCCGGAGGACAACGCGGAGGCGTTTGAAAACGGTTTTTTTCGCACCGGCGATCTGTTTGAAATTGTGGGGCCGGAGAATCAGTACTACCGGTTTGTCGGGCGCTGTAAAGACATCATCGTGCGCGGCGGGGTGAAGATCTCGCCGGAGGAGTTGGATGAGGTGATTCAGTCGCACCCGCAGATTGCGGAAGGCGCGGTGTGTGCTTATGAGGACGCCACGCTGGGGGAGAAGGTGTGTGCGGTGGTGGTGCCAGTGCCCGAGGCGTCGATCACGCTGGAGGGGCTGGTTGCCCATTTCCAGGAGCGGCAGATGGCCAAGTTCAAGTGGCCGGAGCGGCTGGTCGTGCTGGAGGCTTTGCCGCGCAACGCCATGAATAAGGTGGTGCGGTCGGCGCTTGCGGACATGGTGGCCCAGGGGTAGGCACCTGCCCTCGGTCAGACCCGCTTGGGGTCTAACGCTCGATCAGACTCTTTCTATGAGCAGGGCGGCGCCGAGGCCGCCGCCGGCGAGGGTGACAACCAGGCCGGTCTCGGCGTCACGGCGGTCCAGTTCGTCCAGAAGCGTGGTGAGCAGGATCGCGCCGGTGGCACCCATGGGGTGGCCCATGGCCAGGTGGCCGCCGTTGACGTTGACGCGCGCAAGGTCCGGTTCGTAGCGGCGCTCGAACCAGAGCGCCGGGGCGGCGAAAGCCTCCATGAACTCCACCAGGTCCATGTCGTTCAGCGACGCCCCAGATCGTTCTAGCACCTGATCCATCGCCTTAAGGCCAGCCCCAAACTGGAGCGAGGCGTCGCCGGCGGCCTCCGCCACCGCGCGGATGCGAGCCCGGGGACGCAGCCCCGCCGCCCGGCCCGCCTCCTCACTCCCCACCACCACCAGCGCGGCGCCGTCAGAGATGCCAGGACAATGAGCCAGCGTGTGTACATGTTCTACGGTCGCAAGATCCGGAAACGCCTGCAGCGCCAGCGCGTCCTGGCCGCTCGCGCCCAGGTCAGCAAACGCCGGTGCCATCGCGGCCAAAGCTTCGGCCGTAAGGTTGGGCCTGATCCACTCATCGCGCTCGAGCAGTACCTCCCCTTCGGCATCCTTCACCGGGATCACGCTGCGCTTGTAGTGCCCAGCCTCCCAGGCGGCGCTGGCCCGCTGATGAGACCGCAGCACCAGCGCATCAAGCTCCGGCCCGGTAAAACCCTCCCGCGTTGCCACCAGCTCCGCGCCGAGCACGGGCGCAAGCCAACCCATGCGCTGGATCAACTCAGGATCCGTGTTCCAGGTGGCGCGGTCCGCCAGAAACGGCACGCGGGACATCATCTCCACGCCGCCGGCCAGGCAAAGGCCCTGCTCGTCCGCCTGCACCCAGTGCGCCGCCTCGATCACGGTCGACAGTCCGGAAACGCAGAAGTTGTTGATCGACTTGGGCACCACGGCGTCCGGCAGTCCCGCCGCAATCCGCGATGCCAGCGCTACGTGCCCCCCCTGGTCGCCCACCTGCCCCACGCAGCCCAGCAGCAGACGGCGGGCCGAGTTCACCGCGGCGGCGCCGAGCCGCTCCCGCAGGGCATCCACCAGCGTGCCCACCAGGTCCTGGGGGAGAACGGGGTACAGCGCGCCACCAGGTTTTTCATCCCGAGGCTTAAGTCCCCTGCCCCGGGGGGTGCGCACCGCATCAAAAATCAGAGCATCTGCCATATCCGGATCCGGTTATCTGGGATTTCCCAGCTCGATGGGATAGGTTATTGCTGTTGCCCGCTTTCGGCCACTGGTATTACTCATGGCGCAATCCAGCGAACCGCAGCTCAATGAGCTAAACCCCTATCTTCACGGCCCCTATCGACCGGTCCACCGGGAGGTGGCCGCCGGCAAGCTTCCGGTCACCGGCGAGCTGCCGACGGACGTGAGCGGCGCCTACTACCGCAACGGCCCCAATCCCCGCAGCGCGCCGCTGGACCTGCATCACTGGTTTGACGGCGACGGTATGCTGCACGCGGTTTCGCTGGACAACGGCGAGGCCGAATACCGCAATCGCTACGTGCGCTCGGCGGACTTCAAGGCCGACGAGGCGGGCGAACTGACCAAAGGCGGCATCATGCGCCCGGCGGTGGCCGACACCACGCCTACCTTTTATAAGGACACGGCTAATACCGACGTGATCATCCACAACGGCCAGCTTCTGGCCCTGTGGTACGTGAGCGGGCAGCCGGTGCGGCTGGATCCCCGCACGCTGGAAACGGTCCGCACCGAGACCTTTTCCGGGCGACTGCCGGGCAACGTCTCCGCCCACTCCAAGGTGGACCCGGCGACGGGGGAATTTCTGTTTTTTGACTACCAGCTCTATGAGCCGCGTTACAGCTACGGCGAGGTGTCAGCGGACAATGAGCTCACCCACTTTACCGAGATTGCCCTGCCCGGCCCCCGGCTGCCCCACGACATGGCGATTACGGAAAACTACGCCGTGCTGATGGATCTGCCCGTCGTGCTCACCGAGGGTGCGTTGGCCAACCACAGCTGGAACATTCACTTTGATCCCAAGCTCGCCACCCGTTTCGGAGTAGTCCCCCGGGGCGGCTCCGACGAGGACGTGCGCTGGTTTGAGTTTGAGCCGTGTTACATCTATCACGTGGTGAACGCCTGGGAAGAAGGCGATGAGCTCGTACTCCACTGCTGTCGCTTCCTGGACAACGGGCGGCCGCTGGATCATCGCTTTGGACCCTACGCCGGCATGGTGGACGTGCTGGCCCTGCGGGCCCACCTTTACTGCTGGCGCATGAATCTCAAAACCGGCGCCACCTCGGAAGGGCCGGTGGACGACGCCATTGGCGAGTTTCCCACCATCAATCTGGACGTCACGGGCCGGCCCAGCCGCTACGCGTACCTCGCCACCATCCCGGATACCTCCACGCAGGTGTTCGACGGCATCATGAAGTACGACTACGAACGCGGCGCCGCCAGCACGCTGAAGTTTCCGGCCAACTGCTTTGGCTCGGAGCCCGCGTTTGCGCCCCGGGTGGATGCCGCCGGCGAAGACGACGGCTATGTGGTCACCATTGTCAGCAACGTGCTGGAAGATACCGCCAGCCTCTGGGTGATGGACGCGGCGGATCTGGCAGCCGGACCGCTGGCGCAGGTTCATCTGCCGCAGCGCGTGCCGCTTGGATTTCACGGTACCTGGGCCAAAACCACGCAGATGCGCAGCGCGTGAGCCCCACCCCGGGCGAGAAGCTCGCCAACCTCCGCAGCCGCCTGAGCGTGCCGGCCATCTGCGCGCCCATGTTTCTGGTGTCCGGTCCCGAGCTGGTGGCGGCGGCCTGCCGCGCCGGAGTGATCGGCGCCTTTCCCTTTCCCAACGCGCGCACCCTCGAAACGCTCGAGACCTGGCTGGCGACGCTCACCGAGCAGATCACCGCCAATCCCAAAGCTGCGCCATTTGCTGCCAACCTCACGACCCACCGCACCTACGACCGGCTGGAGGCCGAGATTGCGCTGATCGCAAAATATCAGCCCGAGGTGGTGATCACCGCGCTGGGCGGGCCGGCGCCGGTGCTGGACACGGTGCACAGCTACGGCGGCATCGTGATCGCCGACGTGAGCACCATTCCTCTGGCGCGCAAAGCCGTCGCCCGGGGCGTCGACGGACTGGCGCTGGTCAGCGCCGGCGCCGGCGGCCACACCGGCTCGCTCAACGGCCTGGCATTTGTGACCGCGGTGCGGGAGTTTTTTGACGGCATCGTGGTGCTCGCCGGCGGCATTGGCAACGGTGCCGGCATCCGCGCGGCGGAGGTGGCCGGCGCGGACCTGGCTTATCTTGGCACCCGATTCATTGTGGCGGATGAGAGCCTGGCGAGCGATGAATACCGCGATATGGTGGTGGCCGCCACGCCGGACGATCTGGTGGCCACCGATCGCATCAGTGGGGCCCTGGCGTATTACCTGCGGGCCAGCCTCGAGAAGATGGGGGTGGACCCGGACAACCCGGGCAGCGGCAGCGGCTTCGATCTGTCCGCTTCCCAGGACAAGATAAAGGCATGGCGGGACGTCTGGTCCGCTGGCCACGGCGTCGGATCGGTCACCCGGCGGGAGCCGGCGGGGGCCATCGTGGCGCAGCTTGAGGCGGAATACGCCGCCGCCGCCGAGCGGGCCTGACCGCCGCCCCGGCGACTTCACACGGACCCCACAGCACCACCGCTAGCCTCCAGATAACAGCACTTTCGGCCGTTGAAGCGGCCGACGGGTGCCGGTATTGTGACGGGTCAAAATTGGGCAGGCGACATGTCAGAACCCTCATTTTTCAGCGAGTTATGGCGCCGACGGGTGCCGCAGATCCTCGGCTTTTACGTCGCGGCCACCTGGATGGCGGTGGAGATCGGTGATTGGGTCATCGAGCGCTTTGCCCTGCCGGAGAATCTTACGTCCTACGTGTTCATCGGCATGATCGCCATGCTGCCGACGGTAGCCGTTGTCGCCTGGGGTCACGGCGCCCCGGGAAAAGATCGCTGGACTCGTTTTCAGGCTGCTTTTGTTGCCCTCAATCTTGCCGCAGCCACCGTCGCGCTGGTGATGGGCGGGCAGCGCGCCGTGAGCTCGGCTCCGCCCGCAGCGCCGGCAATGGCGCTGACGCAATCGGTTGAGGTCGAGGCGGAAGACGGTACCGTCGAGGTGGTGGAGGTGCCCACCGACGGCGCCCACAACAGCTTGCTGGCGTTTTTCTTTGCCAACGAAACCGGCGAGAGCGAACTGGACTGGATGTCTTACGGCGCGCCGTGGCTGCTCGCTCAGGACCTGCGGCGCAGCCCGCTCGTGTCCATCAGCACCCCGCTGGGGAATGCCTCCATCATCAGTCGGCTGCGCGACACGGGATTCCCCCAGGCCGTCAACGAGCCCCTGTCACTCGATCTTCAGATTGCCCGGGATCGAGGCCTTGGCCGAATCATTACCGGCGAAATTGGTCGACTTGCGGATGGGGCCATCGAGTTAACCGCCCGACTCATCGAAGTCGATACCGGACAGATGCTTAGCGAGTGGTCCCAGAGCGGACCGGACTGGCTCGACGCAGCGGACCGACTTTCGGCGGACATTCGGCAGGGCGTTCTAGGCGACGTCGACACATTGGTCACCGAACTCACCATCAAGGAACACACCAGCGACAACCTGGATGCCATCCGGGAAGTGGTGGAAGGCCAGCGTCTGCGCGCGTTTGAGAACGACTATGCCGGTGCCGTTGCTGCCACGGCAAAAGCGGTGGAGCTTGATCCCACATTTGCCTATGCCCACGCCCTCGCGTCGTCCTACTACCGGTCCATGGGGCAGTTCAGCGACGCGCTGGAGCAAACCCAGCTGGCGCTGACCCACGACTACAAGCTGTATTCAGAAACCAAGTTTCTGCTGAAAGCCAATATGAGCGCTATGCAGGGCAGAGCCGACCAGGCGATCTGGATGCTGGAACGCTGGGCCAAGATCCATCCGCAGAGCGCCGAGGTGTTCCAGATCCTCGGCCAGAACTACCTGATTGCCCAGCAGCCGGACAAATCACGCCAGGCCTATGAGCGACTGCTGGAACTGGAGCCCTCGCAGCGCAAAACGCTTTTGTCGTTGGCCACCGCCCTGCGCCTCGAAGGCAAAATGGATCAGGCGGTTGATGTCATCCAGAAATACATCGATGAGGAAAAGCCAGAAAACGCAGACGCGCTGATGACGCTTGGCCACACCTTGGTTCAGGCCGGTGAGTTTGAACGGGCCCGGGTGGCTTTCGAAGAGGCGTCATTTCTGGATTCCACCAATCCTCGCGCCGAGGTGCAGCTGGCGGAGCTTACCCTGCGCCAGGGCGAATACGAAAGCGCCCGCGCGGCGCTGGCGGCGATTGCCGGCCGCGATCTTCCGGACCGGCAACTCCACACGGTACTTGGCTCCCAGTTGAAACTTCTAATGACCACCGGTCAGATCCGCGAGAGTATCGAGCTGTTGGAAAGAATGGGCGAGGTCGGCGCCAGTTTCCTGACACCGCTGATGCAGACGGTGCAGGTGGACAACCAGATTGTT
>JBCCVP010000009.1:0-74265 GCA_039195135.1 Pseudomonadota bacterium | reverse complement strand
CGTTGTCCGCCACCTGCGGGGCATTCCAGGACCCGGCGAGGTTTTCGCCGACCGTCTCCCGGGCCACCTCGAAGTAATTGAGCGCGCTCTGGTAGGCCTCGGAGACCGGCCCCGGCTCCGGCACCAGCACGGTGACCATCAGTATGGCTTTCAGCATCAGATAATCCCCTCTTCTTTCAGCCGGTTCAGCGCGTCCGCCTGCTGGTCGAGAAAAAATTGCCGGTCCGGGACGCTGTAGCCGTCACCGGCTTTCAGACCGTTGGCGGAGTGGATCACCGTGTTGGCGTAGCCCTCAGCGAATAACTCCATGCGCTGCCGCGACAGGAGATTCGGCATGCCCGGCCGGTGGCGGTAGCGCCGCAGGGCCGGCAGATCCAGCTCCGCGTTGGCGGCCATGGTTTCGCCGGTGCCAGCCCGGGCGAGCACCGCGCCGCGGTAGTCGATCACTTTCGACATGCCGTCGGTGGAGTGGGTCGGAATGCCGGAGCCCACGATGCCGGCGCTGTTGGCCGAAACCACGTAGACCAGGTTTTCCAGCGCCCGGGCCCGCTTGGCAATGTCCTTGGGCGTCAGATCCGGGCTGCCCGACTCGCTGGTGGGGTGCACCAGCACCTCGGCGCCGCGCAGCGCCAGCATGCGGCTGATTTCCGGATACAGGATTTCCTCCGACGCCACCGCGCCAATGCGGCCAAGCTCGGTGTTCGCCACCGGGAAGACGCCGTCGAGCCCGTAGCGATCGAGATAAGCGTCCCACACGTCGTGGGGGGTCGGGGCAAACATGGAGACCAGACGCCGGTAGCGCAGCACCACCGAGCCGGACGCGTCGATCAGGAAACAGCATTGAAAGTAGAGCTCCGGAAAATGGGGGTCGCGTTCGTAAACGTTTCCGGCCAGGTGGATCTGGTTGCTCTGCGCCAGCTCCCCCAGCGCCTCGTATTCCGCCCCGTCCATGTCGATGGCCGCCAGCTCTTTCCAGCGGCTGATCGACTCCCCCCGGGGGTAGCTGGTGAGAAAGTACTCCGGCAGCACCACCAGGGCCACGTCGGGGCCGACAAACTGCCGCGTTGCGCGGACCTGCTCGGCCACGTGCGCGATGGTCTGCTGCATGGCCTCCCGGGCCTCCTCCGGGGTATAGGCATTCACCGCCCGGCAGGTGGTCTGCAGTGCCACCGCAACGTAATGATCCATCAGCGGGTGAGTTCCGTCAGCTCATAGTAGGTCTGCATGTAGCCGCCAACCTGGCCCCGCAGGAAAATGAAATCATCGTCCGCGGTACACCACACCTCATAGGGCGGATGCTCCTCCGGCAGCTCACCGGCGGTATCGGTGTACTGAAAATGAAACGCATCGAAGGTGCCCGCTGCAACCTCAATCGTCTCCTCGCCGAGATACTCCATGCCAAAGCCAAGGGCAAACAGCAGCGGCCCCGTGGCACCGCGATGATCCGGCGAAGTGAGCATCATGTGGGGAAAGAACTGCCGCGCCGGGCCGGACCGGTCGAAGACGGAAAAGCACATGCCGTCCGCCACCAGCGGGTGACTGCCCAGCCACCGTACCGGTTCGTCGATTTCCATCCGCTGACTGATCCGCCCGTCCTTGACGTTATAGGTTTCGGCCTCGGCGAGCCGGTCCGTCAGGCGCATCCAGCCCGTACCCTCAAACTGGTCGGCGATCGTCAGCCGCACAAAACAGTCCTTTGGATACCAGTTCTTATCCCAGCTGAGCGTCACGTCCCGCAGCACCGACGGCGCGTCGTCAATCTCACAGTGGGCCCGCAGCGTACGGTCGCCGTTGCCGTGGACCGTCACGATGAACGTTTCCCGCCCCCGCTCCTGGTCCAGACGTTCAGGCTTTTTGCTGGTGTAGCGGATCGCTCCGCGGATGGTTCGGTGTTCCATAGTCAGATTCCTATGAGATGAAGCCCCAGCATGGCATTGATGAGCAGGCCGACCCAGATCATCACCACCAGCGGCCGGCAGCGTGCCAGAGACTGCGCGATGGTTTGGTCAACCTCCGCGCTCGCACCCTCGCTCACCAGTCTGCCGAAGGCCGGGCCGAAGGGTTTCAGCTGCACGCGGATCAGTAGTCCAAGGGTAATCAGCAGGGCAAATATCAGCAGCTTCCAGGCGATCCAATCCGTGCGCAGGGGACCGTCGCCAACCAGACTGTAAACGGCAAGGCCGCCAAGGCCGCCGATCAGGATGATGCGTCCCCACCAGTCGAGCGACGTCACCAGGGGAGCCTGGCCATGGCGAAAATGCAGCACCAGCACCGAGGTGACCCACGCGGCGCCGAGTACCCAGGCGCCGGCAACCCAGGCGGGGTTCAGGTCAACAATACCTAGGCGCCAGCCCAGGTGCAGGCCGGTGGGCAGCATCAGGGCCATGCAAAGCCGCGGCGCCTGGTCCACCGCCAGCATGATCGTGGCGGCGGTCTGCCGGGCTTCCGGGGAGCGCTGCGGATCCGCCAGCAGCCGGGAGGAATAAAACACACCAAGATCGCCGCCCAGCCAGTACACAAACAGCAGAAGATGCAGCAGCTTGAGCAGCAGGATTTCGGTCATAGCGGTGCGCCGACGGCCACATTAGGGGATAGAGTTTAATTGTACTAAAAGTATAACTTTAGTACGATTCATCGGGTCCTTCCGCACGACCGGATTTGCGACCCCTTGGACTGGTTAACGCCCGATTTTCAGGTTTTGTGCATCACCGCCGTCTCGCTGGCGATGTTGCATACACTGATCGGTCCCGACCACTACCTGCCTTTCATCGCACTTGGAAAATCCCGCAACTGGTCTACCGCCAAGACGCTTAAGGTGACCGGGCTGTTTGGCCTGGGTCATGCGGCCGGCTCCGTGGTGCTGGGATTTATTGGCATAGCACTGGGTACAGCGCTCAACGCCCTGGTGAATTTTGAGTCCTGGCGCGCCGACCTGGCGGCCTGGGCCCTCACGGCGTTTGGCCTTTGCTATTTGGTTTTCAGCCTGCGCAAGGCGCTGCGGGGCGGCCGCCGTGCTCACGTCCATATGCACGTGCACGCCGACGGCACGGTCCACAGCCACGAACATCATCACCGGGAAGCGTCCCATCTACATCCTCACGAAAGGCCGGAAGGTCGGTCGCTGGCCTACTGGAGCCTGTTTTTTGTGTTTGTGCTGGGGCCCTGCGAAGCGCTGATTCCGCTGCTGATGTACCCCGCGAGCCAGAACAACATCGCTGGCGTCTGGCTGGTTACGGGCCTGTTTGTGACGGTGACGCTGCTGACCATGCTGAGCGCCGTATGGCTCGGCATGACGGGATTGAAGCGGGTCCGGGGAGCCGGGCTTGAGCGCTATTCCGGCGTGATTGCCGGGAGCGCCATCGCCTGCTGCGGTGCTGCGATGCTGGCGGGATTTTGAGAACGACGTTGTAAGTAAAGGGAGAATGGCATGTTGAAACTGATCGAGCGCAAGCGCAGCAAAGCGGTGCGCGACTGGATGCGCAAAGAAGCCAAAGAGCAGAAGGCGCGCTACAAGAAAATTGTTCAGGAGATGGACGATCTGTCACCCAAGCGCGACAAGTGGATCGACGAGTTTCTGTATCGCATCCAGACCCGCGGCTTCAATGTGCACAAAGATGAAAAACGGCTGATTCGGCCCGAAGAACTGCCGAAAAAGCCGCGCCGCAAATTCAAAGTCATCTTTTGATCGAGGGGAATTCCAATGGCTAGACCGCATATCGAACCTTACGTGGTGCGCCACGTGGACTTCAAACGCATGACCCTGCCGGGCTTCAAAAAGGGCATGCACTATAAAATGCTCAGTTTCGACACCGACACGGGCGCCTGCTCCATGACGGTGAAGTTCGAAGCCGGCTACAAGCTGCCGCCCGGCATGAGCTACTCCGAACTTGAGATGTTCGTGCTCAAGGGGACCATTCGCTACGGCGATCACACCTACGGCAAGGGCCACTACTTCTGGGTCCCGGCGGGCGTGACCATGCCGGCCTTTGAGGTACCCCGGGGCTGCGAAGTCCTCATGTTCTACAACTACGGTGAACCGAGTTTTGTCGATTCGGACGAAGACCATCCGCAGGCGGCCCGGGACAAGCTCACCATCGTTGATTCCTACGAGGGAATGAGCTGGATGTCGGCCGATCTCTACCCGGCGGTGGCGTCCGGGTGCCTGGTGAAGATCCTGCGCTACGACGAGCTCACGCGGGCGTTTACTTTCCTGTACAACATGTCGCCGATGTTCCGGCAGGACAATATCTCGTATCACGACTGTTCTGAGGAGTCGTATCACATCTTCGGATCGTCCCGCATGATGCAGTTTGGCGACCTGCCGACCGATGGATATTTCTGGCGTCCGCCATGGATCAACCATGGAGCGTTTGAGTGCGAACGCGGTTGCCTGGCCCTGGGCCGGACCGACAGCGAGCTACACAACTACTTCCACTTCAATCCGTGGACCACGCCGAAAGAAAACAAAGAGCGGGCGGCGGCGAAACTGTTCCGCTACAAGCCGGAGCTGTACCAGTGGGTGCGGGCGCAGGATGACCACAATCATCCCCATGATTTTGAGCATCCGCATTACCACGAGCACGATGGCGTGGGCCACGTGCACGACCACGACCACAGTCACAAACACGACTGAGCAAACGGCCGGGGCGGCCCCGTCGCCCCGGCCGATCGCCTGCCGTCCCCCCGGCCTGCCCCCTGTCTCCCCCCTGTCTCCCAGGCATTCATGGCGCGAGAAAAATCCGCCCACGCATGCAGGCAATTGTGCAAATTAGTTTCAAATTGAGGTTGCTTTCTCAGTAAATCCCTAGTTCACTAGGTTGTCTGATGTGGCTCAGCAGGCAAAAACGTATTCGGTCTAGCAACCAGCTCGAGGCCCTGAAACAGGCGTACGAGCAGACCGATTACTGGGTTTTTGCACCGTCCGGGACCTTTTGCCTACGAATCGGCGAGCGCTCGGCAAAGCTGGCACAGTGTTACCGCGAAAGCCAGCTCAACAGCGCCGCCCTTGTGACCGCCTGCAATCCATGGCACCGCCGCACGGACAATGCGGACAATCTCCTCACCACCGATCGTCTACGGGTCACCCTCGAATCGCTGACCCAGGACGTGTTCGACGCCACAAACCGGAGCGTCGACATCAAGTGGCCCGAGGAACCCAGCTTCCTCGCCCTGGGCATCAGCCGATCAAAAGCGCTGCGAATTGCCCAGGAATACAAACAAAATGCCGTGCTCTGGGCTGACTCCGACGCGGTGCCCCACCTGCTCTGGTCCTGGGCTCTACCGATCAGCGGCTAATTCGCTGCTGGCGCACCCGATCGGATGTCTGCCGGGCTAGAAAATACCCTCACCACCCACTTGCGCGTTGACCTGCTCGCCGATGCGATTTTGCTCAAGCGCTTTCCCCATCACCTCAAGCGCTCCGCCCTGAAATAACGCGCCACCCACCGCCGCGTTGAAGATGTCATCCATCGTTTGCCGCAAGTGGATCGACTGAAAGGTCTGGGCCGCAACTTCGTTCAGCTGGCGGGCCATTTCCCGCCCCAGCAGGGCCGCCATCATCTCATTCTGCCGTCTCAGAGTTCGGTTGATGCCCGGCATCAGCGCGCCGTCGTTCGCCGGGCCTTTTGCGTTGGCCACGTGCTGCATCAACACCATGGACAGGTAGGCATCGTCACAGATACCGGCGATGCCCCGATGATCGGGAATGAAATCGTATTCGGTGTCCCAATAGTGAAAACAGGCATCGAATATCGGTTCGTACATCGGCAGGCAGTTGGCTGTTTTGACCGTCTCAAAGACCTGATCCAGCAAGTGCACGGAGTTGTGGAGATAGCGGACCGTAAAGTCAAAAGCTTCCTGTGCCGCCTGGGTGTTGAGGCGGGTTCGACACATTTTGAGGTAGGTGTTGGAGCCGGCCTCCTGCTCCAGCTTGCTTTTGATCAGCTCATGAAGGTCGTTGGAATTCACGTTGCCACCTGTTTACCTGTCGTTTTGTCCGCGATGGCCGGATCATCCGCTACAGCAAAATTTTGCTGTGATGCTGCTCCTCCGGAGCAGCAGCTTCGGCAGGAGCCCATGTAGAATAGCGTGAACCAGGAATCGCGGACGCCCTGGTTCGAAGTCTCCTCAGCGGGTCCGTTCCAATCAAAAATCGGCACAACGGGTCCTCGCAGAAGCTTCGATGGATTTTCAATGGGTTGCTATCGCTTTCGGCGACGTCGCGTGGATTTCCGTGGCGTTTGTGCTGGGCCTTGTTGCGCGCTCGGTGGGGCTGCCACCGCTGGTCGGCTTCCTCGCCACCGGTTTCCTCCTTAATGCCTACGGCATCGTCAGCGGGGAGATGCTGGAAAAGCTGTCGGATCTGGGCATTACGCTGCTGCTGTTTACCGTTGGACTGAAACTCAATCTGGCCACCCTCGCCCGGCCCCAGGTATGGGCTGTAACGGCGCTGCATATGTCCGTCGTGACGGTGCTGCTCGCGGTCAGCTTGCTGGGCATCGCGGGGATCGGCGGCGGGCTGCTCGCCGGCATGGATCTGCGGGCCGCCGCGCTGCTTGGTTTTGCGCTGAGCTTTTCCAGCACCGTGTTTGTCGTGAAGGTGCTGGAGGAGCGCGGCGAGATGTATTCGCTGCACGGGCGCATCGCCATCGGCATTCTCATCATGCAGGACATTGCGGCGGTGGTGTTTCTCGCCCTGTCCAGCGGCACCTGGCCCTCGCCCTGGGCTTTGCTGATTGTGCTGCTGTTTCCCCTGAAACCGATTTTCCACCGGGTACTGGAACGTGTCGGGCACGGGGAGTTGCTGGTGCTGTACGGCTTTCTGCTGGCCATGGGCGGCGCTGAGCTGTTTGAGCTGGTGCAGCTCAAGGGGGACCTGGGAGCACTGGTGCTGGGAGTGCTGGTCGCCGCGCACCCCAAAGCGGACGAGCTGGCAAAAACCATGCTGTCCTTCAAGGATCTCTTTTTGCTTGGCTTTTTTCTGTCCATCGGATTATCCGGCCCCCTTACGCTGGAGGCGGTGATTGCCGGTCTGCTGCTGGTGCCGGTGGTCATGTTGAAATCCACCCTGTTTTGTATGCTGCTGACGGCGTTTCGGTTGCGCGCCCGCACCGTGCTGCTGGCCACCGTCAACCTCAGCAACTTCAGCGAATTTGGCCTGATTGTCGCGTCCATTGGCGCAGCCAGCGGCTGGATCGACCGGCAGTGGCTGATCGTGATCGCGGTGGCGCTGGCCTTTTCTTTTGCAGTGGCCGCCTTGCTGAATGCCAATGTCCAGACCCTTTACACTCGCCATCGCCGCTTCTGGAAACAGCTGCAGCGCAGCGACCTGATGCCCGATGATCGGCACCTGGATACCGGCGGCGCCACCATCGTCGTCATCGGCATGGGCGGTGTCGGCACCGGTGCGTACGACACGATCCAGAAAACCCACGGCGACACGGTGCTCGGCGTAGACATTGATGCCATTACCGCCGCCAACCAGCGGAATGCCGGCCGCAACGTACTGCAGGGCGACCCGAGCGACGCCGATTTCTGGGACCGCATGCGGGCCGCCCATTCTCTCAAGCTGGTGATGCTCGCCCTGCCGAAGCTGACGACCAATCTTGCGGTGCTGGATCAACTGCGGGCGGCCGGGTTTGCCGGCCAGGTGGCCGCCACGGCCAAGTTTGACGATGAGGTAGAGGCGCTGCTCCAGCGCGGCGCCGATACCGTATTCAACGTTTACAACGAAGCGGGTGCCGGCTTTGCCGGGCATACCGCGGCGCAGCTACAGATCGAGCCAGGCCTGAAGCCGCGGCGCTAGGCAGGCTGCGCCACCACCGGACGGTGCCAAATTAATGTGCGGTGACGATCCTCAGAGCACGGCCTCGCCGCCCCGGCGGCAATCTTTTTGGTGCCCGGACGCCCGTCCCTGGTACGCTCGCGGCAGGCACCCAGGCTGGAGACGGAGCTTGTCCCTGAGCAGCACGCGTCATAGAACCAGGCCCAACTGTTCCGGGCGAACCAGGCCTTACCGAAGCACCGCCTGGCGACGCGGGTTGCTGCTGTGCGCCATGTCGCTGGCAGCTATGCAGGCCGAGGCATCCGGCGGCAGCGCCGACACTTTTTCACGGCAGCTCGAGGAGCTGGCGACAAGATTCCACGTTCCGGGTCTGGCGGTGGAGGTTGTCTGCGGCGTCGACCCGGAGCATGAGTCGGTGCTGTTTCAGAAGTACCTCGGCAGCGGTGACCCGGAAGCTGGGCAGGCCGTGACGGCGGCAACCCTGTTTCCGCTGGCATCTTTAACCAAGGTGTACAGCGCAGCGCTGCTTGCGCGCCTGGCAGAGCAGGGCAAGCTGTCGCTCACCGATCCGGTAATCCGCTGGCTGCCGGACAGCGGGGTCGCTGAATCTGTCCAGCTGCGCCATCTCCTGTCCCATACCTCGCAGGGCAACCCCGGGGAACACTTCTATTACAGCGGCCGTTTTGGCGCACTGACCAGCGTCGCGCAAAAGGCCGGCGGCAAACCTTTTGCCGAGCTGCTGGCGGCGCTGGTGCTTCAGCCGCTGGCGCTGTCGGACACCTATCTCTACCGTCCGGAAGCTCTCCCCGGCGAAGCAATCGCGCGCCTTGCCGTACCTCATGGCTTTGACGGCAGCGCGGCGCCCATGGATCAGGAATATGGGGTATCGGCGTCCGCCGGGCTCGTTGCAACGCCCCGGGCAGTGATCCGTATGGGCCAGGCGCTGATGCGTGGTGCGTTGCTCAGCGAGCAGTCCTACCGCCAGCTGACCCGCCCCTTCGCGCCGGGTTTGCCCTACGGCATGGGTATGTTTGTGCAGGAGGTGGGTGGTCATGAGGTTCTGTGGGCTTATGGCCAGTACGATGGCTTTGCCGGTCTCTGGATCATGATTCCCGCCCGGGAGCTGCAAATGGTGGCCCTGGCGAACAACAACCTGCTGAGTGACGCGGCGCGACTCATCAACGGCGATGTGACCACCTCACCACTGACGCTGGCGTTTTTGGAGAACTTTCTGAGCCGGGCGGGCGAAAGCGACCCCAGCGCGACGCAGCGGGCCAGGTCTGACCTGATGACCAGTGCTTTTCTCGCCCGCTTTGACCGCGACGAGTTTGACCGGGCGCTAGGTGCCTTGGCGAAACTGTTGCCCACTGCGGCGCGCTGGGAGGAACAGGGCGACCTGAATGTGCTGCACGCCGTGATGTTTCTTAAAACCGTGGCCTTCCATCAGGAGCGGCCGCCGCTGGATAGATTTGACGCCGAGCTTGAGGCGCTGGGTAAACGGCTGCTGGCGGATCAGCCGGACAATCCCTACGCGAGATACTACCTGGCGGAGCTCTATGCCGGCCGCGGAGACCCGGCGAGCGCAGCGGTCCAGTTTCGCGCCATCGTTGACGCCGAGAACTTTTCACCCCACTGGTACACGCGGGAGGCCGAGAGCTGGCTGGCGGCAAACCCAGACCCGTAGCAGGCAGATCAAGGATAGGAATTCAAACGTGAGCGTTTTACACAGCAAAAGCACCATCATCACCGGCGCCAGCCGCGGCATCGGCGCGGCCGCGGCGAGGCATTTTGCCCGCCGCGGCGCCCGCGTGGCGCTGGCAGCTCGAAGCGAAACTCAGATCCAGGCGCTGGCGCAGGAGATCTGCGACGAGGGCGGCACGGCCATCGCCGTCGCCTGCGATGTCAGTGATCATCACCAGGTGTCGAAGCTGGTTGATCGCACCGTCGAGGAATTTGGCCGGCTGGATATCCTGGTCAACAACGCGGGCCTGATCGAACCCGTTGCCCGGCTCGCTGACAGTGATCCGCTGGAGTGGGCCCGGGTCGCGGATATCAACTACAAAGGCGTGTACTACGGCCTCAGATACGCGATCCCGGCCCTGGTTAAGTCCGGCGGCGGCGTGGTGATCAACGTCAGCTCCGGCGCCGCGGTCAGCGCTCTGGAAGGTTGGAGCCACTACTGTTCCAGCAAGGCTGCGGTGCTGATGCTGACCGCCTGCGCGCACAAGGAATACGCGGAGCAGGGTATCCGTACCGTAGGCATCAGCCCCGGAACCGTTGCTACGCAGATGCAGGTACTGATCCGGGAGTCGGGTATCAACCCGGTCAGCCAGCTATCCCCGGATGCGCATATCCCCGCTGAGTGGGTGGCGCAGGCGCTGGAGTACCTGTGCAGCGACGATGCGGCGGAATTTGCCGGAACTGACTTTTCGCTGAAAACACCCGAAGGCAGGCAGCGGGCCGGGCTGCCACCGCTTACCTAGAGGTTGCTCAACTGCTGGGCGTTTACGATCAGCTGGGCATGTCGCGCACCTATACCGCCGATAACATCCAACGCAGCCGCGGGGACCCTCGCAGGCGGAGGCTCATCGTAGCGCAGCCAGGTGTCTACTTGCCGCAGACGCCGCCCGGCGTATTGAGACGCACCGCCTTGCGTGCAGTAATACCCGGCTTTACAGAAAACCGGCGCAACGATGAAACAACAACCAACGATTTGGATTGCTGGAGCGGCGCTTACCGCCCTGGCGGTATTCGTCGCCACCGCGGGCGGACATCAGAACGCCCTGCAACCGGGCTCCGATCAACCATCGTCGCAACAAACTGATCGCCTCGACGCGGCGCGAAACATCGTCGCGGCGGTCAACGCGAAGAACAGCAAGCAATACGTTCGCGACCTCGCTGATGAGGTGGTGGTGAGCATGTACCAGGGCGCCGTTCGCCTGCGTGGAAAAAACGCGGTGCAGGACAATCGAGCCAACCACTTCCGCAACTATCCGGAGGCCAGAAACGTGCTGATCCATCTGGTGGCGATCGACAACCGCGTCATCATGCACGACCAGGTCTGGCTCACAGCAGAACAAAAGGACCCAGCGGATATTGTTGAGGTGTTTACGTTTGAGAACGGCAAGATTGCGCGCATCGACGTCATTCAGCCAGCCGATCTGTTCTGAATTTCCGGCAGGTTTTCGTAACCCCGAGCGCGCTTCAGTTGTGCTTAGCCGTGAGCAGCAATCACTAGGTAGCCTCGCGCGCTGCCGCGGGCGTGGGTTCGCTGGACCTGATCAGCGGCCACAGCAGCTGTTCCCCCACCGTGGTGTCCGGCAGGTTCTCAACGCCCATGGCTTTGGGATAGCGGCGCGTGATCTTTGCGGTCCCGAACAGCACATCCCAGAAGAACAGTAGATTGCCGTAGTTACCCTTGTAGTTGGTCGCTGAGTCGGCCGCGTATTTGCCGTGATGGGCGCTGTGCGTGGCCGGCGTGGAGATCAGCCGTTCCACCACCCACATCACGGGCGACAGCCAGCGGATCCTGTACAGCGGCTCATCCCAGCGCACGTCACAGTGGGCGCCGAAGATGACGGTCATTTTGACGACGATGTAGCCCGCATACACCCAGCCCAGGCCGAAATAGATCAGCGCGCCGGACAGCCAGATCCCCGGCATCATCGCGTAGTAGAAGATGTTGTTGCGGTAGACGACGCGGATCGACAGATAGTTCGCATTGTGGTGCGGGCGGTGCAGCTTATACAGCCAGGGAACGGTATGGGAGAGCCGGTGCCACCAGTACTGGGTCATGTCATCAAACAGCAGAAACAGACCGATGGCGGCGACGAGGGGTATGGAGACCAGCGCACCCTGCGCATCAGGCCAGATGAAACTGGCAAGCAGACCGCCGCCCGCCAGGGCCAGGGGCTGGGTGATCAGCAGCAGCGCAACGACGCTGGCGATCTCGACGATGGCGTCGTCCCGGGACTGACCGCGTTTTGAGAAAAAGCGGGTTTTTACGATCTCCAGACCGGCAAAAAAGACAAAAATCAGCAGGATCGCGAGCTTTTCCATGGCGTAATACCGTTTAGCGTGAGCTAGAGATTACGATCCCGGGAGTGGGTAAAATACTAAAAATTTAGCATTTTTAGCCGATGCCGATACCGACCCATCAAAGCCTTGTGGATCTGCTCCCGCCAAAGCTTCTTCGGTTGCTGGAGGCCGCCGGCACAACCCGCTTCTACCACGACGGGCAGGTGCTCCATACGCAGCGCGCCGATTCGGTGGGCCTGTCGATTGTGCTGAGCGGTCGCGTACGCTTTGGGCTTTATACCACCGACGGCTCGTTCAATCTGAGCGGCATTCTCGGCCGCGGACACTGTTTCGGCGAGGTCACCCTGTTTGCCAATCGACCCCGTGCCTATCACGCTGAAGCCTTCGGCGAGACCGAGGTGTTGTCGATCGGCAGGCAGGCCTTCAACGCGCTCTACGATGCGCACCCGCGTTTTGCCCGAGCGGTGACGGTCACCGTGACCCAACGGCTCTATGAAGCGCTGGACACGGCGGACGACCTGCGGCACCGAAGCATTGAGCAGCAGATCGCCATGATGCTGCTGCGCGTGGCAAGAACCGGCGGATTTGACGATGATGAGATCCCGCTGCGGCAGTCCGACATCGCCTTCTCGCTGGGCAAGTCTCGGGTCAGTGTCGGAAAGGCGCTCGATCGGCTCCGTCAGCGTGGTCTGATCAGCCTGGGCTACGGCAGCATCACCATAAGGCGCCGGGTAGAACTGCTTGCCATGGGTGGCGAGGACTGACGGGCTGCCGTGCGATGCGCTATTGCTGGATTGTGGCGAGCTGATCCAGCAGCTGCTGAACTTCAAAGGGCTCAAGCGCCGCCACTTTTGGATGGGTTTGGCCAGTGTTTCAACAGCCATGATTTGGTCATCGGAGTGACGGCTAATTGCCCGCATAATTGGCTCTAATCAGCTTAATCATGAATGCGCTGGCGAACATGCGAAAACAGACGGCGACCACGCTAAAACTCCTTGCCGTCGCGATTCTCACGCTGGTTATGCTGATTCCGCTGGCGATGGTTCGCGGGCTGATCGATGAGCGTCAGGGCCGGCGGGCTGAGGCCCTCGCGGAGATCGCGCGACGCTGGGGCGGAGAGCAAACACTGTCTGGCCCGATGATCGTTGTCACCGAACGGCAGTCCCGACGTACCGCCACAGGCGAAACGCAAATCGTCTACGAGCAAATTATTGAGTTGCCGGCAGAGTTGAAGATCGAGGTCAAAACACGTTCCGAGGTGCGTTACCTGGGAATCTACGAAATGCCGGTTTATACAGCGACGATAACCATGACGGGTTCGATTGGTGGCGAAGAACTACCGACGCGAGGTGAACTCACGGCCGCGCACCTTCTGGTGCCGATTTCCGACACCCGGGCGATTCGGTCCGTCAGCGCTTTGACCGTGGGAACAGACCGCTACAAACTCAGATCCGGTGGGTCAGTTTACGGCGCAATCCAGGGAGTTGCGGCACCTTTGCCGCTCGAAAACCTCGGGATCAGCAAGACCTTTCGCCTGGAGGTGACGGTCGCCGGGAGCGAGGCGCTGTACTTTTTACCCCTCGGCGAAGCCACCTCGGTAACGATGCAGAGCAAGTGGCCCAGCCCCGGCTTTGAAGGGCTATACGTGCCGCTTGAGCGCGACATCTCGCAGGCCGGATTCAGTGCGCGCTGGCAGATTGCGGAGCTGAATCGCAGCTACGGTCAAAGCTGGCGCGGCGAGCCACCGTTCGAGCTCATGGCGTCTCGTTTTGGAGTCCGCTTTGTGCTTCCCGGCAACAGCTATCAGCGCAGCGAGCGGGCCATCAAGTATGGCGTCTTGTTTATCGGCCTGACCTTCCTCGGCTTCTTTGTGTTCGAGACCCTGATGAAGGTGCGTCTGCACCCGGTGCAGTACCTGTTTGTTGGCTTGGCCCTGACAACCTTCTATCTGCTGCTGCTGGCGCTGTCGGAGCACATCCGATTTGGGTGGGCCTACCTGACCGCGGCGAGCGCGCTGGTTATGATGGTGAGCACGTACTGCCAAGCCGTGCTGGCCAGCCGTCGCCGGGGTTTGCTGGCGGGCATTTTGCATTCCGCCGTCTACGCAGTGCTTTTCTGGCTGATCATTGACGAGAGCTACTCCCTGTTGATCGGGTCATCAACGATCCTCCTGCTGCTTGGCATCGTGATGTATACCACCCGAAACGTCGACTGGTACGGGTTTGACCCGGATCCCCCCAGTCCCGACCCGCACCCTTCATCCATTCAGAGAGCTAATTAGCGGGTAGTCCGCCCGGTAACTGTCCAGACCGCTGGTCGGTCTGCCGAACGCAGGTCACAGCTTTGGTTTTCGATTCGGCTTATGGTTGCCGGCTGGAACCAGGTTTGTAGCCATCAGGATATGAAAAGACATCTGGCCATCGGACTGGCCTTGCTGACAACGGGTGCCGCGGCCGGCACGCTGCATCACGACATGCTGCCGCCGCAGCCCAAGGGAAACCCGAGCGTTACCGCCGCTGCATCCGGCTCCTGGTTTGACCCCGTCACCTGGGGCGGCGGCCTTCCTGCAGAAGGTGATTCGGTCCGCATTCCGGCCGGCGTGACGGTCACCTATGACGGCGTCGCCGACGCGGCTCTCAACCGCATTGATGTCGACGGCGTGCTGCGTTTTTCCACCAGTCGATCCTCCCGCCTGGTGGTCGACCTGCTTTGGGTTGAAGCGGGCGGGCAGCTGGAAATCGGGCGTCTGGGGCAACCGGTTGAAGCGGGTACACAGGTCGAAATTCGGTTTGCCGACGTCGGCGATCTGGACCCGACCACGGATCCCAGCCTGCTGGGCCGCGGACTGGTAGCCAGCGGCGCAGTGCGCATTCATGGCGCACGTAAAAGCGTCCACAGCAAAGTCGCCGTCGATCCCCGGGCCGGAGATACGGTTCTTTCGCTCGCTGAAACGCCGGAGAACTGGTCCATCGGCGACACGCTGGTGCTGGCGGGCACGCGCTACTCCGGCTGGCGCTGGGACAACGATATTCGGGCGGTGCGCTATTTCGGCACCGAGGACGAGGTGCTGACCATCACGGCCATCAATGGACGCGACGTGTCGTTTTCCCCTGCGCTGGCCTACGACCACGTGACGCCCCGATCGGATCTCAAGACCTCCGTGGCCAATTTCACCCGCAACGTGACGTTTGCCACCGCCAACCCATCGGTGCCGCGGCACCAGCGGGCACACGTGATGTTCATGCACAACGACAACATCGACGTGCGCTATGCCAGCTTCTGGCACCTGGGCCGCACGTCAAAATCACTGGACTCGCTGGAGGCCGCCGATTTTGGAACCATTGCCGCCGACAGCAACGTGCGGGGCCGCTACCCCTTCCATATCCACCGGGCCGGCGTGACCACGCCGCGGCAGCCGGCGGTGGTGATCGGCAACGCGGTATATGCCTCGCCGGGCTGGGGCTACGTCCACCACGACAGCAACGCCATCTTTCACAACAACGCGTCCTACGACACGTTTGGCGCGGGCTTTGTCGCCGAGACCGGCAATGAAATCGGTACCTGGACCCACAACATCGCGATCCGGGCTGAAGGCAACTCCGCGTTTAACCCCAAAAACGGCAACGACGTCGACACCTTCGACATGGGCCGCACCGGTGATGGCTTCTGGTTTCAGGGGCGAATGGTCAAAAGCGTGGGCAACATCGCGGCCAGCGTGAACCACGGGTTCGTTTATCTGCACCGCGGCACGGGTATGCTCACCTTCGAGGGCGACATCTTCAGCCTGCCCGAAGCGCTCCCCCGGGGCCGGCAGACGGCGCCCGACGACGCGCCCATCCTCGGCTTCCACCAGAACGAGAGCTTTGCCAGCACCGTCGGTCTTTACGTGGTTAAGGCCAACCCCAACCAGGGCCACGACGTTCAGAGCCACCTGACGGACTTTCTCGCCTGGGAAGTGGAAGCCGGCGCCGCGCTGGAATACACCTCGCATTACGCGCTGGAAGGCTTTGATCTGGTCGGCAAATCACCGGAGCCGTTTAACAACGCCCAGTTCGGCATCGACTTTGGCACCAACACCAGCGACATGGTCGTGGTCAACGCACGAATCGATGGCTTCCCCACCGGCATCAGCCTTGGGAAGGACTTCACCGATGAAGGGGTACCGCCGGAAGCTAACCAGTACGTCATCGTCGATGCGACAATGACGGACGTGGCGGAGCCCTACGCGCTCTACGACCCGGCCATCGACCAGCTCCTCACCGCGGCGGATCTCTCGCCCAACCGCATGGACATCACCCTGGACAACGAGCCCCAGGAATACCTGTCTCCGGCGACGAGCGCGGGATCCGGCGTCACCTACACCGGCCTGAAAAGTGACAGCATCGGTCCGATTCCCATTCCCGCCGGCACCGACGGGCTGGGCACGCCGTCCTATGACATGATCGCCATCACCGCGGAAGACGGTTACTACCGCACCGCCGGCGGCGAAGTTTACGCCGTGGTGGAGGAGTACTTCACCGACCGCGCTACCGGCGAAATCCACAAACGGGGGCTGAAGACCCGACTGGGACCGGACGTGGTCAATCTGCTGGGAAGCCGGTTTCACGCCTGGCGGGACGCCTTCGAGCGCGGCCCCATCGATTTGGCCAGCCAACCACCGGTGGCGGTAGATGACCAGGCCGAAACCACGCGGGATTCAGCCGTAAACATCCTCCTCACCGGCAACGATTCTGATCCGGAATCAGACCCGCTGACCATCGACGGCCTGACGCCGCCGGTGCACGGCCTGGTTTTCGACAATGGCGATGGATCGGTGCTCTACCGGCCGGACTACGATTTTGTCGGCACCGACCGGTTCCGCTACTGGGCCACGGACGGCCAGGGCAATTTTAGTCCGGCCGAGGTGGTTGTCACCGTGAATGTGTCCGGGCCGGACGCGCTGTTTGCCAACAGCTTCGAGTAGCCAGGCGTCTTCTTGAGGTATCGAGCTGCTGGTCTCGGCCTGATCGCCGCCCTCAGCCTCGTGAGCCTGCCGCCGCCGGCCACCGGCACATCCCCCGAGGCGTTTGCCGATCGATCGATCGCCCAGAGCCTGCAACCTCCCCCCGGCGCCCTGGTCAGCGACGACTTCACCCTGACCGTCAACGGCGAACAAGTCTTCGTTGAGGGTCGTCGCCGAATCAGTTTTGGACGATTTTTCTTTGCCGGCCGGGTGCAGGTAACGGTTGAATTACCGGGTCCGGCCGATTCCTTCACGCTGAGTCCTGAACGTTACCAGCTGGCGGCCACCCGAGCGGGAACAACGCTCCAGTTCGAGCTGGATCGACCCGTCAACCTGATTGTGCATCGCAAGGGCCTATCGGAAGAGGACTTTATTCTGGGGCGCAGGCTGCTGATCTTCGCCGACGCCCTCCCGGGTGCGTCACAAGAGGTGGCCGCAAACCTGACAAGTGTTGACCTGGGATTGGATAGCACAGGCCTGGAAGATGTCACCATCCCACTCCAGCAGGCGATCGATGATCTTTCTTCCTCCGGTGGTGGGGTGCTGGCGATGGAAGCGGGCCTGTACCAAATTCGATCCTTGCTACTCGCCGATGACGTCACGCTGCGGCTCGGTGATGGTGCGCGGCTGCTCGGCGCGGATACCCCTTCAACAGAGGATGCCCTGGTGAAGTTTCTGGACGTCGATAACGCCCATCTGGCCGGGCCTGGTTCGATCGACGCCAACGGACTGTTTCTGAAGGATCAGTTTGGTAAAAGCTCCTCGGCGATTCGCGCCGACCGGGCCACCAACAGCAGCGTCCGAGACGTGCTGGTGCTCAATCCCAGCGCCTTCTCCACCTGGATCAGAGACAGCGATGGGATTTTGATCTACAACACCCGGCTTATCGATTTCGCTAATCGGGATCTCGGCAGCAATGCCGGTGAAGACGGCATAGATCCCGATGCGTCCCGCAACGTGACCGTTGAACACTCGCTGATTTACGCCGGCGACGACGCGGTGGCTATCAAGGGCATCTCGCCCACTTTCCCGCTCATCGACAACATTGCTTTTGTGAACAACGTTATTTTCAACTCGGCCCTCGGCGCAGGAATCGGCATCGGCAGCCAGCTCGAAGCCACGCGCTTCGGCCGGATCCTGTTTGAAAATAACGACGTGGTGGCCGCCCGCTTCGGTTTTGACATCAGCATGCGGGAGACCACCTCTCTGCCGGGCGATGACCCCCGAATTGAACGAGTGCTCTTCCGCAATACCCATTTTGGAGAATCTCGGGGTTCTGCCGTGTTCCGGTCGACCGCCCGCCGGCAAGCCAGCTTCGCCAACGTAGTGGTACAGCACGCAACTTTTGATCAAAACCGTGACGGCAACCTGCCCCGGCTGGAAACCTATGACAGCGCAGCCATCGAAAACTGGGTCTTTGACAACGTGCAGCTTGCCGACGGTCCCCTGGACGGCCCGGACCGGTTTGCCGTGCTGGGTGGCGGCGTCGCCGCGCTGTCATTTGCCACCTCAGAGCTCAAGGAGGTCAACATCAATACTTTGCGGCACTTCCTACCGGACAGCGTCTCGGTTGCGCCGTTTCAGCTCACCAGATCCGGAGACACAGCGGAGGCCCTGATCGTGACGGTGCGAGCAGATGGTGCCGTCGCCGGACCCGCACCAACCTTCACAACTGTTACTTTTGAACAGGGAAGGTCGATCGCGGAGGTCGTGATTTCCGTGGCCATGGATCCGGAGGGACCTGCAGTGCAACCGGTACTGGCCACCGTGGTGAGCGACTTTGACAATCCCTTCTCGGCCGGCCCGCGTTTCCACGCTATGACGGCGCTGGACCGACGGCCACTGCTCAGTGACGGATTTGAACGAACCACTGACCCCTAACGATGCGTAACCCATAGTTTTGGCGGGTCTATTCGCCAGTTCCACCAAGGGTTCGGGAGAATCTTCCTAGTGCATCTCCTCTCCGCCGCTGACGTTCAGCGCTTCGCCGGTGATGAAGTCAGCTTGCGGCGAACATAGAAACGCCGTTGCGTTCGCCGTGTCCTCCACCAGGCCAACCCGGCCAACGGGAATCCGCGAGCGGATACCAGCCCGGTATTCCTCCACCGTCTGGCCGCGGTAGCGGGCAAAGTACTCGTTCTGCTTGGCGCCGAGGCCCGTGGTGACGTGATTGGGGCATACCGCATTGACCGTGATACCGTCCGCGCCCAGCTCGATGGCGGCGGCGCGGGTTAAACCCACCATGCCGTGCTTGGAAGCCACGTACGCCGGCAGGTGGGGAAAGCCGGATTTGGCCGCCTGGCTTGCGATATTCACGATCCGGCCGCCCTCGCCCTGGGCTTTCATCTGCCGGGCGGCAGCCTGGGTGCAGAGAAACGCGCCGGTCAGGTTGACGTCAATCACCAGCTGCCAGTCTTTCAGCGCCACCTCTTCCAGCGGCTTCATGAGGTAGCCGACGCCGGCGTTGTTCACCATGATGTCGAGGCGGCCAAAGGTCTCCACCGTGCGCGCCACCAGGCGATGAACCTGTTCTTCGCTGCGCACGTCGCAGGGCTCCACCAGCACCTCGGCGCCGGCGCTGCGCAGCCCCTCCGCCACTTCCATCATCTCGTCGGTGGCGCCGATGTGATCGTTCGACAAGGCCCCTTCCGCCGTGCCCAGATCGGTGACCACCACCTTGGCGCCGTCCTCCGCCAGGCGTTTGAGAATGCCCAGCCCCAGCCCGCCCTGGCGGCCGGAGCCGGTGCAGATAGCGACCTTTCCGTCGAGAGCGCTCATGACCCGAGGGCCTCGCTGAGCATAAAGCAGGGCGCATCAGCAAATTCGCGAAACTCCGCCGCCACTTTCTGCATGGTTTCACTTTTCACCTCTCCGCCGAAGGTCTCCATGTCGTTCACCTGAATGATCTCCACGTACTCATACGGCGCGGGGTCGTCCGTGCCGAGGCGGCCGCTGGTGCGGTAAACGTCAAAGGCATCCACGCTGGTCAGGTCGCGAACGATGGGCAGATCGGTGGACTGGGCCCAGGCTTCGTAGGTAGCCCGGTCCGCATCCGATTTCAGGTTAAACAGCACCACCAGGGTCGTCACAGAGGAATCTCCTTTTTGTTTAGAAGAAATGTAGCACGACCGGCCATCGACGATGGCCCATCGGGAGCCCAGCAATGGCAAAATAGCGCGCTATGGGTGAAACGATCTATACGACGCTGTTCAGTCCTTTTGAACTGGCCGGCCAAACGCTGCGGAACCGGCTCTGCCACGCCTCTATCCTGACTCAGATGGCCCAGGGCGGGCAGCCCACGCAGGCCATGATCAACTACTTTGCGGCCCGGGCCCGCGGCGGCTGCGCCATGATCGTGACCGAACCGCTGGCCATGATCAGCAACAATCCCAATCCCGGCCGACTGCGGGTCTACGACGATCAGGCCATGGACGGGCTCACGCGGGTCGCCGAAGCCGTGCGTTCGGAGGGCTGCCATCTACTGGGCCAGATCCAGGATCCGGGGCGGGGCCGCCACGAGGTGGGACGCAACGACGGCGCTATCGGCGCGTCGGCGCTGCCGGACGATCTGAGCTGGACCGTGCCCCGGGAGCTGAGCGCGGCGGAGATTCGTGGTCTGATCGTGCAATGGGCTGAATCAAGCCTGCGGCTTAAACGGGCGGGTTTCTCTGGCGTTGAGATCTCTGCTGGCCACGGACACCTGTTCCACCAGTTCTTTTCGCCGTGGAGCAATCGCCGGGAAGACGAATTTGGCGGTGATCTTGAGGGGCGCTGCCGGCTGGTCTGCGAGCTGCTGGCAGCGGTGCGGGAGGCCTGCGGCAGCGATTTTATTATCGGCGTCAAACTCCCCGGTGACGACGGCGTTGCCGGCAGCATCGACCTGCCGCTGGCCGGCGACATTGCCCGGCAGGTGGCGGCCACCGGCATCGCGGACTACTGGACCTTCTGCTGGGGCGCCCACGCCCGCTCCCTGTATCAGCATCTGCCGGATGCCTTTGGCGAGCGACACCCGTTTCTGGACAACATCCGCGAGCTGCGCGGGGCCGGGCCGGAGATTCCCACGGGCGCCCTGGGCTACATTACCGATCCCAACGAATGCGAAACGGCGCTCACGGACGGCACCGCCGAACTGGTGTTTTTGGGCCGCCCCCTGATTACCGACGCCTATTTCGGGCGCAAGGCGGAATCCGGTGCTGAGGCCACCATCCGCTACTGCGTCTCCTGCAACACCTGCTGGCGCTCCATCATCGAATTTCACCAGCTGCGCTGTGACAACAACCCGCGAGTGGGCGAAGCGGATGAACTCTCGCTCAAGCCCGCCATCACCAGTTCCCCCCGCCGCATTGCGGTGATCGGATCCGGCATCGCCGGCCTGGAAGCGGCGCAGGTGGCGGCCCGGGCCGGGCATGAGGTTACGGTCTACGGGGCGTCCGGGGAACCGGGCGGCAAGACCCGGGTGCACGCCATGCTGCCCGGCGGCGAAAACCTGAGCAGCATCTACGACTATCAATACCTCACGGCCAAGGCGGCCGGCGCGCGGTTTGAACTGGACGGCGCCGTAACTCCCGCTCGCGTCGCGGATATCGAGGCGGACGTGGTGCTGCTGGCCACCGGCTCGTCGCTCAGCGTGCCGGACTGGATCAGCGAGGAATGGCGCGAAATGGGCGCGGTACCGGATCTGCGTGAGCTCGCCGCGGACCTGCTTGCCCAGCCCCGGCCTACCGACGGAACGCTGCTGATCGAGGACCGTGATCACACCGAAATGACTTACGCAGCCGCCCAGTTTTTCGCTAGCCAGTTTGAACGCATCGTGATCGTTACGCCCCGCGAACGCATCGCCTCCGACGTGTCTCTGATCAATCGCCAGGGCATCTACCAGCGGCTGGCCGAGCTTGGCGTAGTGCTCAAAACCAGCCTCGAGGTGGCCGACCTGGACAACCTCGACGAGGCCGAGGTGAATCTGCGCAACGTCTATACCGGCAACCTCGAGAAGGTGGACGATATTGTCGGCCTTACCTATGCCAGCCCCCGGTTGCCCAACCTCGACCTATACCCGGCACTGAAGGAAAAGCCCTGGGCAGTCATCCGGGTTGGGGACTGCGCTGCTCCCCGGGGCGTGCTGGCCGCTACCAGCGAAGGCGACCGGGTGGCACGATCCCTGTAGACCTGGGCGAAGACCGCCCGAAAACCCAAAAGGCCCTGGAACTGCTAGCCAAGACAACAATTGCTCACTAGCTGGCTGACTAGCTGGCCGCCGCCTCCGGCGGCTGATCGTTGGCCGCCACCAGCGAAAGCTGTTCCGCCAGTCGGTCCCGCTCCCGGGCTATCTGCCGTTCGATGGTGAGGTCCAAAATGCAGGCGGTGGCGCCGGCAAAGCGGCCTTGCTCGTCCAGCTGCTGCGAGTAATCCAGCGCCCCATCAATCAGGCGACCGGTCTTTGTGCGCATCTGCACGTTCACGGTCCGCGTGCCGGGCTTGGCGTTGATGACGTTTTCAAGAAATTCGAGCTTCTCGCCTTCGTAAACGTAATGGCGAAGGCTGGGCTGCCCGATCACCTCGTGCCGCTCGTAGCCCATCGCGTCCAGCCAGAACTGGTTGACGCTGGTCATCGAACCCTTTGCGTCCACGGCGTACATCATCACCGGCGTGCGGTCGTAGAGCGCCTGAAACTCCTTTTCCCGGAGCACCAGGTCGCGCTGCGCGGCGGCAAGCTCCGAAGCGTCGCTCATAAAACCCCGCACCACCGGACCGTCCCGCGTATCCGCCGCGCGCAGCGTAACCCTGACGGGCAGCGCCTCACCCGCGCCGTCCAGCAGCACGTGGGGTACATGGGTGATCACCCCCGGCCGATGCCGCTCGCGAAATACCTCGGTAATAAACGTCGCGTCGTGGCCCAGCTCGTTCAGCTCCTCCAGCCCGCTGCAGTCGATCATGCGCAGCATCGCGTCGGCAGCTTCCACATAGCGTCCGTTCAGATCCAGGCTGAAGACGGGGATCGGCAACTCGTCCAGATGAGAGCGCACCAGCCCGTCCACCGGCGCCTGCAGAAACAGATCAATGCGCCGACTCTGGCCCGGAAGAGCCGGGCTGATGTGGGAGCGCACCCGGCTCTCCCAGGTTGCGCCGGCGGCGGTTTTGAGCGGCAGGATAAACTCGCTCTGGCTCCCCTGCCGAATGCGCGAGAGGCTTAGGCGCTTCTGGTCTTCGGGACTGCTGATGATCGATTGCAAGGGCCGCCCCCGAAGCCCCTCACAGCTCGCGCCAAGTCGATCGGCCGCCGCCTGATTGGCCGCCAATATGGTGCCGGCCTCATCGAGAATCAGGCGGGGGTTGGGCGAGTGGGCAAAGCGGCTGTCAGCGCCCTCCTGCTCCGCCCGGCGACTGGCAAGTACCAGCAGCGCCAATCCCACCAGCAGGATTTCCGCCGTCAGCACGACCAGCTGCAGCCGACCGTGAGTCTGTTCGTGCCGCAAAAGCACCCGGGCACGCTGCGTCTGAAACACCTCCAGCGTGCGGGCCAGCCGGTCGGGCAGGTCCACCGGAGGCGGCTGCCCGGACTGCGCCAGGGCCAGGGACTCCTGCAGCCTCGTCCGCACGTCGCCAAACGCCGGCGCAAGACCAGCGGACAGCTGCAGATGGGTGTTTTCAGTGCTCAGCCCGGCGGCCAGCCGGGTCGTCAGCACCGGCTCGGGACTGGCGAGCACCCGGCGCGCCAGGTCGACCTGATCGTGCAGCCAGTTGACCCGCTTCAGCTCCTGCTCGGCACGACCCTCCTCATAGCTGAGCCACTGGCGCCCGCCGGCTACCACCAGCAGCAGGCTGATGGCCGTCGTCCAGATGAAAACTGGGTTATGTACCGGGTGGCGCAGGTGCAGCATGTTCCGTGGTCAAGACGGCCTCTCGGGCATCACTCAGGTATCGGCAAAGGCGCATGGGGGCTTTAGCCGACACCTGGCCGGCGAGCGGGAATACCGCGGTTGTGACAGAAAAAGCGGCGAAGCAACGGCCCCGGGAGAAAAAAGCGCTAGCATCAGGCCAAAGCCATCACCTGGGAGAATGATTGTGCGAATTTTCTTGCTGAGCTGCCTGCTGTTGACCACCCCGGCCCTCGCGCAGGACCTTGAAGCCCTGCGGGCCAAAGCCGGGGAGGCCGCCGCCGCAGGCAACACCGAAGCAGCCATTGCGCTCTTTGCGGAGCTTACGGAAAAGGCGCCGGAGGATGGCGCGGCACATTATCGGCTGGGGGTACTGCTGATGGACGGGGGGCAGCCGGAGGCGGCCGAAGCGCGATTTGAAAAAGCGGGTGAGCTGGGCTTCCAGCCCCTCGGTGTGGCCTACCGGCTGGCGAGAATCTATGCCCGCCGGGGCGAGACGGACGCGGCTCTTGAGCAAATCGAGGCCCTCGCGGAAGGCGGCTTCGGACAGCCTGGCCTGATTGAGGGGGAGGAAGACTACGCCAGCCTCCGGGACAAAGAACGGTTCAAGACCGCGCTTAATACGATTCGCTCCGCGCGCTTTCCCTGCGAGCAGAATCCGAAACATCACGATTTTGATTTCTGGATCGGGCGCTGGCGGGTCACCCAGGGCGGGCAGCTCGCCGGCCATAATGATATTTCGGCGATGCTCGGCCACTGTGTGATCTATGAGCAGTGGACGTCCATCACCGGCGGCGAAGGCAAGAGCTTCAACTACTACGATCCCGGCTACGATCGCTGGCGTCAGATTTGGATTTCCGACTCCGGCACCATCATTGAGTTTGTTGGCGAGGCCCGCGATGGCGGCATCTTCTACACTGCCGAAACGGTAAATCCGGCGGACGCCAGCGTGACGCACCACCGCTTCCAGTTCACGCAAAATGATGACGGCAGCGTACGCCAGTACTGGGAAACCTCAAACGATGACAAGGCGACCTGGACACCAATCTGGGACGGTCGCTACGAGCGGGAGGACGAACCTGCTCCCTAGACCGGACGCCGTGATCCGGACCCGGCGACGTTGCGTTTTTTTTCCGATCGAGCGAGCATCGGGGCTGGAATTGGACAGGGTGTCGCCGCTGGCGCACCCGGAAGTGCTAAGGAATGGCTCCACAGTTAATCAGAGGTCTGGCGCTCACGCTCGCGATGACGCCTGCGCTGGCCACCGAAGAACCTCCACTGGACATGCCTCAGCCGCCGACGCTGACGGCGGACGGTTTTGAAGGCGCCGCTGCGGTACCGGACGAAGAGCCGTTCCAGCTGCTCGGCACCGAGATTCAGCCCGGTCAGCGGCAGCAGCTGAACTGGGAGATCGAGGCTGCCATGGGGGCGGTGGCCCTACCGACGCCGGTGCTGGTGGCCCACGGCACCACCCACGGACCGGTGCTTTGCCTGACCGCCGCTATCCATGGTGATGAGCTGACCGGTGTTGAGGTGGTGCGGCGAATTCTGTTCGACCTCAAGCCGGAGGACCTCACCGGCACGGTGATCGGCATTCCGATTGTCAATGCCTCCGGCTACCTGCGCAGCTCCCGCTACCTGCCGGACCGACGGGACCTGAACCGCTTTTTCCCCGGCAGCACTACGGGCAGCCTTGCCTCCCGCTTCGCCCGGGCCCTGTTCGACACGATCATCAGTCGCTGCACCGCCGTGGTGGATCTCCATACCGGCAGCTTTCAGCGGAAGAACCTGCCGCAGCTGCGGGCGGACCTGACCAACCCGGAGGTTGAGAAGTTCAGCCGGCAGTTTGGCAACATTGCGGTGCTGCACAGCGCGGGTCCCCGCGGGTCACTGCGCCGGGCCGCCACCGACGTTGGCATCGCCGCGGTGACGCTCGAAGCGGGTGAAGCAAGCCGCTTTGATAAGGACAGCGTCGACAAAAGCGTCGAAGCGCTGCAGTCGCTGCTTAGCAACCTCAACATGGTGTCCCGGTTTCGGTTTTTTGGAGAACCGCAGCCGGCGTTCTACGAGTCCACCTGGGTCCGCGCCAACAGCGGAGGCATTCTGTTTACCGAAGTGACGCTCGGCGAGACGGTGAAGAAGGGACAGGTGCTGGGTACCGTCACGGATCCGATCCGCAATGACATGACCAATCTGGTCGCCCCGTTTAACGGCCGCATCCTGGGCATGGCGGTTAACCAGGTTGTGATGCCTGGTTTTGCCGCCTATCACGTTGGACGGCAGGCCAGCGTCGCGGGGGCCATCGCGGACGCGGTGGAGTATGTGGGCCCGCCGGCGCCGGAGGACGGGCTGCCGGCCGACGTGGACAGCCCGCCGCTGGAGGAAGTGGAAGTGCTCGGGGATCCCATGGCGCCGCCGCAGGAACCCGCAAACGACGCGGCCGCAACTGAAACAGTCCAGGAGCCGGTGGACAATCCTCAGGCTGGCGAGACCAGGGATGAAGCGTCGATGGTGCCCAGCCCCGTTTCCGAGCAGACGCCAACCGTTCAGGAATCTGCGCCCGCCGTCCCCACCGCGACGCCGCCCGCCGACGAGCCACCGGCCCCGCAGCCACCGGCGAAGGATATCTCCAGGCCCCTTTCCGGATCAGGTGCACCGCTACAGGAGAACACCGATCGTGTGCTGAACCCGGAGGATGAGGCGCAGATCCCGGCGAATGACGAGCCGGACGGGCCTTAGGAACAGCCAACTTTCGTCGAAATAAAAACAATACTTTCAATCAGTTAACACTTTCGCAGTTCTTTCGCAGTTTGATCGCGGCGATTTCGTGACTCGCAAAACGCCGCTGTCGCACCCTTCGGGTTCCGCCGACGCTCGTCGGCTCACTGGAGGTAAGAACGATGTTACGAAGCAACCGATGGCGATCCGTTTCCTGGGCCGGCGGCCTGGGTTTGTGTCTGGCGGCACTGCTCAGCGGCCCAGCCGCGGCGAGTGAAACGAAGCGAATCTTCTCCAACTGCGTCGTTCAGCCAATCACCGACTTCTGGGAAGGCGCCTTCACCGGCGGCCCGCTGGGAGGCGGCGCTGGGCTCTGTGCAACCCGGCGCGGACTCCAGGCCAATATGCAGGTCACCGGCATGAAGGAAGGGAACGCCTACACCGTCTGGTGGGTCTACGTTGACAACCCGGGCGCCTGCGTCAATTTTCCCTTAACGACAGAAAACTCTGAGGTTCCGGTGGACGAGCCGCTGGGCTACGCAACCCCCTGCGGCCTGGCGGACTTCTTTACGCCAGACGAGTCCGGCGAGTTTCTCAATCCCCTGGTGGTGTTTGGCCGTATGGACGGGGCGGTGGCGAAGCAGCGCAATAGGCACTGGCTGAGCGGGGATTTCAAAGACTTTGTGCCGGCTTCCGGCTCGCAGGTCTGGCTGTTTGTGTTTGGCCACGGTCCGGCAGACCTGGAAGACAAGCGTCAGCTGGCGCGGCAGCTGCTCACGCCGGAGGACCCGCTGTCGGGTATTCCTCATCTGGGGATCGAAGGTCGTCCGTTTGGGTATCCGGCCGGCGTTGCGGTGTTTGACGTTCCCTAGCCGGCTTCTGTGCCCGGGGCGCAGGGGGGCGCTCCGGGCGAGTTACCGCAGCAATCCTCTCATCCAGCCTTGGCTTTTCTCGGCCCGGGGTGCTTAGTGGCCCAGTCGTTCGCGCAGCTGTGCCGGCGTCTGGTACCCCTGGATCAGCTCTCCGTTGGGCAGAATGAGATTTGGCGTGCTCACGGCACCGAGCTGTCCCGCCAACGCAACGTGGTCGTCCAGGTTGTGTTCACACGCAGGTGCGGGGGCCGGCGGCGTGCGGTTCAGCATGACGTTCGTTACCGCCTCCGCCGGATCGGCGGCGCACAGCAGGGCGGCCGTCGTCTGATAGTGCTGCGGTCCGGCGCTTGGCAACATCACATAGCGGAGCGCGATGCCCGCCGCCGCGTAATCATCCAGCTGCGCGTGCAGCTGGCGGCAGAAGGTGCAGTTGATATTCGTCACCACCGTTACCTCCGCGGCGGAGGCGGTTTTGGCCGGATACACAATGGAAGAAACCTTCGGCGCGTCCCTGACCAGTTCCCGCCGGACCTCGGTCTGCCGCAGAGCCGTCAGGTTTTGCTGACTGGTCAGGGAATACAGCGGTCCGTCGACCAGAAACTCGCCGTCCGCGCTGAGATAAACCACCCGGGTGCCGAGGGAGACCTCGTAGAAATCCGGCAGCGCCGAGGGCCTGACGGCCACGTCGGCGGGATTGGCATCGGGGAACAAACCCGCGGCAACGGCGCGCACCTGCTCAAGCTCGTCCGCAGCCGCTGTCGTCAGCAGCAGCGCCAAAACCAGTTCATGCACCTGAGGCTACTCCATGTTCAGCAGCCTCGAGCGTGACATCGACCGGGGCCTAAAGCACCTCAAAAGATCTCAAACAGCACCCCGCAGGCCGCTTTTGAGCGTCGGCGTCGGGCCATCGCGGCCCAGCGCGTCCCCCAGCAGCGGTTCGCACTGCGGCGGCGGCGCCAGCTGTGCCAGCCGGCCGTCCCGCCGTGCGGGAAGTGCTGCGGGGCTGGCGGAACGAGGCAGGTCCGGTTCCCGCGCTAGGAGCTGGCTCAGCTGGCGCCGAGCTTCCTCCGCGGCGCAGGCAAACCCTCCCTCAAGCGCCTTTTCCGCTGCCGACCGGGCCCAGTCGATGGCCGACTGCGGACGCCCGGCCACCGCATCCAGCCGGCTCAGCAGCTGCATGACCCCAACCTGCACATAGGCCTGGCCGCTTTCCACCGCCTGGACGTAGGTCAGCTCAGCTTCGACGCGCGCAGCATCGCTCGCTCCGTCGCGCAGCAGCGCCTCCGCCAGCATCATGCGGGCTTCAAGGAACTGCGGGTTTTCCGAGAGCGTGCGCTGAAAGAAATGCACCGCCTGCCCCGGGTCCGTCTCCAGCTGCGCAAGCCCCAGATTGAAGGCGTGGATCGAAGGGGGCAACGACAGCGCGCTGGCGCGATCACCCGCGACGTGGGGGTGGGAGCCGCCCAGCACGACCGAGACCGCCAGGCTGGCCGCAGCGACCCAGCGCTGCCAACGGGCACTCGGCGGCGCCTCGCTCAGCGGAACCACAAAAGCATACCCCCGGTTGGGGTAGGTCACGATGGCGTTCTTCAGCGGCAGGGCCAGCCGCAGCTCGCTGATGGCCTGAAACAGGTTTTGATCAGCCACCAGGTGGCACCCCCAGACCTTTTCCAGCAACTCAGCTTTGCTGACCACCTCGCCGGCGCGGTCGATGAGTTCCCGCAGCAGCAGTGCGGCTTTTGGCCGTAGCGGGACGGTCTGCCCGGCTCGTGTCAGGCGCAGCGTGTGCGGATCGAAGGCACAGCGGTCGAATCGGATAGCGGTCATGCGAGGCAGGTTCGCACGCGACGGCCAGAGAGGCAACCGGCGACCTCGTTGGGTGGCGTCGCCCTCGCCCATCTCCACAGTTGCTCCATATTCGCTCCCAACTTGGTTCTTAGCCTGAGCACGGTTCCCGCAGTAACGCGCACAGGAGTTCACCATGAAGACCGCCCGAACGTTCGCTATTGGCCTGACCTTCGGCCTGCTAGGTTCGATCAACGCTTTTGCTCAGTCCACGTATCCGGAAGACGGCTGGTGGTGGGACCCATCCGCCTCCGGCCGTGGTTACCTGATTGAGCGCCAGGGCGAAACGATGTACGTGGTGTCCATGCACTACGCCGCCGACGGCTCCACGGCCTGGCTGTCCGCCAGTGGTCAGTATTCGCCGGCCACATCGGGTACGGAAATCGGCCAGTTCGACGGTTCGGTGTTCGAAAGCAGCAGCGGCCAGTGCCTGGGCTGCGACTACAGCGAGCCCTTTACCGCCGAGTCTTCCCAGGGCCCGCTGAGCATCGTCTTTACTGACCACCGCAGCGCTAACCTCAGCTGGGAGGGCGAAACGATACCCATCCAGCGGATTGAGTTTGGCTGGCTCGACGTCGTGGACCAGCTGGCGGGCCAGTGGCTGCTCACCTACGTCGACGGTGATGCCCAGACCAGCGAGCTTGTGCGCATCCACGAGTCGGCAGGCAACGGCACGGCGGCGGTCACCAACCTCGTCAGCGGCGCTGCGGTGGGCGCCATTGAGCTGCTCGAAGGCGACGTGATGCTGACGCTCAACAACGCCAGCGAAGACCTGCTCCCTCTTATTCTCCCGGAGTCACAGCGTTTCTACGCTGGTTACAGCAGCGCCGACGCCCTGCAGGTTGTCGCCCTGCGGCTCGACGACATGCCTTTTGGACTTGCCGCGGTCACCAGTGTCAGCAACAGCACGCTGGGTATTTTCTGCAGCTACGCAGACACCACCGCAAACAACCAGCCGTCCCTCACGATCACCAGCACGTCGGAGTGGGACTGCAGCAGCGGCACACGCGCTCTCACGGCGAACGGCATTCCGGACCACGAAGTGGGCACCTTCCCCAACGCCGGTAACCCCAGCACAATTTCCGAGCAGAACGTGACAGCAAACATGACCCTTGAACCGGTCAAGACAGATGCCGTTACCGAACTTGGCGGCCCCCGCGGCACCATCGGCTTCGTGCTCAACGGAGTCAAAATCGACGCGGGCACCGGCGGCACCTGCAACGACTCTGGCGACAACTGCACCCTGAACGGCATGGTCGGCAGCTGGCAGATCGAAGCCCTGGGTCAGGATTCGTTTGACTTCGGCACCGATCAGAACAACGCCCACGTGCAGCCCGACGGCCAGTACCACTACCACGGCATGCCGGAGGGATTTGTCGCCAAGCGCGGCGGCAGCGAGTCCGCCATGACGCTGATCGGCTGGGCCGCGGATGGCTTTCCCATCTACGCCCGCTACGGCTACGTGGTGGCGGACGACGCTTCCTCCGGGCTGAAGGCGATGACGGGCAGCTATCAGCACGTAGCCAATGTGAGCAGCGCCAGGCCTTCGACCGATCTCTACCCGCTTGGCACGTTTGTCCAGGACTTCGAATACGTCGAAGGCTCAGGCGACCTGGACGAGTGCAACGGCCGGGAGGGTGTGACCCCAGAGTTCCCGGGCGGCATCTACCACTACTATGCGACCGACACCTACCCCTACTTTCAGCGCTGCGTCAAAGGTGAGCTGTGATGCGGTCGTTCAGAACTTCAACCCTGGCCTCGCCGGTTGCGGGTCTACTTCTGTCGCTGGTGTGCACCGGGGCAGCGGCTCATCCCATGGCCGCCCAGCGGGGCACGCTGAACGTGGTCGACGACGGGGCCTATCTGGTCGTCTCCATCCCCGTTAGCGCGTTTGCCGGCGTGGACGATGATCAGGACGGTCGCCTCTCCACCGAAGAATTCCATCGCCATCAGCACGCTATCGCCGCGGCCGTCATCGAGCGAGTGGTGCTGTCCGATGCGGGAGGTGCCTGCGCACTTGAAGGCCTGCTGCTTTCACCGGCCCATGCCCATGACACGTCCAGCGCACCCAGCTCTCAGCTTGTGGCGATGGGCCGGTATGCCCTCAACAACCCCGAGGGCGAGATGACGCTCTCGTTTAACCTCTTTGGCGCAGCGCCGGATGAACAGGCGCTGGAGTTTTCTGCCCGCCGCAGCCCGAGCCAGCAACGCGTCGCTGTCACCCTCACGCCAACAAAACCTACCGCCGCGCTTTTGCCTGCGGCGGACAGCTGAGGTAGCAAACCGGAGTCCGGGCGCTGCGGTCGCATTTGCCTCAAATAAATTCATTTCGAATGAATACTAATTCATTTCACGTGTTGACACGGCGTTCTTCCGGCGTATACTCCCCGGCATGCAATTTTCTAACTCAATCAGTACCGCTGCTCAAACGCCGGCGCGCGTCAAAGACGCTGCTGCCCGTTTGTGTGCGACGCAGATGCTTGACCTGCGCCCCGTGAATGACCGCGGCCGGCGCGCGAATGCATTTTGCCTTCGCCATGGTGAGCCGATGCGGTAAAGCCTCCAGACATTTGTTCTGGAAGGCTCGAGAAACCGGACCTTTCAGGACAAAACGCAAGTGAAGCCCTGGCAGGTACCAACTGACCAGGGCTTTTTTGTGCCCTGGCTGTGCTCTTTAACAATGTGGATGTGTGAAATGCCGGTGCCCGGTCGACGTGGTTTTGTGCCCGACGCGGGAGGTCCCGGCGAGTTTTCTGGATCGGTAGCTCAAGTGGTAGAGCGGCCGGGTGAAGTCCGGCGCGTTGCTGGTTCGACGCCAACCCGATCCACCACTGGCACGAAGCTCAAACGGTAGAGCACCCGCCTGTTAAGCGGGGTGGTGCAGGTTCGAGTCCTGCCGTGCCAGCCAGTTAGGAATGTCCGATTACCGGCCTGGCCGGGATCGGCCTTGGCGGCCTGGCGTCGATAACCGTCGGTAACGGCGGGAAAGGAGTGTCCCCATGGCGCTTCGCCGAGCAGCAGCTCGGTCAGTCCAGGCAAGTCTGGCCTCCTCGTCTTTGCTTCGGCAGAGATAGCGGCCAAGCGATGCGCGGAAGTAGCTGATTGATGCACCTAACCGCCACGGCGGGGCGGGAATGCAGGTCAGTGAAAGACCACGTGGTGGTGCACCCCGCGAAACCAACATCGTCAACCGTGAGGGGTAACGGATAGGGCGAAAAGTGCGAGCTTTGCGAGCGAGCGCGTCAGCCCAGAGGTCCGGGGTTCTGGTGTGGAGCCGGCGTCCCGAACATTCGGCTCAGTAGCCGGCAGGCGAAAGGCATTCGGCGTGTCGTATTTTGTGGCCCAAAAGGCTATGAAGCGACTGAGGCGTGCACGTCGCAGTGGGATGCAATGTAGCTCAACGGGAGAGCGTTCGACTCAAGATCGAGATAGCCGGTTCGAGTCCGGCACATGCTTTAGCAAACGCAAAGACGCGCCTCAGTTCGTGTCGAAAGTGGCTTAAGGCCGGAGTCGCAAGACAATCCGGTGGCCTTCGATGCCGCAAGCAGAGAAGGCTTTGGCGGTGCGCCGCACGGTTGGGTAGCCCCTATTTGGAGCCCGCGAGGCTCACGGTACGCAAACTGCTGACTAGACACGCGCGATGAGTGAGTCGCCACACTCCAAAAAAGGCAGTCATGATCGCCTACGTTCAAGCCGGCGCCCGCCGGTTGAGCGTGGACACGCGGGCAACCGGCGCCGGCAGGTGCTGGGTAATCCCGTCAAAGGGTGATTGGCAACGGCCTAGTCTCAGCCGTTCTATCCGCTGCGGTAGCTCAAGGTTAGAGCACTGGATTGTCGATCCAGCAGGTGTCGGTTCAAGCCCGATCCGCAGCGCCAGTTTTTTGATCCGGTAGGCGAATGGTTAAGCCGCGAGGCCTTCAACCTCGAGATTGCAGGTTCGAATCCTGTCCGGATTACCAACATGGGCAGCGGCGGGAGCAAACAGCCCCGACGCTGCGAAAGCTGAAGGTAGCTCAGTCTGGTCAGAGTTCTCGGTTTGGAACCGAGGGGTCGCTGGTTCAAATCCAGCCCTTCAGACCAATTTTTTCGGAGCCAGGGATTTGACAACTCTTCGGGCTCCCACGGTGTTGAGCCTAGCTTAAGGGTAAAGCGTCAGGTCGTGACCCTGGAGATATCGGTTCGAGTCCGATGGTTCAAACCAACTACCGTCTGTAGCTCAGCTGGAAGAGCAGCCGGTTACGAACCGGCAGGCCGGGGGTTCGAGTCCCTCCAGGCGGTCCACTTTTGGAACGACGCTGTGGCCGAAGGGTAAGGCGGAGGACTGCAAATCCTCAAATCCCGGTTCGAATCCGGGCAGCGTCTCAAACAAAGCCGTCTGACGGGAATTGGCATACCTGCCTGTTTCAGAAACAGGCGATTCTCGGTTCGAGTCCGAGGGCGGCTACCAATCAAGGCCCTTCACACATCCACATTCTCAAGGAGCAAAACGATGGTGTGGATTTTAAAACTGGATATTGCCGGCCTGCCGCTGGGCTGGCTGACCCGGGAGCAGTGCGCCACGCTGTACTGCCTGGACCGGGTCGCCTGGGAGGCCGGCGCAGCGACCTTGTGCCTGCGCGGCGGCGTTTCGCGGGCGACCGGGAAGCGGTCTCGGCTGGACCTGAATACGATTGTCGCGACCCGTTTCCGGAACCGGAACGGGCGGAAACAACGGGATGTACCCGCATTGACCAACGCGCGCCTGTTTCAGCGGGATCGGCACATGTGTCTGTACTGCGGGGAGGTGCTGCCGCCGGCCTGGCTCACCCGGGACCACGTGATTCCCGTAGCTCGAGGCGGCCGAGATCGTTGGGAAAACGTGGTGACAGCGTGCCGCGCCTGCAATCAGCGTAAAGGCAGCAGACTGCTCAGCGAACTGCGCATGAAGCTGCTCGCGATCCCGTATGTCCCGAACGTGGCGGAAGGACTGATTCTGTCGAATCGACGCATTCTGGCCGACCAGATGGCATTCCTTAAGGCGCAGGTAAGTCAGGAGAGTCGATTTCGGATCAACTGATCTCGGCGCCTATCAACCTGAACCCGACCACCGAAACGGACACCCGAACGCGACGGCCGCCGCTTGTGGCAAAAATCTGCCGTTCAACCCAAAACGCTTGTTTCCCGCGCGATGGGGCCGCACGGTGGTGGCGACCGACACGGGGATTGACCATGAAAGCGCTTCTAATGATCGCGACGCTGGCGGCAGCTGCGGCGCCGGACCGCAGCTGGGAGCACGTCGGCGCCACGCTGGCGGGCGATCGCTATTCCCCCCATACCCAGATCACCACAGCCAACGCCGGTTCGCTGCAGCAGGCCTGGCAATTTCGTACCGGCGATGCGGCAGACGGCAGCAGCCACTCCCGCAAAAGCTCGTTTAAAGCGACCCCGATCTATGTCGACGGTCGCCTATACGTCGTTTCCGGCTTCAACCGGGTGTACGCGCTGGAACCCGACACGGGCCGCCTGATCTGGCGCTTCGACCCCGAGGTCGATTTCGGGCGCAGCTACTCGGAGCTGTTCACCGCCCGGGGCGTGGCGGCGGGCCGGGGGACGGCCGGAAAACCCTGCGCGGTGACCATCTATCTCGGTACGCTGGATGCGCGACTCATCGCGCTCGACGGGACCACCGGCCGGCGCTGCCGCGCGTTTGGAAAAAACGGAGAAGTTGACCTGTCGGCGGGTATTCGCCATTTCCGCCGGGGAGAGTACGCACTGACCTCGCCGCCAACGGTTGCCGGTGGGCTGGTCATTGTGGGCTCGTCGATCGGCGACAACGGCGGCGTCGAAATGGAGCCAGGAACAATTCGCGCTTTTGATGGCCGCAGCGGCGAGCTCCGCTGGGCCTTCGACCCGATTCCCAAATCCGACGATCACCCCATGGCATCTCGCTGGACCCTCACGCAGGCCCGACGCACCGGCGCCGCCAACGTGTGGTCGATGGCCGCCGTCGATGAAACCCGACAGCTTGCTTACCTGCCCACGACCAGTCCCGCACCCGATTTTTTTGGCGGCGAGCGCCTGGGTGACAATCGCTTTGCCAACTCGCTTGTGGCGGTGGACCTGCAAACGGGCCAGGTGGCCTGGCACTTTCAGACCGTGCACCATGATCTCTGGGACTATGATCTGGCCTCCCAGCCTGCGCTGGCGCACGTACAACGCAGCGGCCAACAGCGCGCCGTCGTGCTCCAGGCGACTAAAATGGGCTACTTTTTCGGCTTCGACCGCGCGACCGGCGAGCCGGTTTACCCCGTCCGGGAACACCCGGTGCCGAAGACTCAGGTGCCGGGCGAAGTTTCCTCTCCCAGCCAACCCATGCCGTCTGCGGACCTCAAGCTCCATCCCGAGTCGATGAAGCTCTGGGATCATAGTCCCGAACACCGCCGGCACTGCGAAAAGCTGCTCAAGGGCCGACGCTATGAAGGTCCGTTCACACCCCCCAGCCTGGAAGGTACGGTGCTTTATCCCGGAAATGCCGGAGGTACCAACTGGGGCAGCGTCGCCATCCACCGGGAGCGTCAGATTGCGGTGCTGGCACTCAACCGCCTGCCGACGGTGGTACAGCTGGTGCCGAGGAATGAGTTTGCCCGCCGCGAGGCGAATGAAGAGGGTGGCAGCCAGGACGTGGAATTTACCGCGCAGGCAGGCACACCCTACGGCATGAACCGGTTCAACCTTTTTAACCCCGATCTTTTGTTGCCCTGCCTGCGGGGCCCCTGGGGCACCTGGGTCGCCATTGATCTTCAGGGCGGCAAGCGCCTCTGGGAAAGCGCCGCCCCGCCTTTCCCCTGGCTGGCGGACCATGCGGAAGCATCGAAGTGGGGCTCTACTTTGTCCGGCGGCCCGCTGATCACCGCCGGCGATCTCGTATTCGCAGCGTCATCCTGGGACCGCTCACTGGTCGCTATGGATGTTTCCACCGGTACGTCCGTCGCCAAAATCCCAATGCCCGCCGGCATCCATGCCTCTCCGATGAGCTACCGGCACCAGGGCCGCCAATATGTTGTGGTGGCCGCGGGAGGCTCCCGCGAAGGCACGGAGATGCCGGGTGACTTTTTGATCGCATTGGCGCTGCCGCGGTAGTGAACTGGCGGACCTAGCAAGTGCTTTGATCGTCGGGCACGGGACAGGGTAGATTGAGCAATATCAGCGGACCAGCGCCGCCGGCTGGCCGCAGCCCTGGAGATTTCATGACGTCTGAACGGCGCCAGATTGCTGTCCTCGGCACGGGTGACGCACCGGATGGTTTGCCCGCGGTGCCAGACCCCATTGTTCAGGCAGCCCAGCACTCTCAGCCTGAGATCATGGAAGTGCCGGGGGCGGTGTTTCCTCTGGACACATCCTCTCGCAAAATCTGCGAAGGGGCCTACGTCACCGCCGCCGGCAGCGCCGCAACTCAGGGCTACGCCGGCGCCTACATCAATACGGTCGGTGACTATGGTCTGGCGGCGCTCCGCCAGAGCGGACCGATCACCGTGACCGGCGCCGGTGAAGGCAGCATCCGAACGGCGCTAAGCACCCACCAGCGATTTGCCATCGTCACAATCTGGCCGCCGCAGATGCGATTTATCTATGACGCGGTGCTCGGGTTCTGCGATGCAGACAATCAGTGTGTGGGGATACACCATCTGTCCGACGACGAGGCGCTGGCAACGTTAGCGGAACCGGACAACTTTGTTCAGCAGATGCGGGGCTGCGCGCTGACGTCGATCAGCCAGATCGAAAACGCCTGCCGCGCCGCGCTGACTCGCGAAGGGGCGGAGGTGATTATCCTCGGCTGCACCTGCATGGCGCCGACCGCCGCGATGCTCGAAGATCGCGGCATCCCGCTGATTGAACCCATGGCGGCCGGCTATCGCTACCTGGAGCAGCTGCTGCGCGGCGCCTGATCCTCAGCCGCTGGCAATCACCAGCAGCGGACCTTCGGATACCACCACGCCACCTGGCTGCTCCAGCGTGATGGCAAAAGCCTTGGCCTCAAGAATCTGAAGCTTGGCGTCAATCGCCACCAGGTTGTCCCCGGCGCTGAGATCAAACACGCCGCCGTCTACCGGGTTGGCGTCCCGGTCGGGATCAACGATCCACAGCTGATACTGAGTCTGACCCGGGTCATTGGCCGGCAGGCCCGCCAGCCGCATCACGCCCTGCTGGGCCGCCGCATCCCAGCGCACGTAGCCGCTGACGTTTTCAAAGGCGGGATCACCCATGCCCCGCCAGTTGAGCTCCACCACGCCAGGGCGGGACTCCAGTGCCCGGTCCAGCGCCGCCAGCGATGCCTCGGGAGCTAGGCCTGGCTGGGGCCGCCAGGGAGCGAGCACCACCAACACCAGCAGGCACGCACAGGCCACACCCCAGCCCAACGCGGGCCGGGCCCACCAGCTGACGCGCGGTCGACGCACGGAAGCCTGCGGCTGGCGCTGCCGGGTAAAAAACGCCTGGCCGTCGTCAATCAGCTTTGCCCGAAGCGCCGCCGGGAGTTCCTGGTCGGCGTGATCGCCGGCAATCGCCCGTTCCAGGGCGGCCTCGGCATATTCGGTGGACGATGTGATCTTTTCATTCATGGAATTGCTCACGGGGTCACCCCTGCCAGCGCGCTTCGCACGGCCTTGAGGCCACGACGTAGCAGCGTTTTTGCGGTGCCCAGGGGAATACTCAGGTGCTGCGCAATGGCAGCATGGCTGTAGCCGCCGCAAACCGCCATGGCGATCACCTCCCGCTGCGGACTGTCCAGGCCCTCGAGCACGCGGGAAACGGTCTGCAGCTCCGCCGAGGCCTCCACCGCCTCGTGGGAACTGCGCCAGGGCATCTCCTCCGCCGCCGGGTGCTCCGGCGGAGGTATACGCCGGCTTCGGTCGATAATCCGGCGGCGGGCGATCATCAACACAAACGTTGACTCTTCCGCCCGCTCCGGGTCAAAACGATGGGCGGACTTCCATAGGTCCATAAATGCCTCCTGCACCGCATCCTCTGCGTCCGCCGCCGTCGGCAGATGCCGCCGGGCCAGCGACCAGATGCGCGCGCCATACGCGTCTACGCAGCGCTGCACGGCACCTGGGTGACCGGCCGCAATTTGTTTAAGTAATGACTGGCTCATTCAATCATGGCGGCGGGCTCAGCTGAGCCCGCCTGTGGTGATTCCGCGCGCTCAGCGAGCGGACAGCAGCGGCATGCTGCTGCCATGGTAAACCGCATCCAGCGCGTCCCGCATGATCCAGGCACGCCGATCCTGACTGTGGGTTTTCTCCACCCGGTCCAGGGCCATGGTCAGGCGGCGACGATCGCGCCGGTCCAGCGTGTCCTCGTAAGCCAGCAGGCTCACCGCAGCCATCTGGTAGATCTCGGAGCAGGCCCGGGCGTGGCCGGCGTTGTAAAGCGGCGCGCCCCGGGCAATGGCCTGCTCAATCACCTGCATGGCCGGGGCCACGGCGGCCTGCTGCTCCGGCGGCAGCAGCACCTTGTCAATGACGTGAATGATGCCATTGCTGGCCATGATATCTACCTTCACCACGTTCGCATCGTTGATCTTCACCCGGCTGCCGTTCACCGTCACGGCGGGCGATTGGCCGTTCAGCGTGTCCACCTCATTAAGGCCCACCACGTCAGCCGCTTTCAGCCGCGCCGGCGCCACATGATAGGTGAGAATGCTGACCAGCTGATCTTTGTTTTCCGGCTTGAGCAGGGTTTCCACGGTGCCTTCGGGCAGTGCGGCAAACGCGTCATCGGTGGGGGCAAAGACCGTCAGAGGACCTTCACCGGCCAGGGCGTCCGCCAGGCCCGCCGCCTTGGCAGCGGCCAGCAGGGTGCCAAACTGGCCCGCGGAGGCGGCGACGTCGACAATCGTGTTACTGCTGCTGGCGTGACCACCAGCCTGAACCGGGCTGCCGACCACCACGAGGGCCACGGCAACAGCGCAAATCGCGTTTTTCATTTTCTGTGCTCCAAAATAGTGAGAAATAGGGGTGCGCACAGGAAGGCTTTCGCAGCCGTTTGCGATTTGGATTCAAAATCTTCGTTTTCGTCTGGATCTGCGGATCCGTAGGCCCGGTCAGGTGGGCGCCAGCTCCCGGTCTCGGCGCAGAATTTTTGGCAGCACAAACGGGGCGGCGATAATCAAAAACGGTACGAACAGGCCAAGCATCATGTGGAACGCAAATCCGATGCCGACCAGCACCGCGGTAATGCCCGGTCGAAACTGGTCCGGATAAGCGAGCTCAATGGCTTTGGCCGTAGATTTGAAGTAGTAGAAATTTACCGGGATCCAGGCCATCCAGCCCAGCACCGTGATGCCAACGATCACCGCGGCCCAAACGTCGCTGATTTCAGTTTTGCCGATCAGGACAAGCGAAAACAGCACCGCCATGATGGCGTGGACCCGCTGCGCCCGATCCCGGGTGATGGCAAACAGTCTCGGCCGTAGCTTCGGGTCATCAAAGGCAAAGCGTTCCTTGAGCACCCAGGCTGCCACCTCCGAATACCCCAGCGCCGAGACCCAGTAGTAAGCCGGGTAGTAGAACAGCAGGCCGAACACCAGCGTCGGGTCCGACGGCGTCACGTCCGAAATGGCAAAGAAGGCGGCAACGCCCATGAAAAGCAGGCCAAGCCCCATAGAACCAAACAGGCGAAACAGGCTCTTGCGATAGCGCAGATCGCCGCTGAGCATGCGGGACACGTCGGCCTCCGACGGTAGCTCAAACGCGGGCCGCAGGTTGATCACCAGAGTGATCAGCGTGGCGACGATGAAAAGGTAGATCACCGGCGGAGAGTTACTGGATTCGGGTAGCCAGCGTGTCGCGGTGGCTCGAAATCAGGGCCCGCAGCGAAAAGGAAAGGTCCGCACGGTTTTTGAACCCAGCCGCCCGGGCGGCTTCTTCCGCCGCCTCCTCGCTTGGCGGGGACGCCGCCGCAAACGTCTTGAGGGAGCGATGAAAGCCGATCGTGAACACATCGATATCGCTGCCGGCGGCACTGCGGAAAATCAGGTTGGTCTGCTGGCCGGTTGCCTCAAGATAAGCGTTCTCACGCCGGCGCTGGTCCAGCAGCGCTTCCTTTTTGCCCGCCAGGGCAGAAAACACCTCAACGTGGAACAGACCGCTGCGGCGATATTGGGACGCCACGGTGTCTGCCGGCGGCCCGTAGGCAAAGTTGTCTTCCTGGAACGCGATCAGACGATCAATTTCCGCCAGCGGCGACTTTAGCGACATGGTCTCCAGCGGCAGGAGGATCATGAGATCCCACTGGTCGCCCTGGGAGTGACGCATGACGTAAAACTGCCGGCCGTTGCGCGGCGCCACCCAGTCCAGCAGCTCGGCAAAAGCGCCGGGGGCGGCGCGCACGGTGATGGCGCGATAAAGCTGGCTACCCTCGTTTTCCGCCGACGCCAGCGGCGCCGCGGCAAGCCAGCACAAAAACACCCAAGCAGTTATCGGGCGCAACATTCATAGCCTCCGCTGTCCAGCCCCTCGCTGGTGTCAGGCTACACAATGCCACGCCCACATCCCAGGGGCGTACCGCTAGATGTTGATGACGATTTTCCCGACTGCCTGACCGCTGACCAGATGATCGTAGGCCGCACCAGCGTCGCCAAGCTCAAACGAACGCTCATCAAGCAGCGGCGTTAAGGCCCCGGCGTCCGCCGCCTGGGCCAGCTGCTTGAGGATGACCCCGTGGTCCTCGCGGCCCACGTTGTGCAGCATGGGAATCAGCATAAACACCACGTGCAGCGAGAGGCCTTTGAAGTGAACCAGAGACAGGTCCATTTCCAGCAGCGAGACGGTGGAGACGACGTGGCCGTTGAGGGTTGCCGCGGCAAACGAGTTGACCATGTTGGCGCCGCCGACCGAATCGTAAACCACATCGAAGCCCGCACCGCCGGTGTGTTCCGCCACATACTCATCCACCGACTGGGTCTGGTAGTTGATCGGGGTGGCGCCGTAGCCAGCGACGATGTCCGCCGCCGCATCGTTGCTCACGGTGGCAAATACCTCCGCGCCGGCCGCTACCGCCAGCTGCACCGCTACATGACCCACACCACCGGTACCGCCATGCACCAGCACCTTCTGCCCGGCGCTGACCCCGGCTCGCTGAAGCCCCTCCTGAGCGGTGATGCCAACCAGCGGCAGGGCTGCCGCCTGGCGCAGGGTGAGGGACCCGGGTTTGCGCGCGATCAACCGGGCATCCACCACCATGGATTCCGCCAGCGCGCCGGGCAGATCTGCCAGGCCGCCGGCGCAGCCGTACACCTCATCCCCAGGCTCAAAGTGACTCACGTCGCTGGCCACCGCCTGCACGGTGCCGGCAAAGTCCATCCCCAGCAGCGCCGGCAGATCTGGCGACAGGGGCAGATCTTTGCCAGCGGCGCGGATCATGGTGTCTACCGTATTCACGCTGGTAGCGGCAATGTTGAGCTGCACATGCCCGGGCTTGAGTACCGGTTCCGGCAGGTCTGCCGCCTCGAATGATGCTTCCGCGCCGTAGGCGTTGAGAATCATGGCCTTCATTTCAGTCTCCGGGGTCATATCAGGGAACGCCACGAGCTTAGCGGCGGGGATAGCCGCAACAAGCACCGGAGCCAGGATTCAGTTTTCCGAATCCGAAGACAAACAGCCGGCTGTGGGACGCTCCCATACGGGCGGGTCGCCCAGCTGCTCCAGCAGGAAGTCGATCAGCACCCGTACCTTGGCCGTCAGTACGTTGGATTTGGGATACACCAGCCAGATGGCGGATCCATCGTCCACCTCGTAGTCCGGCAGCACCCGAACCAGATCTCCCGCGTCGAGATCAGCTCGGACGCTCCACAGCGAATTGATCGAGATGCCGGCGCCAGCGCGCGTTGCAATCCGCAGGCTGGCGCCGTCATCACAGGCCATGCGGGCGTTACTACCCGGTGGCGGGAAAAGGTGGTGGGGCCGATCATCGCCGGCCGACAGCTTGCGGCTGGCGCCTTCCTGAAAGGCCAGCAGCTGATGACCGTGCAGCTGCTCCGGCGTTGCCGGCGTCCCCGCCCGCGCCAGATAGCCGGGGGAGGCACACAGAATCCGGCGATCGTCCGCCAGCTTGCGAGCCCGCAGGCTGCTGTCTTCGATGGCCAGATTGCGCAGCGCCAGATCGTAGGCGCCCTCAATCAGGTCCATCTGCGTGTCCGACAGGCGCAGCTCCAGCCGCAGCTCCGGATGGCGGCGAAGAAACTCGGGCAGCAGAGGGGCTACATAGAGCTGAGCAAAAGTGCTTGAACAGGCAAAGCGCAACACGCCGGTAAGCTCAGCGCTGCCGTAGCCGAGCGCCGCCCGGGCCGCATCCTCCTGCGCCAGGATCTCCCGGGCAAAGGGCAGAAACTCAGCGCCTTCCCGGGACAGGGACACTTTGCGGGTGGAACGGTGCAGCAGATCGGCGCCAACCGATTTTTCAAGCCGCGCCAGGCGAGCGCTTGCCACCGCCGGCGCAAGCCCTAGCTTCCGGCCGGCGGCGCTGATGTTGAGCAGCTCCGCTGCCATCACAAAAAGTCTTAAGTGTTCGGTATCCACGGCGGCGTACCGGCGGTGACGGTGCGCCTGATTATATTGAAAACCTGAATTCTGAACGGATTTTTTGGCGTATTTTTAGCTGAATCACCCGCTTGTCAGACAATACGCCCGGCTAGAGGTACCGAAGCGCCTTCGTCAGAATCCGGCTGATTCGCTCGGAATACGGCGGAAAAAACCACTTCGTCGTGTTGACCTGGGTTTTTAGCACCGCGCGCTCGTGGGAAAACGCCTTGATGCCCCACTCGCCGTGGTAGCTGCCGATACCGGAGTTATTGACGCCCCCAAAAGGCAGGTTGCTGTGGAGAAAATGCACCGCCACGTGGTTTATGCATACGGCGCCGGAACTGGTGGACTCGACCAGCAGGTCGCAGTTTTCCCGAGATTTAGACCAGATGTACATGGCCAGCGGCTTGGGACCTTCATTGATCTGGTCGATCACCGCCGTCAGCGAATCAAACGGCATCACCGGGAGGAGCGAACCGAAAATTTCTTCCTGCATGACCTCCGCGTCTGGCGGCACGTCGGCGAGCACCGTTGGCGCGATGAACTTCTGCTCCACATCCACATGACCGCCAAACACCACTTTGCCACCGCGCTTAACCGCATCGTCCAGAAGATGCGCTACGCGAGCCGCGTGGCGCTCATTGATCGATCGGGACAGCTGCGCCTGAAGGCCAGCGTCGCCGTCGCCGTACCACTCCCGCAGGTGCTGCTTAACCCGCTCCATAAACGGTTCGTAGACCGACCGCTGGACAAACAGATGGTCCGGGGCGATGCACGTCTGGCCGGTATTGATGTACTTGCCCCAGACAATCGTCTTGGCGGCCAGATCCAGATCCGCCGTTTCGTCTACCACCACCGGAGACTTGCCGCCAAGCTCCAGCGTCACGCTGGTCAGGTTCGCCGCCGCCTTTTCCATGACGATCTTGCCGATCTGCGGCGAGCCGGTGAAAAAACAATGGTCGAACGGCAGCTCCAGCAGCGCTGTGGCTACCTCCGCATCCCCCTCGAAGATAGCCACTTCGTTTTCGTCAAAAACCGCCTCCACAATCTCCACCAGCACCTTGGAAAAGTGCGGCGCGACCTCGGAGGTTTTGATCATGGCCGTATTGCCGCTGGCCACGGCCGGTACCAGAGGCCCCAGGGTCAGCGTCACGGGGTAGTTCCAGGGCGCGATGATCAGGCACCGGCCCCGGGGCTCGTAGCGAACCCAGCTGCGCGTTCCCAGCATGGCGAGCGTCGCACGCACCTTGCGGGGTTTCATCCACTTTTTCAGGTGCCGGCAGCAGTCGCTGATCTCCACCAGTACCGGCATCATTTCCGTGAAGTCCACCTCCATTACGGGTCGGTTGAAATCCAACGCGGCCGCTTCGACGATCGCTTCGCGGCGGTTGAGTATCTCCTCCCGCAGCCGCTTCAGCTTGGCGATGCGCGAGGCTACGGATGACCGGCGCAGGGTCAGCGCCGTGGCTTTCTGGGATTCAAAGACCCGATTGATGCGGGCGCTGATTTCGGGCGTTAGATTCACGGAACTCAACTTTTGACAGCGGCGGGACGTGATCATATTCGCTATCGTGCCTTCCTGTCCCAGGAATCAGCTGATCACGCCCATGCCAATTTACTGCCTTCTCATCGCCGCGTTGGGATTACTCCTCACAGGCCCAAGCCCCGGCAACGCCGAAGAAACCGAGCCGGCCGAAGTGCTGCTGATCGGCACCTTCCACTTCGCCAATCCGCAGGCTGATGTCGTAAAAACCGACGTTATTGACGTGATGTCGGACGAAAGCCAGCGCTACCTGGAGAGTTTAAGCCAGCGTATTGCCGATCTGAAGCCGACCGCTGTGCTGCTGGAATACGACCCCGCCGAGCAGGCAGAAGTGCAGACCGAGTACGACAGCTACCGGGCCGGCAAGTTTGAGCTGACGCACAACGAGATTTACCAGCTTGGTTTCCGGATTGCCGCCAAGGCCGGCCTCGCAAGCGTCTTTTCTTGCGATGAACGGGAGATTGGCTGGGAAGCGCAGGCGTTGTTTGAGCGCATCGAAAAAGAACCCGAAACGAAAGCGCGCATGGACGAGCTCATCGCCCGCGTCACTGAGGACACCAACCAGAAACAGGCCACACTGGCCCTGGGGCCGCTGCTGCGCACCTACAACACGGTCGCTGAGGATCGCCTGAACCGCTCTTTCTATCTGCTCACCAATCATCTGGGCGCCGGGGAGGACTTTGTCGGCGCCGACGCAGCCGCGAGCTGGTGGCACCGGAACTTCCGCATGTACGCCCGGATTCAGCACCATGCTACCCCCGGGTCCCGCGTGGTTGTCATCGGAGGTCAGGGGCACACCGCCATCCTTCGCGGTCTGCTGGCGGATGATCCAGACCGGGTGGCTCTCGACCCGCTCGAGCTCCTTTAGAAAAGCGTCGGGGAAGACCCGGGACGGCGGGTCGTTTATCTTTGAACGCCATGAGCTACTACCGGAAGCACCAGGCCACCCTGGAAGCCGCGATGACGGCCTGCGAAACGCGGGACTACTGGAGCCCGTTTGTCGAATCGCCGAGCCGCAAGCTCCACCCGGCCGGAGCGGCGGAAACGGGCCGGCAGAATTTTGAGGCCCTGCTGGGCCAGCCCTTCGAACTAGCGCAGCCTGGCGAGATCGGCCGCACCGGGCGGGAAGTGTCGCCCTATACCTGCAAGCCCCTTGGCATCGACTACCCAAAGGTTGCGGTGGAAAGCGCCTTTGCCGCCAGCCGCGCGGCGCTTTTGAGCTGGCGCGAGGTGCCCTGGCGCGAGCGGGCGGGCCTCTGCCTGGAAATGGCCTTTGCGTTTCAGGACCAGGCTTTCGAAAACGCCCACGCCACCATGCACACGGCGGGACAGAGCTACCTGATGGCCTTCTCCGGCAGCGGCGCCAACGCGCTGGACCGCGGCGTCGAGGCGATCGCCTACGCCTGCAAAGCCCTGGGCGATGTGCCGGAAACGGCAAACTGGTCGAAGGGGTTTGGAAGGGCCGGGGAAGTTGCGCTGACCAAAACCTACCGCGTGGTGCCCCGGGGCGTGGCGGTGGTCGTGTGCTGCGCCACTTTCCCGCTGTGGAACGCCTACCCGGCGCTGTTCGCCAACCTCGTGACGGGCAATCCGGTCATCATCAAGCCCCACCCCAACGGAATCCTTCCGGTGGCCCTGGCCGTGCGCACCGGACGCCGGGTGCTGGAAACGGCGGGGCACGACCCAAATCTGCTGATCATGGTAGCGGACACCGCCGATGAGCCCATCACCAAGGACCTGCTGAACCACGAGGCAACGGCGATCATCGACTACACCGGCAGCCAGCAGTTTGGCCATTGGATCGAGACCCACTGCGCGGACAAGCTGGTGTATACGGAAACCGCGGGCTGCAACGGCGTGGTTATCCACTCCACCGACAATCTCGACGGCCTGCTCCAAGGGCTAGCCAACTGCCTCTGCGGCTTTTCCGCCCAGATGTGTACCACGCCGCAAAACCTGCACGTGCCGGCGTCGGGTATCGAAAGCGATCAGGGACACGTCAGCTTCAGTGAGTTCGGGGCGCGGCTTGTCCAGGCCATTGAGGCCCGCACCGCCGACCCGGCCCGGGCCCTTGCGCTGTGCGGCGCGATTCAGTCGGAGACGTCGCTGGAAATTCTCGCGGACCTCAAGTCGCGGGTGGACGCCGACCAGGTGCTGCTGGACACCCGTCCGTTCAATCCGCCGGACTTTCCGCAGGCCCGCGCGGCCACGCCGCTGGTGCTGAAGGTTTCTGCCGAGCGGGGCGACCTGTATACGCAGGAGCATTTTGCCCCCGTTTCCTTTCTGATCCAGGAGGAAAGCGCCGACGCAGCTCTCGCCAATGCCAGCGGCAACGCCCGGCGCTTTGGCGCTATCGCCTCCTACCTGTACAGCGCGGATGCCGGGTTTTCCGAGGTGGCGCAAAACGCCTTTGCCGATGCCGGCGCCTCGCTATGGTGCAACATGACCGTGCCCATGCCGATCAACTTCGCCGCCGCCTACAGCGACTACCACGTTACGGGCCTCAATCCCGCGGGCAATGCCTGCCTGACGGATCTTGCCTTTGTGGCCAACCGGTTTCGCATCGTCCAGTTTCGCGAACCGGCGCAAACCCATGCCTCATCAGCGAGCTGATTTCCTCGGCGCCTGGCGCCTTGAACAGTGGCGGATCGAGTACGACACGGGCCGCCGCACCTATCCGTTTGGAGACGACGCTGCGGGGCTGCTGTTCTACGCGCCGGAGATGATGACGGCAAGCGTGTTCAGCGCCGACCGCGCACCCCTTCCGTTTGCCAATCCGCGGCGCGCCAGCGCGGCGGATCGAGCGCACCTGTTCGATTCGGCGTTTTACTACGCCGGCTCGTGGCACCTGGACGGCGACTGCGTGGTGCACGAAGTAACGCTGGCTTTGAACCCTGAGCTTGTGGGCACCAGGCAGCGCCGAGTCGCCGTTTTTTCAGGCCCGCAGCAACTTGAGCTTTCCGCCGAAGAACCCGCCAAAGATGGTGCTGCGCGTCGTCACGTTCTGTCCTGGCGACGCTGAACCTTAAAAAAAGGGCCAGCATCTACAGAATCGGACACCGCGGCCGATATTCCTGAGGTACGCCCCCGGACCCTGTTCCGCCCTGCGGACTGGAAAAAAAGAGTGCTGACCTTTCGAACCAAACTACTGCTGTGCTTCCTGATTATGATGGGCATCTCGGCGGGCCTGTGCCTGGCGTTTTACCAGTATCAGCAGGAGCATCTGGGGGCCGGACTATACCTGGCCATCAGCCTGGGTGTGCTGGCGTGCATTGCCCTCAGCAGCTATCTGGCCAAGTCGCTCACCCGGCCCCTGCGCGGCCTCTCGGAGGACATTCAGGCATTCGTAAAGAGCGACTTCAGCGCCGAATTCGAACCCCGGCAGAGAGAGGTGCAGGACGACGAGGTTGGCCAGATCGCCAGGGATTTCGCCATCCTTCGGGAACGGATGCATGAGCACGTTGCGTCCATTCACAAGATGGCCTTTTTTGACATCCTGACGGGCCTTGCGAGCCGTGGAAATCTCAATCGCCGGCTGCAGGAGATGATCAGCTCAGCAAAACGGCGAAAGGTCGGCTTCACGCTGTTCTATCTCGATCTGGATGCGTTCAAAGACGTAAACGACAGCCTCGGCCACGAAGCCGGTGACGAACTGTTGAAAGAAATCGCCCGGCGGCTGCTGGCATCGGCCCGGGAAAACGACCTGGTGGCTCGCCTGGGGGGTGATGAGTTCTGCATCCTGCTGGAGGATCTGACGGACGAAGCAGATATCGCCCGGCTTGCCGAACGCTGCATCAACAATATCGGACAACCGATCACCCTGGTAGGAAAGCGTTTTAAGCCGAGGGCGAGTATCGGTGTCGCCCGCTATCCGATGGATGGCAATGATGCCCGATCCATCATGCAGGCCGGCGACAACGCCATGTATGCCGCCAAGGTCGCGGGCCACCACCGCTTTGAGTTTTTTGATGCGGAGATGTCCAAACAGGCCGCCGACCGGCTGACGCTGGCCCAGGAGCTGCGCGCGGCCATCCGAGAAAATCAGTTTGTGCTCCATTACCAGCCCCAGGTGGATCTACCAACCGGTCGCATATGGAGCTGGGAGGCGCTGGTTCGCTGGCAGCACCCGAAGCGAGGGCTGGTGCCACCGGGTGAATTTGTGCCGGAAATCGAACGCCTCGGCCTGATCAAGGACCTGGGAAACTGGGTGCTTCGCGCGGCGTGCCAACAGGTAGCCAGCTGGCGGGAACAGGGCCTTCCGGATACTCGCGTGAGCGTCAACATTGCCCCGCGGCACCTGGCGGACGCGAGCCTGCTGGCTACGGTGCGGCGGGAGCTGTCAGAAGCTGGCCTGGCGCCGGAACAGCTGGAAATTGAAGTCACCGAGTCCGGCATTCAATCCGGGGCGGACAGCGCTGCGCTGCTGGAGGGCTTGAGGAAAACCGGAGTGCGGGTTGCCATTGATGACTTTGGCACCGGCTACTCCTCCCTCGGGTCTCTGAAAGATCTGCCCATCGACTGCCTGAAGATCGATCGCAGCTTCATCACCAACCTTCTCGATAACCCCCAGGACGCAGTGCTGCTGGGCACGATCATGGCGCTGGGTCAGGCCATGAGGTTTCGCGTGGTGGCGGAAGGTGTGGAGGAGCTGGAGCAGATCCACGTGCTGCAGGGGCTCGGGTGCGACCTGGTGCAGGGGTTCTTTTTCAGTGCGCCGATTGCGCCAGCGAAGGTGCCGGCGCTGGCTGCGGAAGCCTGTTTCTCCTCAAGGATTGCCGAGGACACGGCGGCCCGGGCCATGAGCTAGGCGTTACCCGGGGTCTCCATCGGCGTAATCAGTTGTTCCAACTTATCCAGGGCTTTCGGCGCATCTTCGGCGATCGCATCCACGTCCGTCTTAAGCTTCAGATCCGGGAAACCGGTGACGGCGGGACCGCTCAGCACCACAAATACGTTCGGTTGCGCCAGCCGCAAAGCGACCACCAGCTTAATGACCGCCCGCAGGTGCTCGGGCTGGCTGAGCGAAATGCCGACGATCTGGTGCTGCAGGTTCTCCATGGCGTGCACCAGATTCGTGTCGCTCTGGTGGTCGACCACATCGATGTGCCAGCCGTGCTGGCGGAAATAGCTCGCGGCCACGTTGACGCCGATCGTGTGATCATCTTTTTCTAACGCAACAAACAGCGCATGCTTTGCGCCGACCTCCCAGGGAGCCAGGCTCAGGGGCTGCAATCCTCGAAGAATGGTGTAGATGCGCCCCGTACCCAGGGTGACATCAAACAGCGTGGCTCGGTCGTCGTTCCAGCGATCGCCCAGGAGGACGGCGGCCCGGCCGAGATAATCCAGGTAGATCGAATCGATGGGAATGCCGCCGTCCAGGGCTTCCAGCACCATCTGCGTTGCCTCAGCTTCGGAAGGCCCGATCAGCGCATCCACCAGCGTTTCAAGCGCACTGTCATCCGGGGTCTCGGGCCGCGCTGTACGGTGGGCGACACGCCGGGTAATCCCGGTGATGATGGCGCGGGTCAGATCTTCAAGTTCGTCGCTGGAAAATGAATTCAGCAGAGATTGCTGCAGCTCACGAGCGCGCGCTACCGCCAGATGGTCGAGCTGAGGGTTTCCCGAAAGCGGGGGGCGGGAGTCGGACATTAGGTCCACGCGATCTTATTTTCCCTCAGGAAACCACGAACGGAAGCGTTTGTAAAATCTGCTTTCTCGACAAAGCTACGTCAGATTTGCCACGGATTAGGTCAGCGCGTGGTGTCCGAGGGGATTGGTGGCGCGAAAAAAAAGGGGACGTCTTCCGCTGTGATAACACGTAAGACGCCCCCTTCAGTGCAAGCTGATCAGCTGTCGTAGCGCAGATCGAAGCGATCCAGCTGCATCACTTTGGTCCAGGCCTTCACAAAGTCCCGGGCAAACTGCGCCTCCGCGCCGTCGTAGGCGTACACCTCGGCGATGGTGCGCAGCTCGGCGTTAGCGCCGAAGACCAGATCCACCGGCGTTGCCGTGAACTTCACCTTACCGCTTTCCCGATCAACGCCCTCGTACACGCCTTCAGTACCGCTGGGCTGCCAGCGGGTGGACATGTCCAGCAGATTGACGAAAAAGTGGTTGTTGAGAGTGCCGGGCTGGTCGGTAAACACACCGTGGCTCGCGCCGCCGGTATTGGCGTTCAGCGCCCGCAATCCGCCGAGCAGCACCGTCATTTCCGGCAGCGTCAGGTTCAGCTGGTCGGCCTTGTCGACCAGCATTTCGGCGGGCGAGCGGTAGGCCGCGTCGCTGTAGTAGTTACGGAAAGCGTCCGCCGCTGGCTCCAGGAACGAGAACGAGTTGACGTCGGTCATTTCCTGGGTGGCATCCGTGCGGCCGGGCACAAACGGCACCTCGACCTCAACACCGGCATCGCTGGCGGCCTTCTCAATGGCTGCTGCGCCGCCGAGGACCACCAGATCTGCGAGGGACACCTTGCTGCGGCGGGATGAGCCGTTGAAGTCTTCCTGAATGCCTTTGAGTACGCCCAAGACCTTGGCCAGTTCCTGTGGGTTGTTAGCGGCCCAGTCTTTCTGTGGAGCCAGGGCAATGCGGCCGCCATTGGCACCACCACGCATATCGCTGTTGCGATAGCTGGCGGCGGCAGACCAGGCGGTGCGGACCAGCTCCGAGGTGCTCAGACCCGACTCCAATACCTGCTCTTTCAGCTGCCGGACCTGCCGCGCAGACACCAGCGAGTGTTCCACGGCGGGGACCGGATCCTGCCAGATCAGCGTGTCGGTGGGGACCTCATCACCCAGGTAGCGCACCGCCGGACCCATGTCGCGGTGGGTGAGCTTGTACCAGGCTTTGGCAAACGCCAGCCGGTATTCCTCCGGGTCGGCAAGAAAGCGCTCGGCGATCTTGCGATAGGCCGGGTCTTCTTTCAGCGCCAGGTCGGCGGTGGTCATCACCGGCGGATTGAACTTGCCTTCGACATGAGCGTCCGGCACAACGGCGTGCAGCGACTCATCCGTGGGGATCCACTGGATGGCACCGGCGGGGCTGCGGGTCTCCTTCCAGTCGAAGGTCAGCAGATTTTGCAGGTACAGGGAGGTCCAGCGGGTCGGAGCCTGCGTCCAGGCGCCCTCAAGGCCGCTGGTGACCGTGTCTTCCGAGTGACCTTTGCCGCAGGTGTTCTGCCAGCCAAGGCCCTGATTTTCGGTCGCGGTAGCGGCCGGCTCAGCGCCGACGCAATCGCCCGGCTTGTGGGCACCGTGCATTTTGCCGAAGGTGTGACCGCCGGCGATCAGGGCCAGCGTTTCTTCATCGTTCATGGCCATGCGGCCAAACGCGACGCGGATGTTTTTCGCAGAACCCACCGGGTCCGGCTTACCCTTCGGGCCTTCCGGATTGACGTAGATCAGACCCATGTGGGTAGCGCCCAGGGGCCGCTTCAGCTCGCCGTTCGCGTCTTCTCGATCGCTGGCAAGCATCTCCACTTCCGGACCCCAGTAGACCACGTCTGGCTCCCAGTCATCGGCGCGACCACCGGCGAAGCCGTAGGTCTCAAAACCCATGTTCTCAAGCGCGACGTTACCGGCCAGGATCATCAGATCTCCCCACGACAGGCTGGCGCCGTACTTCTGCTTGATCGGCCAGAGCAACCGGCGAGCTTTGTCGAGGTTGCCGTTGTCGGGCCAACTGTTCAGCGGGTCAAAGCGCATCTGGCCGCCCTCGCCGCCTCCGCGGCCGTCCAGCGTGCGGTAGGTTCCGGCGGCGTGCCAGGACATGCGAATGAAGAAAGGACCATAGTTGCCGAAGTCCGCCGGCCACCAGTCCTGGGACGTGGTCAGCACCGCATCGATGTCCTGTTTGACGCCAGCCAGATCCAGCGTGTTAAACGCAGCGACGTAGTCAAAGTCATCGCCGTGAGGATTGGAGCTCCGAGCGTGATCGCGAAGCGGCGACAGATCAAGCTGGTCCGGCCACCAGAACTGGTTGTTCTTGGCCTGGCCAGCATTTGCGGTCCCCATACCCGCAGCGCCTTTCGGCTTGCTGATCTCCGCTTCCTGCGCCAGGGCTGTGGGCCCCGCCAGTACCAGCGAGAGCGCTCCGGCAAGGGCCGTGACGGTAAATCGGTTTGAAACCTTCATCTTGCTTTCTCCTTTCGTGTGTGCGCGGTCGGAGCGATGGAATGATCGCGGCCTTTTGACCGATGACGCTGAGTTGGGAAAGGTAGCAAGCCAGAGACGATCATAAAAATCGTTTAATTTGATGGTTTCGATAGGCGCCGCCTGTTGATACGTCGAAACCCGGGGCTAAAGAACTCCCGCGAACGGTCGATTCATCCCGTAATGGCGAAAATCCGACGCAGCAATCCAACCATGAAAATCAGCGGCACTCCGTATCAAACGGCGCAGCTCGGCATCCGCCGGGGCCTCCAGCAGCTGGACCAGGCGGCGACGGACATCGCTCGCGGCGATCAAGACCTGGCGGATCAGTCCCAGGCCATGGTGGCCCTCATGGAGGGTCGCCAGCAGGTGGAAACGTCGGTCAAGGTCATGAAATTTGCTGATCAGATGTTCAGCGCCCTTCTCGACCTGAAGCCCGAGGCCGCAGACCGGCGCGAGAGCTGACGCTCAGCTGCCAACCAGAGCCTCCAGCTTGTCAAAGGCCTGAGACCAGCCGCCGGCGCCGGGAGAGCCCGCCGGGACGCCCACATGGGTCATCACCATGCGGGTTGCTCCGGCCGTTTCCGACAGCTCCACAATCACCTGAGTGACGTCCGGATGCCCCGGCGGCATGCCCATACTTTCCGGCGAGATTAGGTTGCCCGCTTCATCGCACATGCTTTCGGTGTAGACCAGCCGCCGGGGTCGACTCACCTCTTTGTACTCGCCAATAAACCACATCTGCATCGCGCCGTCGGGCCGTTGCATCTCCATGCAGATTTTTCGCCCGCCGCCAGGTTTTACGTCCATCTCCGCCACCGGCACGCTCATCCCGTTGGGCCCATACCACTGCTTAAACAGCTCCGGATCGGTCCACAGGTTCCAGATCGTGTCGATCGGCGCGTTAAACGTGCGCTCAAGCGTTACCCAGTTTTCAGCGTTCATCAGAGTCCTTCGCCATATTGTTGAGATAAGTCTGCATCTGGTCGAAGCGGGCCTCCCAGATGGGTCGATACTGCTCCGCCCAGGACGCAATCTGTTCCAGCGGTGTGGGGTTGAGTCGACAGGGCCGAAACTGGGCCTCATTGCCGCGGGAGATCAGGCCGGCCTTCTCCAACACTTTGATATGCCGGGAAACGGCCGGGAGGCTCATGGCGAACGGCTGCGCGAGCTCATTCACCGTTGCCTCCCCTTGCGCCAGGCGCTCCAGCATGGCCAGGCGCACCGGGTGAGCCAGGGCCGAGAAGGTGCCGTGCAGCTGCTGTAGCTCTGTCATGGACACAGTATTAAACATATCTGTTAATTAACGCAAATGTTAAATAAACCGGTCTTTTTTCAAAAAGCAACCCAGAAGTTGCATTTAGGGCAGTGCGGTGGCAAATTAATTGCAACCAAAAGGTTGCGTTATGCTTATGGACCTGAATCAGAATCAGATAAAAAAGGTTGTTGAGTTGTCCGCTCCCGTGTCTCGGGTCTGGCGGGCGATTAGCGACCATGAAGAATTTGGCGCGTGGTTTCGCGTGCGCCTCGCAAGCCCCTTTGAGGTGGGACAAACCACCACCGGGCAGATTACCTATCCCGGCCATGAGGACGTGCGCTGGATCTCCACGACCGAAGTGCTGATTCCCGAGGAACGGTTTGTGTTTTCCTGGCCGCCCAGTGCCGTAGACCCCGACACGGAGTACGACGACAACGCCAAGGTGCTCGTCGAGTTTCGGCTGGAGCCAACGCCGGACGGCACCCGCCTGACCATCACCGAAACGGGGTTTGCGCTTTTCCCGGAGTCCCGGCGCCTGGAGGTACTGCGCTCCAACCAGGAGGGTTGGAATGTGCAGGCCGAGCACATCGCGGCCTATGTTGCACGCTAGCGACGCCACTTCGATCCCGGTTTTTGCCGCGCTGGGTGATCGGACCCGCCTGGAGCTCATCGCTCGTCTGAGTGACGGTCGGCAGCGGTCGATTGTGGACCTCGCCGCCGGGCTGGATCTTACGCGCCAGGGTGTCACCAAACACCTGAAGGTGCTGAAACAAGCCGGCCTGGTGTCCTGCGAGCGCGTCGGGCGAGAGAGTCGGTTTGCGCTTCAACCCCAGCCGATTGCAGACGCCCGGGATTGTCTGGCGCGCGCTTCGCGGCAGTGGGACGAGGCAATCGACCGCCTGAGAGCCGCCGTTGACGTGTAAGCGTTGGCTGCGACCGGTTCCGTGAGCTGTCGCCCTGGCGCGCCAGGGTTTAGGTAACGCCCAGCATCGCCCTTAAGGCTCGCCGCACCTCGCGGCGCAGAGACCGCGCCGGCACCGCCTTCAACACCTGGGAAAAACCCACGCCGTGCATGTAGGCCGTGAGACTTCGCGCGGCCGCCAGCGCCGACAGTTCTGGTGCGAGCTCGCCGGCCCGTTGAGCGGCAGCAATCAAATGACGGAACGCCTGAACCCACTCCAGCTGAACGTTCTCCAGCCAATTGGCGAGCACTTCGTCCCGCACCGCGGCGCTGAGCAGCTGCAGATCCAGTGCCGCGCGCGCCCGCAGCTCTGTCGCTTCTATTCCCAATATGGCGTCGAATATCCCTTCAATGGTTGCCAGCGGCTTGTCGGCCTGGTCAAGGGAGGCAAGAAAGTCTCGAGTCCGCTTCTGGTGGTACCGGATCACAGCATCAAGCACGGCCCGCTTGTCTTCGAAATACAGATAGTAGGTACCTACCGCCAGGCCCGCCTCCCGGCTGATATCACGCATGGTTGTTGCATCAAAACCTCTGGCGGCGAAACACCGCAGCGCCGCCGTGATCAGAGCTTCCCGTCGCGCTTCCGCCTTCTCTTCACTGACTCGGGGCATAAAAGGTACCGGTGACCAACGGCAAGCTTACCGTTCTCGAGAAAACTTGCTACATCCAGGCATTGAACTTATTATGAATGAACGTTCATTCATTTTATCGATATGACCGACACATGCCGAACCATACTCCAGGCCATGATCGGCGCCATAGCCTGGGTGACGGTGACAGCCCACAGCGCCAATGCCGACCGTGCACTTGAGGGTTGGACTCGGTCGTTTTTTGAGCGCTACAGCGAGTTTGACGGCAGTCATCTTTCCTTTTACGCCGATGACGCCGTTCTGACCGACGTATTTTTGGGGCTCGAGCTCGCCAGCAAGGTCGAGATCACGGATACCTATCGCGTCGCTGCTGAGCGATATGAAAACGTCCACTTTCAAGTAGCCGCCGTCGCCGTCGAATCGCTCGTAGACGCCCAGGACAACCCACCGGCTCAACCGATACAGGGCACCGCCGTGGTGCGTGGGCAGGTCACAGGTTCGGTAGCTGGCATTGAATTCGACCTGCCCTTCGTAACCTGGCTTGAGCTTCGCCAGGGCCGTATCAAGCGACAGTGGGACTACGTCGACTACACAACGCTAGCGGCCCGGCTTGCGGAAACCCAGGCCGCCGAAATGCCGCCGGAAGATCATTGACAGTGCTCGCAGCGGCGCTTCGAGACAGCCACCTCATCGCCTTCGCCGGAGTCATCGTGCTGGCCGCCGTGCAGGTTGGTGCAGCGAGCATCGCTACGCTCCGCCAGGCAGGTGCCGAGTGGGTCCTCAGCGCTCGCGATCAGCCGTTTACACCAAGCGGCGTGGCCGGCCGGCTGGTTCGCGCCCATCGCAACCTGCTCGAGGTTCTGCCGCAGTTTGTCGCCAGCGTTGTCCTGGTCTACGCCGCAGACTCGGTTTCGCCGTTGACCGGCATCGGCACCTGGACGTTTCTGATCGCGCGTATCCTCTATGTCCCGGCCTACGTCAGCGCGATTCCATGGTTGCGCCCATTCTGCTGGCAGGTGGCTTTCGCTGGCATCCTGTGCATCGTGGTCGACGGCTTTCTGCCCTAGCGCCATCGGCGCGCGGAAGGGCTGACGGCTTTGTCGCGCGGGCAAAAATCAGATGATCCGAAGTGAACAGGCATTGCGTACTACGATTGGAGGCTGAATTTCGGTTCGGTTGACGTAAAGCTGCGGCCAGCGGCCTCCCGGCAATGATCCGCCACCAGATCAGGGAGAATCCTATGCGCGGCCCAAGTCTCATCATCTTTATAGCAACTCTGCTGAGTTCGCCAGCCTTCGCGGCTCCAGCAACGCTGCTGCTGCGCAATGACGACACGCAGCGTGTCGTTGTTCCCCACGCGCCGGAACTGAATCCGACATCGTCCGTTACGCTTGAGGCGTGGGTGCGGCCCTCAGACCTATCGGGCTGTCGCACCATTATCGGCAAGCGCTTTGATGACGGTTATTGGCTGGGTCTGTGCAGTGGCATTCTTCGCCATTATGCGAGCGGGTCCGGTTCGGTCCGCAACGGGTCGCAGCTGCTGACAAGCGGAACCTGGTGGCACATCGCCGCAACCTACGACGGCGAACAAAGCCGGCTCTATGTCAACGGTGAGCCTGATGCTGAACATACCTTTTCAGTTGAGCTGCCCCGCAACGACGCACCGCTGGGCATCGGCGGCGAAGGAGCGTCCGATACCTTTCCGGACGGCCTGTTTCCCTTTGCCGGCTACCTGTCGGAAGCCCGCCTGTGGCGCGTGGCCCGCACGGAGGAGCAGATCCAGCGGACGATGTACGAGCAGATTGTTGACGCTCGGCCGGGGCTGGTTGCGGTGTGGTCTCTGGAAGCCGGCGCCGGTGAACGATTTGGTAATCATCCCGGCGCGCTGGCGCCGGATGCAACCGTGTCGGGGCTGGATTCGCCGCCACAGCCGTTCAACCCGCTGAAAATTCGCCCGGTTTCCGGCATCGAGGCTGACGGTGACTGTAACGATCCGGGCTACGCGTCGGCCGTCACGATGCCCGTGTGGTATCCCGAAGCCGACAGACCCTTCGATCAACCCAATCCGCAGCCGGTCTTGATTGGCGCCGACGCCAGCTACCTTTACGTCTGCCTGCCCCGGCGCGTGATTCGAACGGATCAGTTCTGGGCGGTGGAGATCGATACGCAAAACGATGGCGGGGTCAATCTTGCTGACGATGACTATCGGTTTCGACTGTGGCCAGAAAACGACGGGCTGCAGTCCTTTATCGGCTCACCGCCGACCGGTGGGCCGTTCAGCACCTCAAGCTGGGAGCCCATCGGCGATCCGGCGGGCCTTTTCGCCGACTTCGGCGGCGTTGAGTTCGAGATTCCCATCGAGTTTCGCATTCCAAGATCGATCCTCCCCGACCCCGCTGGAATATTTCGCCTGCGGGTGCTCCACAGCTACCTGAATGGCTCCGGTCAGGAACGGCGCCTGGACTGGCCCGTGGGCGGCTCCAGCACCAATCCGTCAAGCTGGCAGGAGGTTGAGATCGACCTGGCTGCGCTGCCTCGCATGGACGGTGAAAATCCTTCCATCAGCGCAGGTCTCTGGCGGGCGTCGGTGCCCGACGTCAACGAGGTCGAAATCACCTATTCCGCCTCCGACGACGTAGACATCGAGCTCATCGAGCTACTCGTCGATGGCGTGCCGGTCGAAAGTGTGGACCTTTCTTCCGGAGACGACGTGGTCTCTTATTTGGGCCGGTATACGGGGTCCTTTTCTCCAGGCCTGCATGAGCTGTCAGCCAGAGTCGAAGATCAGGCGGGCAGAACGGCCGTTTCGCGTCGCCGGCAGTTTCGAATCCTGGTCGACGGCGAGGCCCCGGAGATCGACCTCAGCTATTCCCCCGCGACCCCGGCTCCGGGCGAGGCGGTGACGGTAACCGCTGACGTCACCGATGACTCTGGCGTCAAATCCATTGTCATTTCCGACGCGCTGGGAGGCATATTCCCGGCCCGGCGCTGCGATTTCTCAACGTTCATCGCTGAAGCCAGCTGCACCTGGGTCATCGAGCCGGAACCGCGCGTCGCCTTGGTTCGTTTGAAGGCCTTCGCGACGGTTAACGAAGACGCTTCGGCAACCTCAAACGACCATGTGGTGCTGTTCGGCAATTCCGGACCGGACCGTGACAACGACGGCCTGGCCGACGCCATCGAAGCCGGCCTTTGTACCGATCCCAATTCGCCCGACACGGACCTTGACGGGTTGTCGGACGGCTGGGAGATCACGGGTATTCATTTTGCCAACGGCGAGCTGGAGCCGCTGGTGAACTACGGCGTGCATCCCTGCCGGCGCGACCTGCTGCTCCAGGTAGACTCGGAAGAGTTAGCGGCACCCAGTCCGCAGGTTTACGACATGATGCGAAGCGCGCTGCGAGACAACGGCATCAAGCTGTATCTTGAAACGCACGACCGCGAACGCCCTACCGTCTACCGCCAGTCCCACCTCAAAGACAATACCGCCGTCTATCAGATGCAGGACGGTGAGTATTACTTTGATCCGAAACGCGCGTGGGCATTCCTCTACGCCTATAACCGCGCGGCTGCCGGGGCTGGTGGCGGCGGAAACCGCTTCTCCACCGTCGAAGCCTACGAAGGGACAGGTGGTTTTTGCAGCAGCGGCCCAAGGCAGTTTGAATCCTGCCGGGGGGACTTTGAGTGCCCGGGCACCGGAGCCATGTGCCGTACCGGCTGCGACGGTGGAAGTCGCCGCGGTATGACGTGCAGCACCGCCGCGGACTGCCCTCTCGACGACGGTGATTTTGCCAGTTGCACCACCCCTTGCCGGATCGGCGGCGGCTTTGACGGGCCGTCATGTGACAAGGACTGGGTTGCGAGACACTCTTCGGTGCTATTTCATGAGGTGGGTCACACAGCGGGACTGGGGCACGGCGGCCCAGCGCCTCGAGATCCGCCTACCGCGACGGGCGGCTTCGTCAACCCCGGCGGCGCTCGCTGGAATGGCGAAAACTACAAACCTAACTACATCAGTGTGATGAACTATCTGTACAACTCCGGCCTGACCTGTATGGAACCGGTGCCGGACCCGCTGCCGGAAGATTATCAGCCGGAGCTGGTATCGGTACTCACCCTCAGCGTTGAAGATCTGGGCAGTCTGGATGAAGACCGGCTCAACGAATCCAGCGTAAGTCCGTTCGCCCAAAAAATCCGTTCCCTCAGCTGTTCTCACGCCAGTCATCCCGATGCGTTCCCGGTTTTCAAGTACAGCTGTTCCGATTCCACGGGCCCGGTGGACATCCTCAGCGACGGTCGGCGGACGCTGGCGCGCCGCCTGGAAAACTGGACCTGGAGCTTCGACGTACCCGAGCACGGGCCGGGCATTGACTGGAACTGCAACGGCGTCATTGATTCGGGGACCGTCGCGCAATCCGTCAATCAGAATTCGTCCCGGAAGGTGCTAGAGAGTTTTGACGATCACCTGTTTACGCCCACAGCCGTCGAGTGCCAGAGGCATTACCGCAATAACTGTGCGGAACCGGAGAAGAGCTGCTACACCTGGCCGGAAGCGTACGAAAACGCCATTCCTACCTTGGCCACCGGCGTGGAGCCGCTGGACTGTCGGGAGTGGTTCCTGGCCAACCGTAACTGGTGCCCTACTCCGCTTGACAGCGAGTTTGGCACGGGACGTTGTCCCGAGGTGAGCCGGGACCTGCCGTTTCCCAAAAACCAGAACAAGGTCGTGGGTCATACCCATGGTGGGGGCGCGCCACATGCGCACGGCGGAAAAGGCGATCCAGGTATCGATCCGGACCTTGATCAGACCGAAGCGATCGAGGGCGAGCTGCCCGATCCGATCCCCGGGGAGGAACTCTGTGACCTGGTCGACAACGACGACGACGGCGACATTGATGAAGGCTGCGCGGACGTAGACGGAGACGGCGTTCCCAACCCCATCGATAACTGCCAGACCGTGGCCAACCCGGACCAGGCGGACCGGGATCGCGATGGCCTGGGCGATAGCTGCCAGGCGCCGCAGCTGTCCGGTCTGCAGGCCATGCTCGGCTCTGCCGGTGACGTGCAGCTGAGCTGGAACGCCGACACAACGCCCAACCTGGGATATACGGTGTACCGATACTCGAACCGGGAACCCTCAGCCGTCTACCTGGGGGATAGTTATCCCTCAACCATGGAAGCCACCTTCGCCGAAACGCCAGCTTCCGGGCAGACGTACACCTACGTCGTCCGGCCGGTAAATCTCAACGGTGACGAGGGTGAAGCGGTGTCCGCCAGCGTGGCGATTGCCGCAGGCGAGGACCTCCTGTTTGAAGATGGCTTCGAGTGAGGCACCGGGTTGCGGGGCCATGCGATGGCATGGCCCCGCGAACTCAAATGAACTGATGCTGGAGAGTTAGCATCTCGCGGTGACGCCAAGGCGAGCGTTGCTCGCTAAAACCAGGGCGTTAGGGCCCCGGTTTGCGCGTGATACGTTTGCCAGGAAGAGCCAAACCGCTCCGCGAGGGCCTGCTCCTCTTTCGGCAGCCGCCAGCCGAGCACCCAGACTTGAGAACCGAGGAGGACTGCGCCGATCAAAGCGTTGCCCGTCAGCAGCGTCAGGCCGAAAAAAATCAGCAGGAAGGCGCTGTACATGGGATGCCGAACCCGAGCATAGGGTCCGTGCCGCACCAGTTGATGATCATCGCGCAGGTGCAGCGTGCCGGAGAAATGCACGCCCAGCGAAATCTGCACCCAGACAAGCAGTACAAGGCCCAGTTCTGCCAGCACCAGACCAGCCAAATGGGCCACGGGCGGCAGGTCCAGCTGCCAGGGCATCCAGCTGGGCTCCACCAGCCATAGCAAAAGTCCCCCGAGACCGCCGAGAAGAAAAACCAGTCGCAGGCCGGCCGCCAGCCAGACGCCTCCCTCCCGGGCCACCCCGTCGGATTGGTCGCGAAACATACCGCCCGCCACCAGGTGGGACACGATGCGAATCGCCACCAGCAGGGACACCAGTACCGCGACCAGCCATTGTCGTTCGCTTTCGCTCATCCGCAATCCTAGGGTCCAGGACCAAGTGCCAGGTCGGAAGCACGTGAGTGATATCAGATCTCTTTCCCGCTTTTGAGTAGCTGACTTACGCCTGTGGGTCACCTAGTACCAGAATCCCGGTTTAATCCCGCTCCCGATTCCTGTTGTGCGAGTTCCGGGTGTTAAGTATAATGATAATCATTATCGTTTACACCTATTAGCCGTGCGGAGTGACAGGAATTGAGGATCGGGATTGTTTTTGGAAGTACCACGGGCAATACCGAAGAGGCCGCCGAGGCCATTTTCGACGAACTCGAAACGCACGTGCAGGATGTGCTCAGCGTCGAGCGTCTGGCTTTGGACGAATTGACCGGGTTCGATGTGCTGCTGGTCGGCATTCCAACCTGGGACATCGGTGAACTTCAGGAAGATTGGGCGCGTGCTCTCGGACAATTCGATGACGTGAATTTCGCAGGCACCCAGGTGGCGTTTTTTGGCGACGGTGATCAATTCGGTTACCCCGATAACTTTCAGGACGCTATGGGAATTCTGCGGGACCGATTTCTTGCCCGGGGCGCCAGCGCCGACATCGGCCACTGGCCCACGGAGAATTACAACTTCACCGAATCAAAAGGGGTGGTCAACGGAAAGTTTGTTGGCCTGGCTCTGGACGAACTCCACCAGCCGGATTTGACCGGCGAACGTATTGCAACCTGGGCAGAACAACTCGTTTCGGAGCTGCGGCTTTAGCCGTCGGATTCGAAACCGTCGGAGAAGAGGAACCGCCCGTCGTCCACCAGGCAGCTGGCCCGGGCCACCCGCCGGCCCATCTGGTCTGGGCTGCAGCTATTGAACTGCTCCAACCCGTTGAAGCGCGTCTGTGACACGTCGCATGCACGGCGACTGTGTCCATTTCCCTGCCCTGGGATGCCGCCTTGCATTCCTATGTTGAGCTCCCGGGTCAATGACGCAACTTCCTGATCTCCAGCACATGGAATACCTGCCCCGTTCTGCTTCACGGCGTCGCCGTTGTGGCAAATTCGTCTGCGATATACTGGCAACAACACCGCGCAAACACTGCCACGAGTTGCACCATGGATGATGCTGCCAGACCGAACCCACTGACGGGGAATACCAAATTCGATTCGATGATCGCCGGCTTCGCCGGACTCTCTGATGCGGCGGAACAGGACGCTGCCCGGGCCGAAATCTGGGAACGGTTTGGCACGCAGGGCGCCGTGTTCATCTCGGATATGGCCAACTTCTCGGTCACATCCAGGAAGATGGGCGTTTGTCACTTCCTCAAGCTGATCCACCGGGCCCGCGAAACCATGGCGCCGCTGATCGCGGCGAACAATGGCCGACTGCTGAAATCGGAAGCGGACAACTGCTACGCGTTTTTTGAGCAGGTGGACGACGCGATCCGGGCCAGCTTCGAGATCAACGCCGCGCTGTTTGACGGAAACTCAGAACGCCCGGTGGATGAGCAGATCTATCTGTCCGTCGGCATCGACTACGGTCGGCTGCTGCTGATCGACGATATCGACTACTTCGGCGATCCCGTCAACACCGCATCCAAACTGGGTGAGGATCTCGCCAGCAATGCCGAAACCCTCGTTACCGATCGCGCCATCGCCGTGTCCAGCTATGAACCCCCGGACCTTGCCGAGCGCATGGTCGCAAGGATATCCGACATCGAGATCAGCTACGTTCGGGTGCCGATGACAGAAGCGCAATCGTGATCGCTGCGCGACGCGCTCAGCCGACTACTCACAAACCACCTCAAACCACTCGAGCGTCACCGGCATATCAGGCGCCCAGGTCTTGTCGAGCGGCGCCAGCCTGGCCTCAAAGTAGGCACGGTGAACGTTGCGCCACAGCTCAATAGGCCGTACCCCTTTGCCTTCGAAACGACTCTCGTTCGCCGTAACAGCAGCAAAAGGCATGGTTTTGATCTCGGTCGTTCGCAAGACACCCACGGGAGCGCCGTCCGCGTCGACGAAGACGGAGTAGCCGCCAACGACCGGACGCTGCTCGTTATCGTGGTCGTACAGCCAGGGCGAACTCGCTGTGATCGTCTTTTCTCCGGCTAGGATCAGCTCGTTAAGCCGGTCCGTCAGGTCCTTCGAATCTCCAAAGCGGCGAATTCGGGGCGCCGGCTCCGGGTCCACGTTGCTGCGTTTGGCGCAATCGTGCCAGTAGTGTTCGGTCGCCGCAGGCGCGTCGGCTGCGGCGACCAGCCCGGTGAAAACAAGGGGGAGCAAGGCAGACATCAATCAAGGCCTCTCCAATCGGCGTCAGCCGCCAATGGGTCGATAGGGATTCCAGCTAGCCTATCATTTCGATCCCTGCGGGCGGCTGGCCGAAACGACCAGGCCCGCTAACCGCTCACGACGGAGATATCCACTTCCCGTTTGCTTCGAGCGTTGTAGCGCAGCTTACCGCCCAGGGAGCTGTTCACGCTGATGCGGCCGGCATCGACCAGACTGGACAGATCATCTTTAAGATCGATCAGGTCCCTGGACTCCAGCAGGTGGGTGCCGCGGATGCTCACCCAGCTGTTGCCGCCGTTGTTCTTCGCAAGGTACGCGGCCACGTCGGCGGCCCCGAGTACGTGCTCCCAGCTGGCGAGTTCAAGCTGCCCATCCACAAAAGGCAGCGCCGATACGCCGATGGAGGCCGACAGCGAGGCGGAGCCATTGGGGTGCAGATCGTAGAGGGTCTTGCCCAACGCGACGCGGACCTTTTCCGCCAGCGTCTCGATACCTTCAAAGGTCTCCGTGTAGCCCACCAGGAGAAACTCATCGCCGCCCCAGCGCACCGGCGTATCCGAGGCGCGGCAGCAGGTCGTGAGGCGGTCTGAGACCATCTGCAGCACCAGGTCCCCGGCGTCATGCCCAAGACGATCGTTCACCGGCTTGAAGCGATCCAGGTCGATCATGATCACAAACAGCAGCTGGTCGGGTATGCGAGCCTCCGGATCCTGCTGACTCCGGTAGTGATTGCGCTCAATCGTCGACAGGTCGGAGTCAATAAACTGGTGAATAAAGCGGCGATTGCGCAGGCCCGTCAGCTGGTCTGTCAGGCTGGCGTCCTCGATCTTCCGGTTCAGCGCTTCCAGCTCAGTATTGCGGGTTTCAAGTTCGCTGGTGCGCTCGGCCACCAGGAGCTCGAGCTTCACGCGCTGCTCAATCTCCGCCATCCGCTTCTGCTTCTGCCGGCGCACCGCCCACAGCAGCAACGCTGCGGCGGCGAACGCGTAGCCGAAGAAGGCCCAGCTTGTTGCCCAGGGAGCCGGTGAGACCGTCAGCACAATCGCTTCACCCTCCTGATTCCACACGCCGTTGCTGTTGGAGGCGTTCACCCGGAAGGTGTAGCTGCCGGCGGGCAGGTTGGAGTAAACCGCCGTGCGCATTTGCGTTGCATCATTCCAGTCGCTGTCGTAGCCCTCCAGCCGGTAGCGGTAGGCGTTCTTGTCCGGCGATACAAAATCCAGCGCCACAAAATCAAAGGCGACAAACGGGTCGTGATAGGTGATCGAGACCTGCGGCGTCCCGCCATCGCCATTGCGGGCCAGCACCGCGCGGCGGGAGCGGGCGGACAGGGCGATCGGCGGCGGCGTCGCGTTGAACGGCAGGGCCTGGGGCGAAAACGCCACCAATCCTGCGGTGCCCCCAAAAATCAGCTCACCGGACTGGGTTTTCAGTCGCGCCCCCACGTTGAATTCGTTGTTGCGCAGGCCGTTGCTCCGATCAAATTTCCTCACGGTCCGGCGCTTTGGGTCAAAACCAAACAGGCCCTGGCTACTGCTCAGCCACAGCTTGCCGTCGTCGCCCGGTACGATGCCGTAGATGCCGGACGTCAGTCCGTCGTTCAGGCCAAAGCGCTCAAACTCGGCCCGGTTGGCGGCGCGATCGCGCTCGGACCAGCGCAGCAGGCCCTGGCTCATGGTGCCGATCCAGAGCGCACCGTCCTCGGAAAAATACAGTTCCCAGGGGCTGCCGCTGACCGGATCTACGCCGCTGTTGGTGGCGTAGGGTTCAATATCGAAACGCAGCACCCGCCCGGTCTCGAGATCCAGCCGGTTGAGGCCGCCGCTTTCGGTGCCGACCCACAGGTAGCCATCCGGGCCGTGGGCCATGGCGAGCACCCGGTCGGAGCTCAGCGTTGCCGGGTTTTCCGGGTCGTGGCGGAACCGGCGAAACTGGGCCTGGTCGCCTTCCCAGCGAAGCTGATTTAGGCCCCCGCCAAACACGCCCACCCAGAGGTCGCCGTTGCTGTCGCTGTAAACCCGGGTGACCGCATTGCCGCTCAGCGACGTGCTGTCGGCCGGGTCATACTGATAGCAGGAAAAGCTGTCCTCACCCACAAGTCGGCACAAGCCACCGTCCCGCGTGCCCGCCCACACCTGATCCGCCTGGTCGACGTACACCGCCATCACCCGGTCATCGGCCAGGCTGGTGGCATCACCCGGCCGATGGCGGAACTGGCGCACCGCGCCGTCGCTCATGTTGATGCGTGACAGTCCACCGCCGTAGGTGGCCACCCACACGTGGCCATCTTGGGACTGAGCCACGGAGGTCACGATGTCGGAGGCGACAAAGCCGCCCTCCGCGTTGTATTGAAAGAACGTGTCGCTCACGTAGTTCCACGCACTGACGCCCCCGTGGGTGGCTACCCAAAGGACGCCGGAAGCATCCTGACTGATCGCGTTGACGCGATCATTCACCAGGCTGTAGCGACCGCCTCGATCGCGCCGGTAGGTTACAAAGCCGGACCGGGCAGGCCGCCACTCAGAAAGGCCCGCTTCCGTACCCACCCACAGGGTGCCATCGCGATCTTCGAAGATGGCTGGAACCTGGCCGGTACCCAGACTCAGAGGGTCCTCGTCGTTGTGGGCAAAACGGTCAAACCGATCCGTTGCCGGGTTGTAGCGGCTTAGGCCGCCCTGCGCGCTGCCGACCCAGATAAAACCATCGCGATCTTCAAACATCGAACGGATTTCGTCGCCGGCGAGGCTGGCTGGATCATCCGGCTGGTGGCGGTACACGGTAAAGGACTGCTGCTCGCGATCGAGGCGCGCGAGGCCCCCTCCGTCGGTGCCGACCCAGACCTCCCCGGTCTGGCTTTCCAGCATGGTGATCACCTGATCCGACGGCAGCGAGTCGGGCCGGCCCGGCTCGTGGCTATAGTGCCGCAGATTGCTGCCATCACGGTCGATAGCGAACAGCCCCGACGCCACCGTGCCCACCCAGAAACGGCCGTTGTCATCCTGGGTCACCGCCCGGATTCGCAGATCCGCCAGCTGGCCATCAAACGGCCGCTGCACAAAAGAGTCGCGGCTGGCGTCGTAGCGATTGAGCCCGCGCCCGGTGCCCACCCAGAGCTCCCCCTGGTGGTCGACCACCAGCGCCCGGAGAAAATTGTCGCTGATGGAGTTGGGCTGATCCGGTCGATGTTCGTACACGCGGATCTCATGACCGTCGTAGCGATTGAGACCGGACTGGGTAGCAAACCACAGGTAGCCCTGACCATCCTGCGCGACGGCGGTGACAAACTCGCTGGACAGGCCATCCTCCGTCGTCAGATTGACGAACTTGAGGTTCCGCTTCAGCGTGTCCACCGGCTGCGCGGCGAACGCTGGCGTAGCGCACAGCAGCGCCAGAACGGCCGCTGCGGCGCAGAGCTTTCGAAGCAGACCTGAGGCCTTCATGATCTTTCCTCCTGCTCGCTGAGCCAACGTTTGTAGGTCAGCGGCGTTACCCCCATCAGGGACGCGGCAGTGGACGCGCGTCCGTCGAGCCGGGACCGGACACAGCGCAGCAGCGTGGAGCGGGAACGTTCCAGCAGGCTGTGCCCGCTGTCGCTCTCCGCGTCCGCCTGCTCAATCAGCCGCCGCAGCAGCGGCCGGACCGGGCTCCAGTGATCCGTGCGAAACAGGCCGCCATTGGCGACGCCGGTGTGCACCTTGTCCAAGTGTCGGCGGAACGTCGACTCCGGCACCTGGATCAGGCTCGCAGCGCGGCGCGCCACGTTGTCGCAGGCCTCGCTGGCCTGCAGGATCAGATCTTCATTCAGCCAGCGCCCCAGGGGCACCGGACGGCGGCCGTCGTCCGCCACCGCAAGCTCCACCTGTCGCTCAAGCTCCGCCTGCAGCGACCCCCAGGGGTCCACCGGCGGCGGCATCACCGCCGCGTCAGCAGCGACGTGACCGCCGTGCATGGCGGTGGGCGGCAGGGCCAGGGGCGAGACCGCCGCGACCGGTGCGCCGACCGGCGCGCGGCCTTCCGTTTCCAGCTCGATCGCCGCGGCGTCCAGCGGACCGTCGCCGTGGGTGAGTACCGCCCGCAGGATGCTGTTTTCGAGCTCCCGAACGTTGCCAGGCCACGCATACTGTTGCAGCTTCTGCTGCGCCGCCGGCGTCAGGTCGCTGACCGGCCGGCCGTGCTGCACCGCGTACTTTTCCACGAAGTAGTGGGCCAGCGGCAGAATGTCTTCCGGCCGCTGACGCAACGGTGGCGCGTCCACCGCAATCACCCGCAGGCGGTAGTAAAGGTCCGCGCGAAAGCGGCCGCCGGCCACTTCGTCCTCAAGTCGGCGGTTGGTCGCCGCCACCACCCGCACGTCCACCTGCCGGGTGCTCGCGCTGCCCACCGGGGCAAATTCTTTTTCCTGCACAAAGCGCAACAGCTTGGCCTGAATACCGAGCGGCAATTCACCAATTTCATCCAGAAAAAGGGTGCCCCCGGCGGCCCGGGCGATATGCCCTTCGGACGCTTTGTCAGCGCCGGTAAAGGCGCCTTTGATGTGGCCGAACAACTCTGCCTCCAGCAGCGTGGGGGCCACCGCACCACAGTCAAACACCACAAACGGCGCTTCTCGGCGGTCACTAAGCTCGTGCACGCTGCGGGCCAGCACCTCTTTGCCGGTGCCGCTTTCCCCGATGATGAGCACTGTCGCGTCGGTGGGCGCTACCTTGGTCAGCAGCTGCATCACCTCGTGCATCGCCTGGGATTGATACACCATGCGGCTGTGCTTCAGCGCCTGCCTAAGACCCCGCACCTCTCTTCGCAGGGACCGGCTTTCCCGGTCCTTTTCCTCAAACTGCCGGGACGCCAGCTCCGCCCGCTCCATGGCGACCGCCATTTGCGAGGCGAGCGCATTGAGAAACACCACGTCCGCTGAGTCCACCTTGATCGTGTCCCGCCGCACTTCCAGGAACAGGCAGCCCTGACTGGCGGCGCCGGAAACCAGCGGCACGGCGTAGGCCACCCGCGACGCCGCGGCGCCCTGCTCCGTGCGTGACCGGGCCACCTGCCGCGTGTCGATCGCCTGGGTAACCAGGTCAGCGTGACTCGACTTCAGCTTGATCGGGCGCCCCGTGATCCGGCCGTCGGGACGGGCGTCATCCCGCAGGCTGCTGGCCACCGTCTGCAGGCCCTCTTCAGCGGGGCGCAGCAGCGCCACCCGCTCCGGGCGAAATACGCTGGCGATCCGCTCGACAAACCGGCTCGCCATCTGGGCCGGCTCGGGCACGCTGGAAACCAGCGTGACGGTATCCCACAGCAGCAGCATGTTGCGGTGGTCTTTTTCCGTGTCGGCGGTAAACACGCCGTTCAGCGGATTGCCGTGGGCCGGGGCATCTTCGTCCGACAACGACAGCACGCAGCACTGAGCACCGCCGGAAAGCCGGGCGCTGTTCAGCGCCGTATCGGCATGCCGGAACAGGGCGGTCTCAGCGTCTTCGCAATGCTGAAGTTCTTCCGGCGTTGCCACAGCTACGCCCATGCTGAAGGTCAGTGGCAGCTGTTCCTCCAGGTATCCCTGCCCCACCAGCCGCGTTCTCAGCTTGTCTGCCGTGGCCCGGGCCTGGCTGGGGTTGGTAGCGGGCAGCACGACCGCAAACGCCGCGCCGTTGTAGCGGAACAATCCGTCCGTGCTGCGCAGCGTGGACTCCAAACGCTCGGCGATCTCCCTGATCGCCTGGTCACCGAATTGCCGCCCGTGGCGGCAGTTGATCATGGCGAAATCGTCCGCCGTGACGAGCAGCAGGGCGATCGGTTGTTCGCTTTGCTTAAGCGCGCTGACCGCGCGGCGCAGAAAGTCCTGCAGGTGGGTGCGGCCAGCCAGCTGGCTTACCGGATCAAGCGTCAGCGTCGACAGGTAGTACACGCTGAACGCAAGCCGGCAGCACAGGTTGGTCAAACGGTGGAGGACGGGGTCGGAATCGGTGAAGGCGGTTTCCGGGTTGAGATCCCCCACCAGCGCCGACACATCGCTGGCGTCCCGCAGCCCGATCCACAACGCACCATCTCGCGGCAGCGCCGTTCGCACCACCGGATCAAGTCGCCGTTCCCGTCCATCCCGCCGCTCCGAGGATGGCTGGGGCAGGAGCTCGTGGAACGCAACGCGCACCAGCGTCGTTCCGGCCTCTTTCCCCGGAACCACGCTGACGACCGGGGCATCACCATCGTCCACGTCCCGCGCGCTGATAAACGCCCAGGCCGTGGCCTCGTCCTGCAGCTCAGCCACGGCAGGGCCGGCGCCCGCTTCCGCGACGAAAAGTGATCGCCGCTCCAGGGGTGAAAGGTGGATCGCGACACTGGCATGGCGGGCACCGGCCAGCCGTTTGAACTCTTCAACACATTCCCGTAGCAGTTCCGACTGATTCATAACGTCCACCTCAGCTGCCGCTTTCCAAACGGGAACGGGCGTCCACCCAGCTCGCAAGCGTGGCGGCGCTGGTGTCGGCAAGCGGCGCGGGCAGCGTATCCAGCGTGGCCGGGCAGTCGCGCCCCAGCAGCCACTCCGCAGCCAGCACCGCGCGAGACACGCGGCAATCGGTCGGCGCAAGGTCGCCGGCATGGCTTGCGGCAACCGCAGACACCACCCGCTCCGGCAGATTCCACAGCGTCAGCACCATGGAACCGAGCTCCGCGTGAGAAATCTCAAACGCTTCCCGCTCAAGGTCAACCAGCGTATCCTCATCACCCTGAGCGGCCTGCCACATGGGCAGGTAGTCGGCCGGCTCGTTCTGAAACAGCACAATCAGGCCGATGTCGTGCAGCAGGCCGGCCAGAAAACTGTGGCTGGCCTCACCCGCCTTGCCGCCTTCGCCGCGGCAGATTTCCCGGGCCAGCTGAGAGACGGAAAAGGAATGGCGCCAGAGCATGTCCAGCTTGAGGCCCGGGGGCGGCATGCCCGAAAACAGGTGCGCCGCCAGCACCAGTCCCAGCAGGGTTTCCGTGCCCAGCAGCGTGATCGCGTCCACCAGATCCCCCACCGTTCCTGAACGGGCGTAGAAGCCGGAGTTGGCGATCTGCAGCGTACGCGCCACCAGCGCCGGGTCTTTGCTGGCAATCTCCGCCATGCTGGTGGACGTGCCGGCGGCGCTGTCGAGCTGTTCCCGGATATCAAAGTAGAGCTGCGGCGGTGACGGCACCTCCTGAAACCGGGAGATGATCCGCTGCAGGCGTCGGCGGCCGGCGGAGCGGGAGGACACGCGCACGGCGGCCCGCAGCCGCTGATGCAGATCGTCCAGCTCACTCTGCCGCGCCAGAATCTGATGGGCGCCGCGAATCAGATGAGCCGGTGCCGCTGACAGGGCCAGGCGGATCGCCCCCGGCGCCGTCTCCCCCACCTCGGAGAAAAGCAGCTCGCACTGCTCCGTTTCCATGCCGGCGAGCACGATGTCGCTGGAGCGCTTGCGCAGCCGCTCCAGCGCCCCCTGATTGTCGAGGCTGTGCACCACGGACCAGTCAGGCTCCTGCGCGGCCACGTAGCGCTGCAGATTGGTCAGCGCGTCGTCACGCGCACCGACAAGTAGTATTTCGGCCACCGGGCTGGTCCCAAAAAAAGATTACAGGCCGTAATAACGGCGGATTAAGCAGGCAGCTTGAGGGAGTGGGTGTGCAAAAATGCGTGTTTTGCGCCGGAAATTTGGTGCCCCGCCAAAAAAAACGCCGCGAGCCGCCCCAGCCCGCGGCGTCCCTCCCGGGGGAGTGTTGCTCCTCAATCGTCGTGAAGCTCCAGACCCTGCGCGTGTGCTTGTAAAGCGCGTTGGCGTTGACCACGTTGTTGGCCCAGAGATAACCGTTACCCCAGACGTCGTCGCCCCACAGCAGCGCCGTATCCTGGATGGTGATGACTTCACCCTCATCCGACCGGCCCATCCTGGGCGACAGGGCATCGCCCGCAACATAGCCGTCCGCGTCGAGGGCGGCCTGCACGTCCAGGACGCCGCAAGGCCTGTGCCAGGAATGCCCGGGGGCGTGGCAACCGAGCCAGATAAGCCAATAAAACCAGTGATTTAAATCAGATGCCGAGATGGAAATTCGGGACCTCAAAGAAACGGAACAGCTGATAATTCCGGCGCAGCCGGCGTAAATTCCGGCGTATTTCCGAAAATTCCGGCGTGCCAGAAAACGGTCGGAACTCATGCTCCGGTTGCAACACCGCAGGCTTTGGCCAGACAATCCCGGCCCGTCCAGGCTTTGAGAGCACGCCGTTGAACAACCCGGTTACCTACCAGCTGGAGAGCCAGATCGCCCGCATTGTCATCGACGACGGCAAGCGCAACGCCCTGTCCCCGGCGGTGCTGAAAGCGATTCATAACGCCTTTGCCCAGGCCGAGAAAGATCGCGCTGTTGTGGTCGTCACGGGCCGCGAGGAGGTGTTCTCGGCGGGATTTGATCTCAAGGTCATGAAGCGCGGCGGTACGTCGGCGCTGCGCATGCTGGCCAGCGGCTACTCGCTGACGGCGCGGGTACTCGCCCACCCCTATCCGGTCATTGCCGCCTGCAATGGTCACCTGATGGCCATGGGTGTGTTTCTTGCCCTGGCGGCAGATTACGTGCTCGGCGCGGAGGGAGATTTCAAAATCTCCGCCAACGAGGTGGCGCTGGGGATGACCATGCCCCGGGTAGCCGCAGCGATGCTCAAGCACCGGCTTAATCCCGCGGCGTACCAGCGCGCCGTCACCCTCGCCGAGACGTTCGATCCGGAAACGGCCCGGCAGGCCGGTTTCTTTGACGAGCTGACGTCGGTGGACGACCTGCTGCCGCGGGCTGCGGCCCTGGCTGAGGCATTCAAAGCGCTGGAGCCGCGGGCCCATAAAGCCTCAAAACGAAGGATTCGGCGGCGCCTCATCCGTCACAACCGGCTGGTGATTCCGCTCGATCTGGTTGACGCGGTACTGCTGGGTATTCGCGGCACGCGCGTGAGCTGACCCGCCGCCTCGCTACGGTTGCTCGATCCAGTCGTCTTCGCCGGTTAACTCCCAGCGCCCGAGCGCAATGGGGATACTGTCGATGCGATTGAGCGTGTCAAAAAAGCGCTTCATGCTGAAAGCTTCCGGTCCCTGCTCGGCCTGCCGGGCAAAGTCCGCCAGCGTCTGTTCCAGCAGGTACTTGCCGGTCACGTAGCTGGTGCCGTAGCCGGGCTGACGCAGATAAAGGTGCTGCTCGAAGATGAGCAGTTCCTTTTCGGTTTTCATCCAGCCCCGGGGCGTCCAGTCCATGTGCACCTGTCCCGCTTCCTCCATGGTCATCTCATTGGCATGGGCATAGAGCGAGCCCAGCCCCCGAGCGGCGCGCTGCGCGAGCAGAATCCAGACCAGCTCCCGGGACCGGGGGCTGTCGTCGTAGAGGCCGGCATGCATGAACATCTCCTCTACGCCGGTGGCGGTGCCTTCGTTGCGGCTGTCGAAGATGTTGTAGAGCAGCGCTCCCTGGCGCACCGGGCTAGGGTGAGGCTCCGTGTCCATCCGCGCCAGCTCGAACCAGTGGTAGAAGTGGGTGTACAGGGGCAAGGGGTCGTAGTGGGCGGTAATCCAGAAGAAGTTGCGCTGCGTTTCGGGAATAAACCGGCCCACGTGTTCACGCACCGCCGGCTCCATGTAAGGCGCGACGGTCAGGATCTCCCGTTGTTCCAGAAACTTCATGAAGCGATCGACGGCCGCATCGGCCTTGGCGTCGTATTCCGCCGGCGTAGCAGCGGCCACCATCGGCGGCAGGGGAGCATTACGCTGCTCCTCCAGCTTCAGCGACGACCAGGCCCGGGCCAGTTCTCGCTCCAGCAGACGCACTTCGTCCTCCCACGTCAGCGGCACCAGATGCACATGCTGCTGGTACCAGGTGTAATTGTCTTTGCCGAGGCCGGACGGACCACTTTTGTTCGGCGCCTGCTCCACCAGCCAATCGGCCAGCTCACCGGTCGCGACAATCGCCGCATCAATGGCTGAGCGGAGGGCTGGCAGCGCGTCGGGCCCCACCGACTCTTTCAGCAGCGCCAGCTGTCCCCGCTCGCGCTGAATATTGCGGGTGCCGGTCACCCAGAGATCCCGGGCATTGCCAACCAGGTTTTCTTGCGCCTGCCGCATCAGCGGCGGGATAACCGCCAGCTCCTCCGCCAGGCGCGCCTGTTCCGGCTCGGGAGCGGGGAAGGTGTACTGCCACAGCTCCACCACCGCGTGATGGGTGGGACCCTCATGGCCGGGCACGTCGCTGCGGTAGGTCCAGATCGACTGATAATACGCAGGATCTCGAGCCCAGGGTTTGAGCACCCGGCGATTAAAATCGTAGCCATTCATTTCGGCACGGATCAGGTGCCAGTCCACCTGCTCGCTCACGGGCCATGTTTCGATCTCAAACGCGTCCAGCCGCTGCCGAAGCTCCCGATATCCGGCCTGGCGCCGCTCAAAGGTTACGGCTCGGTAATCCGGCGCGCCTTCATGCAGCGGCGGCTGTTCGAACGACCGCCATTCTTCGAATAGTGCCAGGAGGTCCGCGTGCGTCTGGCGCTCAGAAGCTGAGCATAAGGGTTGCAACTGCAACGCCAGCATAGCGGCCAGCAGTAGAACAGGCACCTTCCGGGGCATGGTTTCTCCTCGGTTGAAAGGGACTAAAGCGCGTCCCGGTGTTCCGCAAAATGCGTGGACCGCTGCGCGTCACCCAGCGCCGCATATAGCTGCGACAGCTCATCATAAATGTAGGGTCGCGGCTGCCCGTCATTAAGCGCCTCGCTGGCGAGCTGCTGTTGAATCTCAAGCGCCTGGTCAAACGT
>JBCCVP010000008.1:0-76679 GCA_039195135.1 Pseudomonadota bacterium | reverse complement strand
AGCTAGTGGGCCGCGCCACGCCGCGGTTCTGTACCAGGCAGCGTCGAAAGATGGCCTGGTGTTTTGCGCTGCAGCAACACTCCCCGGAAATTCCGTTTGTCCAGTCAGGAAATTCTGTTGCGCGAAGGGTTGGAAGCAGCGCCGGTTGGCTATAGATTGCACCAGGTCAAAACAGATCACACAGTTTTCTCACCAGCGTGGTGCGATCTGTGCCAGGGAGAATCAGATGAAAACTCGCGTCATATCGATCGCTATCGCGGTCGGAATACTGGCAACGGGCACTGCCGTCGCTGAGACAGCGGAGTCGGCCGAGGAGCGCCTTCAGTCTTCTGCGCAGCTTGAAACAGACTTCCGCGGCAAGCCGCCATTCAAGCGTAGCCGGGTGGAAGAGCCGCAGGATCTTGAGCTGGTGGTGATTCGAGACGGCGAAGGCTCCATCGGCCGTGTCGGCGCTCCAGGAAAGCTGCCCCGGACCTCCCAGTCCACGCGTTTGGTAGAGGTGACCGAAACCGCTGAATTTGCCCGGTTTGAAGAAGCGCCGGCCAAAATCAACGGCCGGGTTCCCGGGCCGCCGGGAAAACAAAAGCGCACCCGTCGCTAGCCGCGCGTTACTAGTGGCAGCCCGCTGTGGTTAGTACGGCGGGCTCCATCGCCAGCGTAAACGGCTGCATCCGTTTAAGGCCGCTAACCCCCAGAATGTTGCGGTCGCCGCCCGCCAGCACCGCCACTTCAACATCTTTCAGTTGGCATTGAGGCGCCAGGGTGAGGCTGGAGACGCTATAAATCGGCACCACCCGCCGTCGGCCGTCGGCCATCACACCCCGCACATGTCGCACCAGGCTGACCTGCGTCTGCGCCTTCAGCGCGCGGAAACTCCGTTCCGTCAGGCTTAAGTAGGCGGACCCGGTGTCTACCAGAAAAGCGTCCGGCAGCTGTTCTGGCCGGTCCAGATAGAACCCTCCGCCGCCGGATTGCTTCAGCGGCAGATCCAGCGCCGCCGCCGGCGCGGCAGCACAAAAGGCCATCAGCCAGAGGCCTGTTCGTAGCAGCGACATGAGCGTCTCCTCCCACAGCGTTAGGGGAGCTGGTTGCAAGAACCCTGCCGCTGCGGCGGTTGCCGCCTGGCTACGTTTTGTTGCGTTGCGTTACTTACACGGGTTGACGTCCGATTTGTTGCCGGTCACGTTTTTGCCCGCCTGTTCCAGGGATCATGCCCGCCATTGATGAACAAACGGGGGAATCGACATGGAAGCGATTCGCAAACAAGCTGTAAGACGCAACGCCTGGCTGGTGCTCACCGTATCGGCGTTGTCGATCTGGACCATTGACCTCGCGAAGGTCTCCCGCGGCGATACCGACATCGCCCGCCTGCTCTCGGCCGCGCAGACCTCGGTGCACGCGGCGGACGAACGCGGATAACTCCGGCCGCGGCACACCGACTGCGCCTGGTGTGCCGTGTGAACGCCTTAAGCGGACCGCCAAAGCGCCGATAACCTCTCGGAAGGAGCAGGTTACGCCGGCATGTCCGATTCCTGGAAAGACAAATATTTTGCTTCCCTCGCTGAGAGCGAGGCACTCGAGCAGGAGCTGAAGCAGCTGGTTCTGCTGCTGCGCCGGGCGGTAGGACGCCTGTCGCTAGTCGTACCTCATCCCGATAAAGACTTAGCGTCGGTGCTGGATCGACTGAACCGCCAGGTCAAAAGGGACCTGGACCAGCCGGCATTGGAACAGCTGCTTGAGCAGCTGGCGGTGGTCCTTTCACGTCTGGATCGGGAACAAAAAGCGGGTCAGCTCCGGCATCAGTCGCCCTGGCAGGTACTGGAAGCGGTTCTCAAAGCCTGTCCCCCACCGGCCGGCCGCGAAAAGGCCCGGCGCCAGGCCCTCAAGTCGCTGCGCCGGACTGACGCAGCGGAACATCTGACACCGCTGTTTCAGGAAGTGGTCTCGCTGCTTTCGCCCACGCCGGCGGGCGCAGGGAAGGAAGCAGAAAAGCCGCAGATTCCGACGCCGGCGGCGGCAGCAGAGTCTCGCCCCCAGACCGTCACTGACCCTCAGCCGGTAGCCTCGACAACCAATGCCGTGGTCTCGGACCTGGGCCGCCTGCTGCTCACGCTGATGGATCGACTGGCGCTGGCGGGGCCGGAAGCCTCGGCGCTGCGGGGCGACCTGGGGACCGACCTTGCGGTCGCCGATTGGCCGGCGGTGCTGGAGCGACTGGCGGTACAGGTCGAGCGAGAAATCCAGCGTCGGGCCGGCGAGCGGGATGAGATGGTGCAGTTTCTGGCGCAGCTGACCGGTCAGCTCGACAGCATCGGCGAAGCGGTCACCTCCACCGTGTCGGGCTACCAGGCGGAGTCGCAGCACCGCGAGCAGCTAATTTGCGACGTGCAGGACAACGTTCAGAGCCTGAAGCGCGATGCCGGTGGCCCGGTGGCACTGCCGGATCTGAAACAGCTGATCGAGACCCGCACCGAAGACATCCTGACCCAGCTGCGCCGGTTTCAGCAGGAGGCGGCGGTGCGCGAGGATGCGCTGCGCAGCGACGCGGCGGGGCTGGAGCAGCAGTTTGCATCCCTGAAACAGGAATCCGAACAGCTCAAGTCACGCCTTAAGGAGGCGGAGGCGATCGCGTATCGCGACGGCCTGACGGGTCTGCCGAATCGCCGTGCCTACGATGAACGGCTGGTCGATGAACTGACGCAGGCCCTGGCGGGCGGTCAGCCTCTGAGTCTCGTGGTCTGTGATATCGACCACTTTAAAAAGCTGAACGATACGCTGGGCCATCACGCCGGCGACCGGGTTCTGGAGTCGGTGGCGAAGCTGATGACCCGCGCGGCCGGCGAGGAAGCGTTTGCGGCGCGCTACGGCGGTGAGGAATTTGCCATCATTATTCCGGCTGCGGCGGCGGCGACCGCCGGCCGGGTTGCCGAGCGGGTGCGGGAGACGGTGGCGGACGCCGCCTTCAGCTACCGGGGCAAGGCCATCAAGGTGACCCTGTCCTGCGGGTATACGGAGCTTGAGCCCAACGACAGCCCCGGGACGCTGTTCCAGCGTGCCGACGCCTGCCTGTATCGGGCAAAAAGCAACGGCAGGAATCGCGTGGAGGGGGCCGGGACCGCGGTCGGCGGCCCCCGCCTGTCGGCCGCCCGCTGACCGCGCCTCAGCGGTCCCCGCGTTCCAGCGGCTGAGTCCTCCGCGCCAGCTTTTCCGCCAGCCTTAGCCCGGCGCCGGGCCGCGTCCACGGGCACACCGCAATGCAGATGGCGCAGCCCGAGGTCTCGGCAAAAAACGGAATGCACTCGTCAAAGTCCACTGACCATTTCTGGACCCCGCGCACGGTCTGTTTTTTCGGCTTGATCGCTTCCGGCGGACAGGCGTTCTCACACACCCGGCAGCGGCTGCAGAAATCGTCGATGCCAAATTCGCGTTTGGGGGTGGTGGCAAACGGCGCATCCGTCAGCACCGCCCCCAGGCGGAAGCCGGAGCCAAACTCCGGGTTGATGAGCGACCCGTGCTTGCCCAGTTCTCCAAACCCACACTCCAGCGCGGGGGGAATCATCAGGATTTTGCCGGTCATCGGTCCGGTGACCGCGTCAGCCTGATAGCCTTGTTCGCGAATCCAGGCGGCCACCTTTTTGGCCGCCTCCGCGGCCCGCACATACTGGCGGGTCACATCTTTGCCACCGCGCAGCGCCGGCACGTGTTTCAGCTCCTCGAAGTTGTGCTGGACGCCGAGCACCACCACGGTGGGGAGGTCGGTCTGCTCGTGGTCAAACACCCATTCCGGCCGCAGCCGGGTCACGCCGGTCATCTCGCAGTCGCCAGACCCGACAAAGCGGTCCAGGGCGGCGGTCCAGGCTTCTGCGGACCGCTCCGCCGGCGTCGACGACACTGCCGGCAGTGGGGCCTGTACCACTTCCATTCGTCGAGCCCGCAGCTCGCGCAGCTCCTCGTCCGGCTGCTCCTTCATGTAAAACCACTTCTGCGCCGGCCCAAAGGTGGCCGCGTCCATATCGGGCGTCCACCAGACCATGGTCGGGGGGCGGAGTTCGGCTTCGCCGAGCCCGTTAACCTGGTTGCCGCTGTAGCCGTCCAGCAGGCTGACAAACTCGGCGTCGGGGGTGAAGGGGCGGTAAGGGTTGCGCACGTTTGATATCGCTGTCGGTGCTATTTCTCTTCAGTATACGGCGGGAACAACCCAGATCGCCGGCAGTCAAAGACAAGGAGCGTCCTGCCAGGTGAGACCTATGGTGAAAGCGATCTGCTGCGTCGCCGGTTTGCTGCTGCCGGCGGCGGCCGTGGCGGAGCCCCCGGCCGCGGCGCTGGTGGCCGCGGCGCTGGCGCGAACGGAGGTGCCGGTACGCTACGATGGCAGCTACCGGGCGCTTCGCTATCCCGGCGGCGATGTGCCGGATCATGTCGGCGTGTGCACCGATCTGGTGATCCGTGCTTACCGGACCCTGGGTATCGACCTGCAGCAGCGGGTCCACGAAGACATGTCGACCGACTTTGCCGCCTACCCGTCACGGCGGATCTGGGGCCTTGCCGCGCCGGACAGCAACATCGACCATCGCCGCGTGCCTAATCTCCGAACGTATTTCGAACGGGCCGGCGCCGCCCGGGAAGTGACCCGGGATCCCGAAAGTTTCCAGCCGGGAGATCTGGTGACCTGGACCCTGCCGGGCAACCTGCCGCACATCGGCATCGTGAGTGATCAATCCTCGTCCGCCGGTACGCCGCTGATTGTGCACAACGTGGGGCGCGGCCCCGCGCTGGAAGACGTGCTGTTTGCCTATCCCATCACCGGTCACTACCGCTACGGCCTCAACTGAGGCTCCGGCCGGTCGGCGGCAAAGAAAGCCTCCGACGTTTCGGGCGGGCGGTTCTGCTAGAGTTTCTCCATGCAGCTCTTGAGTCATCATTCGGCGGCACAGCTCAAAGTCCATCATCCGGAGGCCGGAGAAGAGCTGCGGCGGCTGGAGATTCTGCTCGACCAGTCAAGCCTCGACGACGGCCTGCTGGCTCTGTGCCGACGCTATTTTGAAACGGAGCTGCGCCATCAGCCGTGGGACCCGCCGGCGAGCCCGACGCCGCTGGAGGCGGCCTGCCTTGAATTCTGCGAACAGTTTCGCGTGTCCGTTGACACCATGAGCGATGCCCAGGTGCAGGCGCTGCTCGCGCACCTGAGCGCAGACGATGTTTACAACCTGGCCAGCGCCGTTTACCTGCTGGAGCTGTCCTGCCGATTGGATCTCACGCTGGAGGCGGTGCTGCCATGAGTGAAGCGGTGAGTTTTCCTGCGGAGAACCTGACGCCGGGCGTTTCCGCCCAGGGACCGCTGGATCGCGCGATCGCCGAGTTTGCCGCGGCCGCGGTGCGGGCCGACCGGGTTGATCCGGTGCTGACGGAGCTGGTGCGGCTGCGCTGCGCCCAGTATCACGACTGCCGGATCTGCGCCTCGGTGCGCACCCAGGTGGCTCTGGACGCCGGCTATGAAGAATCGATGCAGGCCAAGATCGCCAACTATGCAAATTCGGACCTGAGCCCGGAGATCAAGGCAGCGCTCAAGCTGACCGACGCCATGCTGATTGACCCGGGTGCTATCGATCCGGATCTTGCGGCGGAGCTTGCGGCCTATTTCACGCCGGACCAGCTTGTCGAGATCTGCGTTGACGTGATGAAGTGGAGTCAGCAGAAGGCGTTTGTGGCGCTGCGCATCGAGCCGCCGGTTTCCGACCAGCATCTCACCCAGCTGCTCTGGGACAAAGATGGCCACCCGATCTTCGGGGAGCCGATTCGCGAAAGCTAACCCCGGTTCTCGGCGTTCCACTCCGGCGGCAGCAGCCGCCGTTTGCCGTCGCTCGACAGCTTGACGCCGGGTGCGTCCTTATCCAGCCGGTCCCAAAGCTCGCAGGTCACCTGCTTATGCCGGGTATCCAGCGCCTCGCAGTAGTTGGAATAGATGCAGACGCGCACCTCGTCGCCCCGGCCGAGTTTCGCCTTGAGGAACCAGTCCGGGTCCGCGATGGACTGGCGCGCTGAACCGATGATGTCCGCTTCACCGGCGGTGAGAATCCGCTCCGCTTCCTCAAAGCCGTGAATGCCCCCGGCGACCACCACCGGCGTTGGGAGACCCGCGTCGCGCACCGCCTGGCGCACCTTGATGGTGGCGGGCAGATTGCGCCCGAAGGGACCACGCTCGTCGGAGATGTACTGCGGCATACATTCGTAGCCGCTGGGGCCGGTGTAGGGGTAGGCGGCGGCGCCCACCTTGGGTTGTTTGGCGTCCTCAAATTTGCCGCCCCGGGAAAGGGACAGAAAGTCCATCCCGGCGCGGGCAAAAGCCACCCCAAAAAAGGCGGCGTCCTCCGGCGTGCTGCCGCCCTCGACACAGTCCCGGGACAGGAATCGGCAGCCCACCGCGAAGTGATCATCCGTGGCTGCCCGCACCGCCTCGTAGACCTCAAGCGGCAGGCGTACCCGATCCGATCGATTGCCGCCGTAGCCGTCGCTGCGCGTGTTCAACGCGGACAGAAAAGACGCCATGGTGTAGGCGTGGGCATAGTGCAGCTCGACGCCGTCGAAGCCCACCTGCTGGGCCCGGACCGCAGCGGCGGAAAACAGCTCCGGGAGAGCCTCCGGCAGCTCGCGGATATGTTCGAGGTGGGTATCGGTAACGAGCTCACGATAGCCGTAGGCATAGCTTTTGAACTCCCGCTCCGTCAGCGCTTCGCTCAGCGCCTCGTCGCTGAGCTCGGCCAGCTTCTGGCGGATTTCGTCATCAGTCAGCCGGTCGTGGAAGTACGCCCGGTGCTGATCGGTAATCTTGAGATATCGCTGAAAATATTTCTCCGCTTCGGGGCGCCGGTTGATGCGCAGGAAGTCGATGATCTGGATAAACAGGCGGGTTTCGCCCTCGCTCGCTTCCCGCACCGTGTCCACGAGTTTTTTCAGGCCGGGCAGGAACCGGTCGTCGCCGATCCGCAGCAGCGGGCCGCTGGGAACATCGCGAATACCCGTGGCCTCAACTACGATCGCGCCGGGTTTGCCCTGGGCGTAGCGCCGGTACCAATCGAGCACATCTTCGGTCACCATGCCGTCTTCGGTGGCTCGCCAGGGCACCATGGCCGGCACCCAGGTACGCTGCGCAAGCGTGACCGGTCCCAGCTCGATGGGACTGAACAGCAGCGACTCCTCCGCCTGGTCCCGGGTGGGCCAGGTGCCCGGCCGGGGTTTGTACTTGATGCGTTCCTTGGGCCGCCACATGCGCTGGGTTCCCGCTGGCAAAAGACCGCTCCATTATAGAGGGGTTGCTCCCGCATAAGCGGCGCGTCGGCCACTTAGGTAAGGTGGCTGCGAAAGGAACCGCCCCCGGGAACCGGGGTCTGATGGAGTCATTACAGTTGCAGGACGGTGCGCTGAAACTTTCGGTTCAAAAGCTGTTTTTTGCGGTACTGCTGGCGACGGTTGCGGCGACGGCCCAGGCCAGTCCACAACCCTATCAGGTGGACTACGACGTTGAGTTTCAGCCGGCCGAGTCGGTGGCTCGGGTGCGTATCGCCTGGGGTCCGGGGGCGGAGCGCATCCGGCGCCTGGAGCTCTTGACCCACGAGCGGATGAAAAATTTTGAGTCCAACCGGCCGCTCCGCCGGGAAGCGGAGCATCTCGTTGTCGAGGAGATGAAGGACGGCACAACGCTGAGCTATGACGTCATCATCGACAGCGTGAGATCGGACGGAAAGTATGACGCGCGCCTGACAACCGACTGGGCTCTGTGGCGCGGTGACGACCTGATACCGGCGGCCCGGGTGCGGCAGCTGGTCAACACCGAAGCCGAAGCATATCTTCGGCTGCGCGGCCCGGCGGGCTGGTCCTTTGCCGCGCCGTACCCGCGGGACGAGGACGGCCGCTACCGGATCGTCAACCCGGACCGCAGCTTTGACCGGCCAACGGGCTGGATGGTGGGGGGGCGAATCGGCGTGCGTACCGAGCGTATCGCCGGGATCCGCACCACCGTAGCCGGGCCGGTGGAGCAGGGCATCCGGCGTATGGACTTGCTCGCTTTTCTCAACTGGACGTTGCCCTCGCTTACCGAGCTGCTGCCTGAAATGCCCACGCGGCTGCTGTTGGTGAGTGCGCGGGAAGGCATGTGGCGCGGCGGACTGTCGGCGGCCAATTCCCTCTATCTGCACGCCGACCGACCGCTGATCAGTGGCAATGGCACCAGTACCGTGCTGCACGAGCTGGTGCACGTCGCGTCGGGCCTTAAAGGACAGCCGGGCGGAGACTGGATCGTCGAGGGGTTTGCCGAGTACTACTCCCTCACGCTGCTCCTGCGCTCCGGCACCATCACCGAAGCCCGCTATCGCCGGGCGCTGAAGCACCTGACCGAGTGGAGCGCCGAAGCGGGTCCGCTGGACGCGCCCCAGTCCCGGGGTGCCACGACCGCGCGGGCGGTGCTGGTGCTGCGGGACCTGGATCGGGAAATCCGCGAGCGCACCGAGGACGACGCCAGCCTCGACGATGTGCTTCGCCGTCTCGTGGCGTCGGGGCGAAAGGTGAGCCTGGTGCAGCTGCGGGAGGCCCAGCAGGTGCTGACGGGCCGCCCATCCACGGTGCTGACGGACCACCAGCTGGGGCTGACCGGCGCCGAGTGATTCCGGCCGCGGTCGGCTACTGCCAGCGGGTGCTGGCCACCAGGGCGGAGTCGTTCCTCACGTAGAAGGCGTCCGCCTGCCAGAGGGCTTGATCCAGCGGTCGATAGTAGGTCGGCAGAAAATCGTACAGGCGATAGCCTGCCTGCGTGAGAAACCTGTGTACCTCATCGAAGTCCGGTACCCCGCCGATCGCAATCACGGACACCTCGACGATGACCACCTCAAACTGATTGAGCGCCGCGCCGGCCCCGAGCAGTGTGGGCAGCTCCCCACCCTGCAGGTCCAGCTTGAGCAGATTGGGTGACAGCTCGGGGTGCCGGCGCAGGGCCGTGAGCAGATCTTCAACCGGCACCGTCATGGTGTGGGTCGCATACGCCTCGTCCTCCGCCGACGGAATTCGACTGTTGGAGCCTTCCAGCATGAAGGTGGCTTCGCCCACCCGCTCGCCAAGAGCCACCGGCGCCACCCGCAGGTCGATCTGCGCTGCGAGCTGCTCAAGTTCCGGGCTGTCCTGCGGCTCAATGGCCAGTATCGGGCAGCCAAACGTTGCCGCCGCCAGGCGGCTCCATTCGCCGCGAAACGCGCCGGCGTCGACGGCCCCGGTGCAGGCAAAGCCGGCTGCTTTCAGGTTGTGCAACCGGCCGCCCATGTCCGGAACGCCGGCGCGCTGTTTGATCCAGCGGGCCAGACCTTGCGGCAACCATCGTCGACGGCCCGACATCAGGACGGGCGGTGCTTGAGGCGAATGATCTGGCGATCGGAGTCGTCCCGCACCACGTCGATACCCGCACCGTCAAAGTGGTAGCTGAGCCGCCGCGCCGGTACCGGAACCGGCACCACGTCGGGCCAGAAGGCCGCCAGGCACTGCCCATCCGGATCGCGCACGCTGGGATAGACGATGCCGCTGCTGTCGCGGTCGCGAAGCTCACGCGCCAGCGCCTGCGACGCGGACCAGTCATCGGGCGCCAGGCAGGCCGAAAAATCCGGCGTGCCGCGCAGATCATGAAACGAGTGATCCACCCGGCAGGCAAGCTCCCGGTATTGCGAAAACCAGCCCGGGGCCTGGCCGGTGGCGGCAAAGAAACGGCCGTAGTGAAAAGCGGTTTCCGCCAGCGCCGTGTTGAAGGTCTGGGCGATATACAGGGCGCCGAAGTTGCCGTCATGAAAGCGGCCGGGATGATCGGTGCTGACGTGGGTGAAGGGGGCCATCACCAGGGAAGCGCCGGCGCCGGCAACCCGCCGGGCGACGGGAACCAGATCGAGGCGCCCGACGCTCTCATTGATTCTTGGATTGGTGAGACTCTCCAGCCGGATCGCGGCCTCCCAGTCTTCCGGGTCGAGCAGGTCTTCAAACAGATCCACCGGTGGGTGCCGGGTGGACTGAATGCGCCGGCCCTGGCTCCAGCGAACGCGGCTTGTCGGCGGGGTCACCCGCGCACGGCGTCCAGGTAGTGGCGCACCCGCAGCAGGTCCGTAAGCTGGCCGCGCAGCATCACGTCCAGCGCGCGGTCTCCGGCAAAATCCTGGTTTGGCTGACGAACCCACGCGTAGGCGCGGGCGTTTTCCGAAAAAATGAGCCGCAGCGCCTTGTGAATACCCAGCAGCACCGACAGGCGGGTGGTCAGGTCCGTACCGATGCGGCCCATGGCGCCGCGTTTCCAGCGGTTATAGGTGGCGCTGGAGATGCCGCCGAGCAGGCGGCAGGCGTCGGCGTCGCTGATTTTCCAGTGGCGAAACAGAGCCACCACGGCCCGCGCGCCAACCTCTGCGTCCCGCTCGGTGACCGCCGGGCCGGACGTCGGCCCGTTGCCCCGTGGATTGCGTTCAGCGCCGTGTTTCGGAAGAGGAGCTGCCACCGCAAACCTCAGATCATCAGGAGATTAAGTCATTTGACAACAAAACCCCGATAAAGATCAATTGATTAATTTCCTCCAGACGTTACGAGTCCGGCTGGAGGGGGGTAAACAGCCCATCCCAATCTCGATCGGTGGCGCCCGCTTCGGCTATGACTTCGAAGGTGCGGTTGCGGGCCGCGGGTGATGAAAGGGCGGCAACGCAGATCTCCGCCACGTCCGCCCGGGAAATGCGGCCGGTCTCGAGCGTATCGCCCTGGTCCAGCACCAGCTTGCCGGTGCGCGCGGCGTCATCGCTGAGCCCCCCCGGGCGAACCACCGTGTAGGCCAGACCGCTGGCGCGAAGGTTATCTTCCCCCTTGAGCTTCCAGATCAGCACGTTGCCGAAGTTCTTGTTCAGGTAGTGATCCACTTTGGTCGCACCGAGAGAAGAAACCAGCACAAACTGATCAACGCCGGCCGCCTTCGCTGCGGTGACCAGATTGACGACACCACCGTAGTCGACAAACTCGGGGCTGTTGGGGCCCGCGGGGGAGGTAGACCCGATGGCGGTCACCACGTCCGCAACGCCGGCCATGGCGCCGGCTACCGCGTTCGCGTCGGTCACGTCGGCGACGCGAATCTCCACCGCGGCGGGCAGAAGTTCACGGGCTTTCGCCTCGTTGCGAACCATGGCGCGAACCGGATAGCCCTGCGCCAACAGGGACTCGACCACCTTCACCCCGGTGCGGCCGGTGGCGCCGGCGACCAGCACCGTTCCTTTGGCATCGGCGGTGCCGGAGTTGGAATCGGATGCCGTGGCGCAGCCGGCCAGAGCGAACAGCACAATCAAAGGCGTTACAAGTACAGCAGTGAGTCGGTTCATATCGCACCTCGGGTCGCAGGAGCCCAAAGAGTAGAAGTAATCCTTCGGGCGGGCAATTGCCCCGGTCAGGTCATTCCGGCAGCCGGTTTGGACTCGTGGACGTTTTTGGTCCGCGGCCAGAGTGCCAGATAGAGCAGCGGAGCCAGGGACCCGAGAAACAGCGTGCCCAGCACCCAGGGCCACGGATTCCTGCCGGCCCGCCGCGCTTCCGGCACCAGCCAGGTGAGCACCAGGATCAGGGCGATCACCAGATCGGTGAATACCTGCCAGCCGGCGGGGCTGTGGCGGTGGTAGTCGAAGATGCCGACGTAACCCACCTGGCTGAGGGCATAGACGGTCAGGAACGTAAAGGGAATCAGCAGGGCGGTTGCGAGGAGCTGGCGTTTTGACATGTTGTGGTCCTTTCGGTGTTGAAGCGCGTTGGCATGGTCCCGCTCGCGGATGCGCGGGCGCAATAACCTGCCGGGTTATTGAATGTAGGCAGGGGTTGGGTCATAACTGACGGCGTTCAGGAGTCCTGCCATGACCGCCACTGCGCTAGAACCGTTTCCCGCCCTGTGTCGCCAATGGCGCCAGTTTCGCAAGCTTTCGCAACTCGATCTGGCCCTTGCCGCGGACGTATCCCAGCGCCACGTCAGCTGGCTGGAAACCGGCCGCAGCACGCCCAGCCGCAGCATGATTCAGCGCTTGTCGGAGGCCATGGAGGTGCCGCTGCGGGACCGCAATGCCCTGTTCCAGGCCGCGGGGTTTGTGCCGCCCTACGCGGAAACGGATCTGGATGAGCCGGTGATGACGCCGGTCCTTGACGCCATGAACCATGTGCTCGCTCACCACGAGCCGCTGCCGGCCATTGTGGTGGATCGGATGTGGAACGTCAGAAAACTCAACCGTGCCGCTGATCGGATGCTGTCGCTCACCGGGGATCCGGCGGCCCGATCCCGGGGGCTGGGCAGCGGTGACGCGCTCAATCTGGCGCTGCTATCGCTCCATCCCGACGGGCTTCGGCGCCACATCCGCAACTGGGATGCCGTCGCCCCTTCCTTTATCCGCCGGCTTCGGCAGGAGTCCATGGCGACCGTGGACCCGTCGCTCAAGCGCCATCTGGAACAGCTGGTGGCACTCGCCGGCGACGTCGCGGAGTGCGAACCGCTGCCCGGTCTGCTCCCGTTTCTCCCGCTGGAGCTTGAGCTTGGCGGCACCCGGCTCAGCCTGTTTTCTGTGATCTCCACGCTGGGTACGCCGCAGGATGTCACCACCGACGAGCTTCGCATCGAAGCCTTTTACCCCAGCGACGAAAACACCCGCCGGTTCTTCGCTGAACAGGTCGTTTCCTGACGTTCCGTAGCGGGGGCTGACGGCCCTACACGTGTCCTTCACGAAATTCGGGAAATCCGAATCAATCGCACAGAAAGAACAGTTTTTTATTGTTCTTCGTCGCGCGTACGCTATCCACCATTCGGAATTCAAGTGAACCAACGGAAGGAAACATGAACAAGGTTATTGGCGCTGCTGCTTTACTGATCGCCGGCCAGGTGAGTGCCGGCGCACTGACGGAGTTTCACGACCCCCAGCGCGGCCTGAAGTTTTCGAGCATCCAAATGCCGGCCGTCTCGCTGGTAGCGCTGCAGGAGATGGATGGCAAGTTCGTCGCTAGCGATGAGCTGGTGATGGGCATGAGCGCTCTGGTGCTGGACGAAGCGGGAACTGCGGAGGAGTTCATCCTCTGGATGAAGCACGAAGGGCCGCGGCGATGGTTCATCAACCCGCAGGCGCAGCCTCTGTCGATCCTGCTGGAAGATCGTCGGGTGACGCCCACGCCGCGCCACATTGAACTGAATCTGGAAAACGCGTCCCAGCCTTTTGTGGACAAGCTCGAATTTGCGCTCAGCCCGGAGCTGGCCCGCATCCTTCTGTCCGAGAAAACGATCAGCCTGCGTCTGGAAACGCTGATGGGCACGATCAAGAAAGATCTGACGCCCGAAATGATCACCAAGCTGCGGAACTTCACCCAGCGGCTGTCCAAACCTCAGGTCGGATCGCCGACGGAGCTGGTCTCCGCACCCTGACGAGTCCCAAGCCGTCATGGCTTATCGCCTGCGGGATTGACCAGGGAACGCTCTCCCCCGGGAAATCTCGTTTTTTAGCCGCTCCAGCTGGAGCGGCTTTTTTTTGCCCGCGCCAGGCGGTGCCGGCGACCCTAGTCATGGCTTAGCGTGTCGCGGGCGATGCGGGTAATCGCACTCACCGCCGGGTGTTTGATTCGCCTTTCTGTGGACAGCGCGAAGTACGATTCGGAGATCCCGTCGATGATGCCCACCGGCACGCAGTGATACATCAGCTCAATCTCCTGACTGATGGCGTTGGGGGCGGGAAACAGTCCGCGGCCGGCTTCGCCGAACGCTTTCAAAAGGGCGCTGTCTTCCAGCTCCGCGATGATCCGCGGCTTCAGGTCGTGGCGCGCCATCCAGTCGTCCAGGTTACGCCGCAGCACCTTGTCCTGCGTGGGCAGCAGCATCGGCGCGCCATTGAGACTGATGGGAAAGTCTTTGCTGTAGCGGTCGGCCTGATCCCGGTGCGCAAAAATGGCCACGTCGCTGCGCCCCAGGTCGTGACCATAAGCTTTCACGTGCAGTCCGAGGGGCAGCGGCCGGTCGGACAGCACCAGATCGATGCGGTGCACCGACAGATCCCCCAGCAGCTGCTCCAGCGGGCCCTCCACGCAGATCAGGCGCAGCGGGTCGTCCATCCGCAGGGCCGGCTCGAGCATGCGGTAGGCGATCAGCTTGGCGATGGAATTGACCACCCCCACGTGCAGGGTGGTGGGGCGGCCGGGCGTGGGGTTGCGCACCGCCTGGGCCAGCTCCGCGCCGATGCCGAAAATCTCATCAGCGTAGGTTTTCACCATCTGTCCTACGTCCGTCAGGGCCAGGTTACGGCCACTGCGCTGAAACAGCGGGTTGCCCACGGCTTCGTCCAGCAACTTCAGCTGTCCGCTGATGGTTTGCGGCGTCAGGTGCAGCGACTCGGCGGCTTTGGCAATGCTGCCCTCCCGGGCAACGGTCCAGAAGTAGAGCAGGTGGTGATAATTCAGATGACGCAAGATTCAGATCCTTGATCGGGGGTGGTCACCGGCTGCACTCGCCGCAGTTGCGCAGCCGGTACATCAGCAGCGCGGCCCGTTTCATCTGCCGGGTAAAGGTTTTCATCAGGGCCGTCTCTCCTTCCGTGTGGCCGCCGTAACCCATCAGGCCGAGGCCATCTAAGGCCATATCCACGTGGCCCGCGGCAAAGGAGATATCCGCCGCGCCGGCGCGGCGCGGGTCTACCGCCCGCACGGCGCCGAAGCCCAATTCCTGGCTGATAGCGTCGTAGCGTGTCAGCAGCGCCCGGTTCTGGTCGGTGGGCGCCATGGGCGGGTAGCCGGAGGCAAAGGACAGGGTTGCCTCAGTGCCGGGCAGGTTTTCCGCGATGATGACCTGCATGGTCTTCTTTGCCGCGTCGAGCTGCGTCGGCGAAACGGCGCGAATATCGCCCTGGATTTCCAGCGACCGCGCGATCACGTTGGCTTTGCCAAAGGCGGTGCCGCGGGAGGTGGTGCGGTCCAGCGTCACGTCCGTGCCGCCAACAATCACGCCCGGATTAAAGGTCAGCAGGGGTTCGCCGGCCAGCTCCAGGCGGAACGCTTCCAGAATGCGGGCCGCCTCGAAAATGGCGCCGTAGCCCACGTCGGGCCTGAAAATCTGCGACGAGTGGGCCGGCCGGCCCGTCACCGTCAGGTCCCACCGGACCGAGCCCCGGCGGGAAATCACGGCGGTTTCCGGGTCGCCATCCCCATCTTCAAAACCGAGCGCGATGTCCGCCCAGCGGGCGGCGTCCAGCAGCGTCCGGTTAGCCAGCTCATGGGGTTTGCCCCGGGATTCCTCGTCGCCGGTGAGCACCACCTGAATGCTCATGTCTGCCAGCACGCCAACTTCCTGCAGCGCGCGGATGATGAACACCATCATGACGTCGCCGCCCTTCATATCGGTAATCCCGGGACCGCGCCAGCGATCCCCTTCCGGCAGGTCGGTCAGACCTTGAAAGGGGCTGTCGCTGGCAAACACCGTGTCCAGGTGACCGATCAGCAGAAACCGCGTGCCGCGATCACCGATGCCGGCCCACAAATGCCCGGCCCGGTCGAACTCGGCACCGTCGTCCCAGCGCGTTTCCATACCCAGGCCCGTGAAGGCGTCACGCAGCACCTCGCCGACCGCCTCAACACCGGCAAAATTCTGAGTGCCGCTGTTGATCTCCACCACCTGTCTCAGCAGCGCCCGGGCCTCCGGCTCATAGCGATCGATGGCTTCGATGATCTGTTGCTCTACCGGGCTGGGAGCTGCGCCGGCCGGGTTCGGGCCGGCCAGGCCCAGCGCCAGACCGGTGAGGGTCAACGCGAGGGTCACGGTACGATTACTCAGCATAATGAAGATTCTATTGCTTCGCCCCGCGACCCACTAGCCGACAGGAAGCGGCGGCCGCCACACCGGCGTCAGGTGGGTCTGGTAGGCTGATCAATTTTTCGCGGGAACTCCCGTTTATGACCAAAGCATTGCTGATGATAACCATGTTGACGTTGGCAGCATGTCAACCCGCCCCGCCCAATGAATCGAAATCCTCCGGAGCTGACGCCAGTGCTCCGCGGGAAGCCACCGTCACGTCGGCGGACGGCGTGACGATCCGCTACCAAACCCGCGGCCAGGGTCCCACCGCGCTGGTTTTTGTGCACGGCTGGTCCTGTGATCTGGACTACTGGCGCGATCAGCTCGACGCGTTTGACGACAGCTACCAGGTGGTCACGCTGGACCTTGCCGGCCATGGTGAGTCCAGCGCCGACCGGCCGGTCTGGACCGTCGCAGGCCTCGGTCAGGACGTGGTGGCGGTGGCCGACGCGCTGAAGCTTGACCAGATGATCCTGGTTGGCCACTCCATGGGCGGTCCGGTCACCCTGGCGGCCGCTGGCGCGATGCCGGGCCGGGTGCTGGGGGTAGTGGGGGCGGACACGCTGCACGATGCCAGCATCACCTACACGCCGGGCGAAGTGGGGCAGGCCATGGCCGCCTTCCAGGCGGACTGGGCCGGGAGCATCACGGGCATGTTTAGCGGCATGTCCGGCCAGGCCATGAAGCCGGTGCTGCGGGACTGGATCGTGGCTAAGGCGGTGGCGGCCAACCCGGAGGTGGGCGTGGCCCTGTTTGGCGACTACGCTCGCATGGACGTGCCCGGCCTGTTGGCCGGCGCCGGCGTACCGGTGCGGGTGATTAACGCCGCCGCCGGCGGCATGACGCCGGAAACGAAGGTGGAACTCAACCGCCAGTACGCCGATTTTGACGCGGTCATCATGGAGGGCGTGGGCCATTTCCTGCAGCTGGAGGCGCCGCAGGCTTTCAATACGGCGCTGGCGGCCGTTTTGCAGGAGATCGAAGCCGGCGGTTGAGGCACCTGCTGCTCAGCAGCGTCCGATTGTTTCGACATTCGAGGCCCCACGCGGCACACTAGGGCGGTTGTCCGGACAAGGAGCCGATCGCCGTGGAAACCCGTCTCAATCACGCCCTGGATCTCGCCAAGTCCCGGGATTCAAAATCCCGGGAGCGCTTCGTATCGGGCCTGCGAGCCTACGTTTTGCTTGACCTGGCAGGCGAGCTGCGCGAGGACTATGAGCAGTCCGTGCTGCCGCAGCATCTCAAGCGCGGTGGCGAGAAGCCGGCGGATGGGCCGGCGGTGCATGATCTGCTCAAGCCCAGTCCCACGTTCCAGTTTTACTCCAGCCTGCGCTGCGCCACCCAGGAGATGGTGTGGAACGCGGTGCTGGATTCGGTGGAGGAAAACTCCGAGTCGCTCAACCGCACCGCCGCGAAGTTGACCGCCAACGCCAAAGGCAGCCTCGAGCTCGACGACACGCTGGATGCGCCGCGCTATGCCGACGCGGTGGACGTACATCTTATGCCGGGCAACTACTCCGGCCAGGAGGGCGCCACGCTGGAGGCCGGCGCGGTCTATGACAATGGCCTCAACGTGTTTGCGTTTGGCGCCATGGGTGCGCAGCTCAACGACATCGGCTGGTCGATGGCGAAGTTTCTGCATCTCAAGTTTCCCGACCTCGCGCCGCGGGAGATTGTTGATGTCGGATGCACGATTGGCCACAACACGTTGCCCTGGAAGTCGGTCTACCCGGACGCGAAGGTCACCGGACTGGATCTGGCGGCTTCCTGCCTGCGCTACGCCCACGCCCGGGCGGAAGCGATGAACGTGGAGGCGCACTTCCGCCAGGCGTCGGCCGACTGCCTGCCGTTTGTCGACAACTCCGTCGACATCGTTTTCAGCTCCATGTTTCTGCACGAGCTGCCAACCAAGATGATCCACGCCTACATCGCCGAGGCTCACCGGGTTCTGCGTCCCGGCGGGGTGCTGCTCAATATGGAGCTGCCGCCGAATGAAGCCCTTGAGCCCTACGATGCGTTTTATCTGGACTGGGACTGCTACTACAACAACGAGCCGTTTTACAAAGGCTTTCGCGACCAGGACTACACGGAGCTGACCGTGGCCGGCGGCTTCGAGCGGGATAACTTCTTCCAGGGAATCATGCCCCGCTTTACCTACGGTACGCCCGATGAGTTTCGCGCCGCCGTGGCTGGCGGGGGAGAGTTCGACGACAACACGGGCCGTCTTTCAGATCAGATTCAGTGGTATGGCTTTGGCTCGGTGAAGGCTGGTGGCTGAGCTGTCCCGCACGGTCCGGGGCGGCCGCAAGGCGTTTTTTGACGATCCCAACGCCGACCGGCTGCTGGCCATGCTGGCCCGGCTGCTGGAGAGCCATTGGGCGCTGCGGGAACGCTGCGCGGTGCTGGAAAAGCTGCTTGTCAGCAAAGGTGTGCTGGGTCCGCTGGAGCTGGAGGCGTTTGAGCTGGACGCGGAAGCAGACGCGGCGCTGGACGCGGAAAGCGCGGAGCTGATCCGCGACGTTTTGGGCGCCGCACGAAACATTGAGCCCTGAAGTTATGTATAGCCTGCTGATTTTTTTTCACATCCTCCTGCTGGTTTTCTGGCTGGGGACTGATCTTGGGGTATTCCTTGCCGCCAAGGTCTCCGAACGCGCTGAGCTGAGCGTGGAGACCCGGGCGACGGTGCTGAAGGTGGGGATGGTGCTCGACCGGCTGCCGCGCACGGCGCTCACGCTGATCATCCCCTCCGGGCTGAGCCTGGCGGCGCTGCTCAACCTGGCGCCGGTGAGCGATCTGCTGTTGATTGTTGCCTGGGCTGGGGGCCTGTCCTGGGCGACGCTCCTCTGGGTGGGATTTCTTAATCCGGAAACGCCCACCGAACAGCGCATCATGATTCTGAACCTGGCGCTGAACGCCATCTTTGCCCTGGTGATTTCCGGCTGGGCGATCTGGTGGCTGACCGGCGACGCGGTGCCCAACTGGCTGGCGCTGAAGCTGCTTAGCGTGGGTCTGATTTTTGTCGCCGGCGTGCTCCTGGATGTTTTGTTCAAGCCGGCAGTGGAGGCCTTCCTCGGCATCGTTACCGAGGGCGCCAGCGACGAGCGCAACGCGGCCTACAGCCGCGCCATCGGCCCGGTCTACTGGGCGGTGCTGGCCATTTACGTGCTGGTGCTGGCGGCCGCCTGGCTGGGTGTCGACAAACCGGCGATCTAGTCGGGGAATGGGAGGAAGCTGGTTTTGTCGGACGCCGAACTGCTTGAACTCTACTCGGAGTACTCCCAGACTTTTACTGGCGAAACCTCCCTTCTGATTTCGCTGGTCTTCGCTTACGTCGTTGCCATGTTTGTTGCCGCCCGCCGATTGACGAACTTCCAATATGTCAGCATGGCCAGCCTTTTCGCCCTCTTTGCGTTAAGCGTGACCATGGGATTGCGTGGCACCTGCTACCGTGCGGTGAGCCTGCAACAGGAAATCGTGCGCCGTGTTCAAGAACAGGGCTCTGAGATTTCCTTCGTCGCAACCGATGGGTTTCCGTGGTTCCTCCCTGAGCTCATCGCTGCGTTGTGCTTCGCCGCTGTGATCGCCGCCTTGGTGTTTGGCCACCAGCAGCGTCGGCAACCGCTGAATCCGGCTGGGAGTTGAAGGTGCACGGCCTGGCTGGATGTCGACGAACCCGCTATCTAGCGTCGCTCCGGGGGGCTGCTGGGGGTGTAAACACGGCGGCCTTTACCTGGGTGCTGGTCTGACCGCTTAGCGCGTTCTGCACAACCTGAGTCCAGGCTAGCCATAGCTGATTGTCTACCGCCTGCAACTGAGGCATGCCCGACAGGCGGCTGGCGCCGGCGCGGGAAATCACCACGGCCTCGTCGGGCGCGGCGTCGGCCTCGCGCACGACCAGCGTCCCATCGTCCCGCAGCCAGCTGACCCAGGTGCGACCGTCCGGCGTGAGGGCCACGTCCACCCGGCCCACCGGGTTTTCCGCGTCCACGGTCGTCGCCGCTGTGAAGCTGGCGCCGCCGTCGCCGGAACGCGCCAGCTGCACGCGGGGCTGATCGTCAGCGGCGGTAAACCAGGCGACCGCCACCTGATCTTGCCGAGCGTCGATGGCGGGCCCGTTCACCGGGCAGCCGGCGACCTGCCAACGGTCATCCGCCACCGGTTTGCCCGGAAGCCAGCGACCGTCGACCCAGCGCGTCAGATAGATATCGCGAATCTCGTCTTCAGTTCGGTTGCGATACACCACCAGGGGTCCGGCGGGACCCGGTGCGGCCGCGGTTGGGCAGCAGTCGCACACGCGGGCGTCGAGTTCGAGGTCGCTGAGCCTGGGGTCTCGCCCCGACGACCGGCCCCAGCGCAGCGTCATCGGCCCGCTAGCGCTGGTGTGGTGATTATCGTGGCTGTGGCCACCGCCCGTTTTCCGGCCATCCAGCCAGACCGCGGCCAGTTCCGGCCCCAGCGCAAACAGGCTCACAAATCCATGTTCGGTGGCGGTGCCGTCCTGATGTGGGCTTCGGCCCCGGCCGAACGTCTCGCCGCCGTCGCTGGAGCGGGCGATCATCACGTCGTAGGCGTAGGGGCCGCCGGGTCGCTTCACCAGCCAGTGGGCACCCCAGAGCAATTCGGACACGGGCGTGACCGAGGGAAAGTCCGCCCAGTTCACAAACCAGTCATTGCCGCTCGCGACGGTTCGCGGCGCCGAAAAGCGGCCGTCCCGCAGCACCGCAAAGCGCAGCGCGACGCCGTCGCCCTGGGGGTCAAGCCAGCTCAGGACCAGCGGCAGGCCGTCCCGTCCGCCGGTCAGGCGGGGCTGCGCGCTGCCGGCGGCCGCCGGCGTTTCCACCGCGATCTGCGCGCCGGCCTGCGAGGCCGCCAGCAGCCCAAGCAGGCAAAACAGGGCGTTCAACATCAGAGGGGTTCGCGGCTGACCAGAAAGGTGGCCAAGACTATCAGGGTTGCACCGGCCACGCTTGACCAGGGCGGGTATTCGGCCAGCCACCAGACCGCCAGCGCGATCGCGTAGACCGGTTCCAGACCGGCGATGACGCTGGCGGTCTGTGGTCGCACTTTCATCAGGCAGCGCACGAAGAGCGTTTGTGCCAGCGCGGTGCAGACCAGTCCCAGCATCACGATCCAGGCCAGATCCGTGGAGCCTGGGAACTGCCCGGCAGTCAGCGCCACCGGCAGCAGCACGGCCGCCGCCACCGCAAGCTGATAGAAAGACACCTTCAGCGCGCGGTGCCGCCGCACCAGCGTGCGATTCATCAGCGTCAGCACGGCAAAGGTGAAGCCGGAAAGAACAGCCCAGGCTAGCCCTTGAGATCGAAGGTCCGCCAGTTCGAAGGAGGGTGCAACAAAAACGAGGCCCGCCAGCACCAGTCCCGCCGCCAGCCAGTCAACCCGCCGCGGGCGCGTTCGCTGCACGACCGCGTCAAGCGCAACAACAAACGCCGGGTAGGTGGCGTAGCCGATGACCCCGATGGCCACGCCGGCAAGATCGATGGCGTGATAAAAGGCCAGCCAGTGCACCGCCAGCACCACCCCCGCGGCCGCCATCAGTCCCGCGCTGCGCGGTTCCAGCCGGATCGAAGTACCGGCTAGCGCCAGCCCCACCGCCAGCACCACGGCGGCCACAGCGGACCGCCCCAGGACAATATTCAAAGGGCCGGTTTCAATAACCCGGCCGAGCACGCCAGCAAGGCCAAACAGCGCGACGGCGAAATGCAGCTGCGCCAGCGCGGGGCGGTGCGGGCGCCGGTTGTCTGGAAGATCCGGGGCTACAGGACCACTACCGACTTGCCGAAGTTCTCGCCCCGCATCAGGCGGCAGAAGTGCTCTGGCGTATTCTCAAGCCCGTGCGCCTCGTCCTCCAGATAGCGGATATCCCCGGCGCGCAGCCAGCTGCTCACGTCCTGTTCAAACTTGGGGCGCAGGTCTTCGTGGTCGTAAACCACCATACCCCGGACCGTAGCCCGGGCTTTGATGATGAACCCGGGATTGGGGCCCGGAGGCATCTGGTCCGGCGTGTTGTACTGGGCCATCAGGCCGCACAGCACCACCCGGGAATTCAGCGCCAGCCGCTCCATGATGGCCTGCAGCAAATCTCCCCCCACGTTGTCGAAGTAAACGTCAACGCCGTCCGGGCACAGCCGATCCAGCTCCTCCCGCACGCTGTGGGTTTTGTAGTTGATGCAGGCGGTGAAGCCGGCCTGCTCCGTGATCCAGGCGCATTTGTCATCGGACCCGGCAACGCCGATCACGTCGCAGCCGTGGATCCGCGCAATCTGACCGACCATCGAGCCCACCGGGCCGGCGGCGGCCGACACGACCACCACGTCGCCGGCTTTGGGTTCCCCCAGCCGCAGCAGGCCGGCATAGGCGGTAAGGCCCGGCATGCCTAGGATGCCCAGCGTTGTGGACACGGGTCCCAGGTCCGGATCGACGCGGCGCGCCAGAGCGCCGTCCACCACCGGGTGTTCCTGCCAGCCGCTGAAGGCCGCAATTGTGTCGCCGGGCTTGAAGTCCGGATGCTGCGACTCGACCACTTCGCTGACGGCTTCGCTGATCATTAGCTCCCCCGGGTGGATGGTGCCGGACATATGGCGTCCGCTGATTTTGCCCCGCAGGTAGGGATCCAGACTGATGTGCGTGGTGCGGCACAGCATTTTCCCTTCTTCCGGCCGACCCGCGTCCACCTCCTTCAGTTCGAAGTCTCCGGGCTCAGGAACGCCCTCGGATACCCGTTTGAGCACAATCTGGCGGTTTTTCATGGGTGAACTCCGGCCTGTATTTAAATGTTATAGATATAGTACATTTACGCGACCGCCAAACAAGCACACGTCCCATGGCCCAAGCACTTGCCAGCAACCAGCTGATCGATCAGCTGCGCCGCATCGTCGGCGCAGATTACGTTCTCGACGACGACGCCAGCCTCGATCTGATGTCCCACGATGTTCTCAAGCCCGGCACCCGCGTTGCTGTGGTTGTCCAGCCGGACAACACGCAGCAGCTCAGCGAGCTTGTTCGCGCCGCCGCCGCGGCCGGCTACGCGGTGGTGCCCCGGGGTGGCGGCATGTCCTATACCGGCGGGTACCTGGCCACCGCGCCGCACACGGTACTGGTGGATCTGCGGCGCATGAATCGGGTGCTGGAAATCAATACCGACGATATGTACGTGCGGGTTGAGTGCGGCTGCACCTGGAAAGCGCTGCACGACGCGCTTGAGGACACGGGCTACCGCACGCCTTACTGGGGCACGCTGTCGGGGATTACCGCCACCGTCGGCGGCGGCCTGTCGCAAAATTCCATCTTCTGGGGCTCCGGCCAGTTTGGTACCTGCGTGGATTCGGTCGTGGGACTGGAAGTGGTGCTCGCGGACGGCGAGGTTGTAAAAACCGGCGCCGGCGCGGTACCGGGCGGCTCCCCGTTTTTCCGCCACTACGGCCCGGATCTCACCGGCCTGTTTACCTGCGACAACGGCGCGCTGGGACTGAAGGCCAGCGCAACTTTTCGCCTGATTCCCCAGCTTAAGGCGCGGCGCTATCTGTCCTTCGACTTCGAAAGCTACGACCGGCTGCTGCCGGCGATGAGCGAAATCAGCCGCCAGGGGCTGGCCATGGAGTGTTTTGCCTTTGATCCCTGCCTGCAGGCCCAGCGGATGCGCCGGGAGAGCCTGGCCAAAGACGTCAAATCCCTGGCCGGCGTGATGAAGGCCAGCGGCTCGGTGACCGGTGCCATTAAAAGCGGCCTGAAGGTGGCCATGGCCGGCCGCGGCTTTATGGACGATGCCCGCTATTCCCTGCATCTGATCGTTGAGGAACGGGTGGAGGCGGCAGCGGATGCCTGTGCGGAACAGATCGTGGCGATCTGCAGCGAGGCTGGTGGCAAACAGCTGGATGACAGCATTCCCCGGATTCTCCGCGCCAATCCCTTTACGCCGCTTAACAACGTGGTCGGCGCCGACGGCGAGCGGTGGGCGCCGATTCACGCGCTGGTGCCCCATTCCCGGGCGCCGTCCGTCACGGCCCAGCTTGAAGACCTGGTGCAGCGGGAAGCGGAAACGATCGAGCGCCACAAGATTCAGGTCGGCTATCTCTTCGCTACCGTGTCCACCAACTGCTTTGTGCTGGAGCCGGTGTTCTTCTGGCCTGACGCGCTCGAGGCGCTGCATCGGGAGACGGTGGAGCCGGCGGCACAGCGGCGGTTTGCCGGCTTTGAGGACAACCCCGAGGCCCGCGAAGCCGTCCTTGGGCTGCGCCAGGCGATGGTGGACCTGTTCGCCCGCAACAGTGCGGTGCATCTGCAGGTCGGCAAAACCTATCCGCTGAATCAGATCGAGAGCCGCTCCTGGCAGGCGCTTGAGGACATCAAAGCCGCGCTGGATCCGGATCTGAGAATCAACCCGGGTTCCCTCGGGCTGGGACTTTCCAACGACTGACATGCGCTGCGCCTACGCTCAGATCGGCTCGCCGGACCAGCCACGCCTGATCCATTACCGCACCGCCGGCAGCGGTCCACCGCTCCTCATGCTGCACGCATCCCCCCTGTCGTCGGCGGTGCTGGTGCCGCTGATGGGAGCGCTCACGGACCGGGCTTTGGTCATCGCACCGGATACACCCGACTACGGTTATTCCGACCCGCTGCCCTCGGCGGCCGAAGATCTGTCTCCCTACGTGGCCGCGATGATCGACCTGCTGGACGCTCTGGGTCTTGCCCGGGTGGGGGTCTACGGTACCGCCACCGGCGCGCAGATCGGCATCGAGCTGGCCCGGGCCCACCCCGATCGCTGCGCGTTTCTGATCGCGGACAACGCCGCCCACTTCAGCGACGCAGACCAGGCGGCGATCACCGAAGGTTATTTTCCTGACCTGACGCCGGACCCGCTGGGCGGCCACCTGGTGCGTACCTGGTCCGTGGCGCGGGATCAGATGCTGTTTTTTCCCTGGCAGCAGAGTCATGCCCGGCTGCCGTCCGGCAGCGTCGATCCGGCCGCGGTGGAGATGCTGGGGCAGCAGTTTCTCGCCGCCGGCAGCGGCTACGCCACCGCCTACCGCGCCGCGTTCAGCAACGAGCGGGCAGAGCGACTGATGGCCGTTGGCGTACCGACCACGGTCATGCGCTGGGAAGGCAGCATCGTGAAACCCTTTACGGACCGACTGGAGGAGTTTCCGCTGCCGGACACCATCCAGATGGAGCACTGCGGTCCCGCCATCGCCGATCGGCTCGATGGGCTGGCCCGGGCGCTGGCCCGGCACCTGAATAGCGCCGGGCTGGAAGCCGCGGCACCCGCCGCGCCACCGGCGGGTATGCCGCGAGACTATCTGGGTGCAAACCATCTTTACCGGGACGGCGCCGGGCCACCGCTGGTGGTGCTGCATCAGCCCGGCTTCAGCGGGGCGGTAGCCCGCCAGTCGCTGGCGCCGATGGCGCAGGACTTCACCTGCCTGTGGCCGGACCTGCCAGGCCACGGCCTGAGCCCTGCGGCGGCGCAGCCGGTTGCCGCTGCCGAAGCGTTGCTGACGACGATGGTGGAGGAGCTGGGCGAGACGCCGCTGTTGCTGGCGCTGGGGGAATCGGGCGGCCTCGGGCTGCATTTGGCCGGGAAGCTCAACTGCCCCGTGGCGCTGCTTAATCCGCGCCCAGCGGGCAACGTGCCGCTGCCGGACCTGACGCTCCGCGCCAGCGGCGGTCACTGGCTTGAGGCCTGGTCCTGGCTGCGCCTGCGGCAGCTATTCTGGCCCTGGGACCACACCCGCCCCGAGGCGGCGCTGGCGGGCACGGCGAATCTCTCTGTGCAGCTGCTCAATACGCAGCTGAAGGCCGCGCTGTCCTGCGGCGACCTCGCGACCGCGTTTGGCTCGCTGGACCTGCCGCTCCTGTCGGCGGACGGGGTTGCGGCCCACTGGCTGGTGCTCGACGGCGACCCGCTTGGTGCGGTGTCGCCCCAGGTGCTGCCGCAGGCGCCGTGGCAAAAATTCAAGTCGGTGCCGGAGCTGGCTACTTTCCTCAAGTCGATCGGCTGACGTGGCAACCGGCCAACCCATCCCGCCGCTGCTGCACCGCCTGGATCAGGCGGAGCGCATCGTCACCGCGGTGGCGTTTGGGGTGATGGTGCTGGCCATTTTTGCCGACGTGCTGGCACGGGAGTTTACCGGTGTGGGTCTGCACTGGGCGCGGCAGGCGGGTGTTTATGCCAACGTGATTGTCGTCATGCTCGGCCTTGGCCTGGCGTCCAGCAGCGGCAGTCATCTGCGGCCGCGCTTTGCCGACAGCTGGCTGCCGGCGTCCTGGGAGCCGGCCCTGGTGCGCATTGCCGAGAGTCTCACGGCGCTGTTCTTTTTGGCGTTTGCCGCGTTCGGATTCCGCATCACCGCCAGCGCATTTGTGCTGGAGGAACGTTCGGTACTGATCGGCGTGCTGGTCTGGCCCATCATGGCGGCGATTCCGCTCGCCTTTGCCATTGCCGCGCTGCGTCACGCGGCTTTTGCCTTCAACCCGACCTGGCGGCCGCCGGAGGTCTCCGCGATTGCGGGCAATGAGGCCAGCAATGAGGGAAGCAAGACGGAATGACCACCCTCGCGCTGATTGCCCTGCTGGTGCTCCTGCTGCTGCTGCGTCAGCCGCTGCTGGTGCTGCTGGGTACGGCCCTGGTGTGGGTCTACGCCACCGCTGGCTCGGACCATCCCAGCTTTATCCTGCTGGACGGCTGGCACGCGCTCAACCGCGACGTGCTGCTGTCGATTCCGCTGTTTATTCTGTCCGGCCAGATCATGGCCCAGGGCGCCATGGCCAAGCGCCTGGTGCGCTTTGTCGGCGCGCTGACCGGACCGATCCCCGGCGGCATGGCCATCGCCACGGTGCTGGCCTGCGCCCTGTTTGCCGCCATCTCCGGCTCGTCCACCGTCACCCTGCTCGCCGTGGGCAGCGTGATGTATCCCGCGCTGCTGAGCGCCGGTTATTCCCGGTCGTTTGCCTTAGGGGCTCTGTGCGCGGCGGGCACGCTGGGCATTATCGTGCCGCCGAGCATTCCGCTCATCCTTTACGGCGTGATGACCCGCGTGTCCATCACCGACCTGTTTATCGCCGGCATCGGCCCTGCGCTGGTGCTGACTGCTTTGCTGAGTAGCTACGCGGTGGTGCGCAACTGGGACCGCCGCGGGGGCAGCTGGGACGGCAAAGAAATAGTCGAGTCGTTGCGGGAAGGTATCTGGTCGCTGCTGATGCCGGTGATCATTCTCGGTGGCATCTATTCCGGTCACTTTACCGCCACCGAATCCGCCGCCGTGGCTGTGGTCTACGCGCTGATCGTGGAAATGCTGATCCACCGGGAGCTGGATGGTAAGCGGGTATTCGAGGTGGTGGGAGAGACCACCCGGCTGCTTGGGTCTTTGTTCCCGGTGCTCATGCTCGCGGTCAGCCTGAACGTGTTTCTCACCTACGAGGAGATCCCGCAGCAGGTCGTCGCCTGGTTTACTGAACAGTTTGAGACGCCGGAAGGATTTTTGCTGACCGGCAATCTGTTTCTGCTGCTGGTGGGTACGGTGATGGACATCGGCTCGGCGGTGCTGATCCTCGCGCCGATGCTGGCGCCGGTGGCGGCGGCGCAGGGGATCGATGCGGTGCACTTTGGCATCGTGATGATCGTCAATCTGGAAATTGGCTACCTGACGCCGCCCTTTGGCCTGAATCTGATTGTGGCTATGGGCGCCTTCAAAGAAGATTTCGGCACCATCTGCCGCGCGGTGGTACCGTTTCTGCTGATTATGCTGGTGGGCCTGGCGGCGGTGACGCTGGTGCCGGCCATTTCACTTTTCCTGCTGGGGTAACGATGACTGATTCCGCCCGCGATCCACTTTCTTTTCGCGCCATCGACGCGGTGGTCAACATCTGGACCGAGCGCGCGCTCTCCTGCCGCCCCGACTGGGGGCCGGATTTTTTCTCCGGGAAGATGAAGGCGAAACACGGGCTGATGGCGGGCCTGACCCTCGAGCAGATGATCGAACGGATGGATCGGGCGGGCATTGGCCACGGGTTTCTGATTGCCGCTAAATCCGGTCGTCCCGGCCTGCCCGGCTGCTACCACATGCCGCCGGAGGTGGTGGCGGACGCGGTGGCGGAGCATCCCAAGCACTTCTCCGGCCTGATCGGCGTGGACCCGTACATGGGCATGGAGGGCGTACGGCAGCTGGAATATGCGGTGAAGGAGCTCGGTTTTATCGGCGCCCACCTCTACCCCCACTGGTTTGAGCTGGCACCGGATCACGCCAAGTACTACCCGTTCTACGCCAAGTGCTGCGAGCTGAATATCCCGATTCAGATGCAGGTGGGCCAGTCGATGAACTACTCGCCGGAATACCGCTGCCGCAGCGTGGGGCAGCCGATCAAGCTGGATGCGGTGGCCTGCGATTTTCCCGAACTCAAACTCATCGGTATCCACGTCGGCATCCCCTGGGTGGATGAGATGATCGCCATGGCCTGGAAACACGACAATGTCTATATCGGCGCCGACGCCCACAGTCCCAAGTACTGGCCCGCCAGCTTTGTGAAATACATGGACAGCTATGGCAGCGGCAAGGTGCTGTTCGGCACCGATTTTCCGGTGCTGGATTTTGAGCGCACGGTGGGAGAAATCCGTGATCTTGGGCTTCGCGAGGCGTCCCTGCGCAAGGTGCTGCGCGACAACGTGATCGAGGTCTACGGGCTCAGCCCGGACACGGCGTCGTGACCAGTCCGGCGGTCAACCTGGCGGCGGTCCTTCAGGACAACGCCCGGAACCGCCCGGATCATCCGGCGCTGCTCTCGCCGCAGGGCCGCTATACCTATCAGGAGCTGTGGACTGAGGTGAGCGCAGCCGCGGCCTGGCTGGCGGAGCAGGGTGTGACGCCCGGCGACCGGGTTGCGCTCGCGCTGACCGAACACCCGGCGCATCTGTCGCTGCACTTTGCCATCGCCTGGCTCGGCGGGGTGCTGGTGCCGCTGGATCATCGCTGGACGGTGCGGGAGAAGCAGGCGGTGGCCGGTGCCATGGCCGTGGCGCTGCTGATCCACGAGGCGTCCGCTGAGGCGATTGAGGGTACCCGCTGTGCGGCCCTGCCATCGGCGTTTGACCCGCGCCGCGCGCCGCCGATCTATCTTGCCGGTGATCCCGTCTGGCTCGTTTCCCTGTCCTCCGGCACCACCGGCCAGCCGAAAGGCTCGCTGGTGACCCATCAGCAGATGCTCGAACGGTTCATCAATCAGTGGGTGACGCTGGGCTTTAACGCCAACGATCGTTTCTACGCCGCAACGCCCCTTTATTTCGGTGCCGGGCGGTCTTTTGCGCTGTGTTTTCTGATCGCCGGCGCCACCGTCATCATGTCGCCGCCGCCGCAGAAACCCGAGCAGGTGCTGCGGGAGGTGGCCGACAGTGAGGCCACGGTGGCGTTTTTAGTGCCCACCCAGCTGCGACGCATTGCGCCGCTGGTGCAGGACGCCCCGGCCTGGCCTGGCCTGCGCCGGCTGGTGGTTTCCGGCGAACCCCTGTTCCCCGAGGAGGCCCGGGAGTTTCAGCAAACGCTGTGCCCGCGGCTGCTGGCCTACTACGCGTCCAGCGAGGGAGGTGGTATCTCCATCCTGCAGCCGGAGGAATTTGCGCAGCACGCGGACACGGTGGGCCGGCCCGGCTTTCGGGTGGAGGTGGCGATTGTCGACGGCGACGGTAAGTTGGTAAACGCCGGTGAGGTGGGACGGCTGCGCTACCGCAGCCCGGGCCTGGCGCAGACGTTTGTCGACGAGGCCGGGAAGGCGCAGGCGCACCCCGACGGCTGGTTCTACCCGGGAGACCTGGCCAGCCAGGACGAGCGGGGCTTTGTGACCCTGCGGGGCCGGGAGAAGGACATGATCATCCGCGGCGGCGTCAACATCTATCCGGCGGAGATCGAGCGATTTCTCGCCGGCCTTGGCGGCGTGACGGAGGCTGCGGTCGTGGGCCGGGACGCGGCGCAGCGGGGGCAGGAAGTGGTGGCGTTCTACGCGGGGTCGGCCGCCCCGGAGGAACTCGAGGCCGCCTGCCGTGAGCAGCTTGCACCGTACAAGGTGCCGTCGCGGTTTGAGCGGCGGGAGGAACTGCCCAAAGCGGCATCCGGCAAGATCAACAAAAAGCAGCTGGCCTAGCGCTGCATTGGCGCTTTACTTGGGCCGGTGATCCTGCCTATTCTCCGCGTCTGACCGGCCTGATTGCGATGCTTCCATGTTTGAACAGATTCAGCGAGTTCCACCCGACCTGATCCTCGGGCTGATTGCCCAGTACCGGGCTGATCCCAACCCCGACAAGGTAGACCTGGGCGTTGGCGTCTATCAGAACGAAGCCGGCGAAACGCCGGTGCTGGACTGCGTCAAACAGGCGGAGGAGACGCTTAACCGGCAGGAGACCAGTAAGTCCTACCTGGGCCCGAAAGGCGTGGTGGGCTTTAACGAGGCGATCAGCGAGCTGCTGCTTGGTGCGGACCATCCGGCGCTCGCCGCCGGTCGCATGGTCACCGTGCAGACGCCGGGCGGCACGGGGGCCCTGCGGGTGGCCGGCGAGGTGATCCGCAAAGTGGTGCCGGACGCTGCGATCCACGTGCCGGATCCCACCTGGCCCAATCACAACGCGCTGTTTCCGGCGGCTGGTTTTCCCCTGTCGACATTCCGCTACCGGGACAAGGTCGGCGGCGAGCTCGATTTTGCCGGCATGCTGGAGGATCTGCGCAAGCTGGGTCCGAAAGACGTGGTGGTGCTCCACGCCTGCTGCCACAACCCCACCGGCATCGACCTGTCGCCGGAGCAGTGGGGGCGGGTGGTGGAAGTGGCAGCCGAGCGGAAGTTTCTGCCGCTGGTCGACATGGCCTACCAGGGTTTTGGCGTGGACCTGGATACCGACGCCACCGGCATACGGCAGCTCGCCGAGGGCGTGCCGGAGTTTCTGGTGACCAGTTCCTGCTCCAAAAACTTCGGGCTCTACCGGGAGCGCTGTGGCGCCATCTCCATGGTGCTGCCGAACGCGGAAAAAGCGCAGGATGCGGAAACCAATATCCACTCGATTACCCGGGGTATCTATTCCATGCCGCCGACCCACGGGCCGGGGATTGTTGACCTGATTCTCCACTCCGAGGAGCTGACGAAGGTGTGGCACGAGGAGCTGAAGGTGATGCGGGAACGCATTAACGGACAGCGCCGCAAGTTTGTTCAGAAAATGACCGACGTTGGCATCGACCGCGATATGTCGTTCATCGAACGCCAATATGGCATGTTCTCGCTGCTCGGGATCAGCGCTGGGGAACTGGACCGCCTGCGGGACGACTACTCCATCTACATCGTCGCCGATACCCGCATCAACGTTGCCGGCCTGCGCGACGCTAACCTCGACTACACCGTCAACGCCCTGGCTGAAGTTCTGAGCTAGACCTCGGAGGGGGGACCGGCGGCCGGGTCAGACCCTCTCGGGGTCTAATCGGGGATGGCACGAACCAGGCGGAAGCCCACCGTCGTGAGACCTTTGGTCTCATCCAGGTAGGCAACGTTGTAGCGCATCGCCTTGGTCAGGCCATCGCGCCAGGAGGTACCGCGGACGGTACGATGCTGGCAGCCGCTGGCTTTTGACAGTTTCAGCGTGCTCAGTACCTTGCCCACCCGTCCCGGCTCCGGGCGGCAGTCGCTGGTCCATTCGCTGGCGTTCCCTCTGAGATCAAAGAGGTTCAGGCGGTTGGCCGAGAAGCTGGCGACCGGCGCTGTTTGCTGATAGCCATCGTGGCAGCGGAAACGACGTCCTGAGAACACCCCCGGGCGCTGCTCCCGGCCTGCCACGTTGCCGGTCTGGCAGGCGATATCGGCGTCATGACCCACCCAGGCGGCGTGCCGCCACTGGGCTTCGCTGGGCAGGGCGTAGTCGTAGCCACTTTTTTCCGACAGCCAGCGAGCAAAGGCCGTGGCGTCGAGAAAGCTGACGCAAACAACAGGATGATCATCCTGCTGGGCAAAGCCTGGATCACGCCAGGAAACCCGCCCGAACGCTGCGACCGGGCTGCCCGCCCGGCGACAGGCGCTTGGTTCGCGATCCGTCGCTTCGGAAAACTCGCGAAATTGGGCCACCGTGACCTCGGTGGTCGCCATGGCAAAGGGTTTGTCCAGCGACGACACCTTGCCCTGCTCATCCTCGACCGTCGGCGGCACAAAGGCCGTAGCCGGCCCGCCCACATCGCTGAGCAGTTCGCCCGCCTTGGGTGCCGTGGCGGCCGCGTCAGTCTTCGCCTCCCGCAACCCCTCGCCTTTCCCAACGTCCGCCGCCAGGGGTGGCGCTCCACCCTCACTTGCGGACTCAGCCTGCCTCAGCGGCTCAGGATTCGTCCCAGCCTCGGCCACGGCGGGTTCATCGTTGCCCACCAGGTCTGGATCGGGCCGGCCAACCAATGCCCCTAGGACCAGAGCCGCCAGCAAGCCGGCGGCCCCAGCCCCCCATAACCTGGGCTGGGCATACCAATGTGTCGGTTTCGTTCCGGGTTCCACGGCCCGGATCGCCTGCAAAAAAGATTGGACGCTCGCGAAGCGATCATCCGGCGACTTGGCCAGCGCCCTTTCCACCACCGGCTGCCAGTGCCGGACATGTTCCGGCAGGGAAGGGACCGGTTCGGAGAGCTGGGCTACCAAAATAGCCAGATCATCTTTCCCATCAAATGGCGGTCGACCGGCCAGCAGTTCAAACAGCACCACGCCCACGCTGTACACGTCCGACCGGGCGTCCACCGCTTCCCCCCGCGATTGTTCCGGGCTCATGTAGTAGCTCGATCCCAGCGTCTGCCCTTCTTTGGTGATGCGCGGGTCTGTTACCTGGGTTGAGAAGGCGATGCCAAAATCTGCAATCTGCGCATTGCCCTGTGCGTCGAACAGGATGTTTTCCGGCTTGATATCCCGGTGCACCACATCGTGGCGGTGCGCGTACTCGAGACCCGCACAGATCTGCGCCAGTAACGGCTTAAGAGAGGCGTCACCGCTGTAGCGGTAGGTCGACAGATCGCCTTTCGGCAGGCAGGGCATACAGTAATAGAGGTCGCCGGCTGGCGTTTTGCCAAAGTCGAAGATGGCGACGATATTCGGGTGCTGAAGTCGGGCGATAGTCTGGGCTTCGTGGAGGAAACGCCGGGTGACGTCCTGGTCTTCTCCCCCGGGGCGATGCAGGACCTTGATCGCAACTTCCCGGCGCAGCACCTCCTGCTCCGCCAGGTAAACAACCGCCATTCCGCCGGCGCCCAGCTGGCCGCGGATTGTGTATCCGGGGATATCCAAAACGAGCCGGCGGCACCTCAGCCGTCAGATGAACTGCTGGTTTTCTTTTTCTTCCGGGCGGTGGCCTTCTTTTTCTTTTTGGTGACCTTTTTGGTCTTTTTCGTCGCTGCGGGCGGCTTCGCGGGTTTGTAATTGCGCTCGACGGCTTCCCGGGGAAAGTCGTCCACGTTGATCACATCCAGCGTCAGTCGCATCGCCTCGCGCACGAGCTCCGCCTCCTGGTCGTCGATCAGCCCCTGCACCAGCCCCTCGTCCACCAGGCGCTCGTAGTTGTTGACGGTGACGGTTTCTTTGAGCCCTTTCTTCAGGCACCGCTCCGCCGGCGCCGCGGCGATCACCGCGGCAAACGCGCAGTGCAGCTTGCCCGCCGCATCGTCACCGCAGCCGCGGTGAATGCCTTCCGTCAGCCGATCCCGCGCCGGGTTTTCGCTCAGCAGAATCCGCGCGGCGTGTTTGCCGTCGGAATCGGATGGTTCCTTATACGAGTTACCCGTGGGGAAGATCAGGATCTTGATCACCTGGCCGAGCCAGCGTATCGGGAAGTTGCGCAGCGTGTTAATCAGCGCATGTTGGATCTGATACAGGCTATCCGCCATGGCCCAGCGCAGCAGCGGAAGGTCTTCCTTCGGCCGCCCCGCGTCTTCGAAAGATTTCAGCATGGCCGAGGCCATGTACAGATGGCTGAGCACGTCCGCCAGCCGGCCGGAAATCTTCTCGCGAAACTTGAACGCGCCGCCCAGCGCCAGCAGTACCACGTCGGCGGTAAACGCAAACGCGGCGCTCATGCGGGTGAGCTGGCGATAGTAGTTGCGGGTGGCGCCGCCGGTTGGCGCACCGACCAGGCGTCCCCGGGTCAGCCCCATAAACAGCGCCCGAACCCCGTTGCTGATGGTAAACCCCACGTGGCTGAACAGAGCCCGATCAAACCGGGCCTGGGTTTCCTCCGAGTCGGCTGCCTGCGCTGCGTTCATTTCTTCCAGCAGATATGGGTGGCAGCGAATGGCGCCCTGGCCAAACACGATCATCGTGCGGGTCAGGATGTTGGCCCCCTCCACGGTGATCGCAATCGGCAGCGCCTGGTAGAAGGCGCCGAGATAGTTGTTGGGCCCGAGGATGATGCCTTTGCCGCCGTGGATATCCATCGCGTCGTTCACGCACTGACGGTTGCCCTCGGTGAGCTGATACTTGAGGATCGCCGACAGCACGCCGGGTTTTTCGCCAAGCGCCAGCGACATGAGGGTGAGCTTGCGCGCCGCGTCCATGCGGTAGGTGATGCCCGCCATCCGCGCCAGCGGCTCTTCCACGCCCTCAAAGTAGGCGATGGGCATCTTGAACTGCTTGCGGATCCGCGCGTATTCGCCGCTCACCAGCGCCGAGACCTTGCCGCCGGCGGTGCCCAGCGCGGGCAGGGAAATGGCCCGGCCGGCAGCGAGGGAGTACATCAGCATGCGCCAGCCCTGGCCGATACGCTCCTGACCGCCGATGATGAAGTCCAGCGGCACAAACACGTCTTCGCCCCGCGTTGGACCGTTCATAAACGCGGCCCCGACCGGCAGGTGGCGGTTGCCGGTCCATACGCCGGGCGTGTCGGTGGGGATCAGCGCGCAGGTGATGCCGAGGTCTTCCTCGTCCCCCAGCAGGTGATCCGGATCGTAGGCTTTGAACGCCAGCCCCAGCACCGTGGCCACCGGCGCCAGCGTGATATAGCGCTTATTCCAGTTGAGCCGAAGGCCCAGCACTTCTTTGCCTTCCCATTCTCCGCGGCAGACGATGCCGCTGTCGGGCATGGCGCCGGCGTCGGACCCGGCGGAAGGGCCGGTCAGAGCAAAGCAGGGGATTTCCTCACCCCGGGCCAGCCGCGGCAGATAGTGGCGCTTCTGTTCGTCCGTACCGTAGTGGCTCAGCAGTTCCCCTGGCCCCAGCGAGTTGGGCACCATCACGGTGACCGCCGTTGTGAGGTTGCGGCTTGCCAGCTTCATGACAACCTCGGAATTGCCGAGCGCAGTGAACCCCAGGCCGCCATACTCCTTGTCGATGATCATGGAGAAAAAGCCGTGTTCTTTCAGAAAGGCCCACACCGGTTCCGGGAGATTGGCGTCTTCGCGGATTTCCCAGTCGTCCAGCATGGCGCAGAGTTCGTCCACCGGGCCATCCATGAACGCCTGTTCGTCCGGCCTTAAGGCGGGTTTGGGTGTGGCCAGCAGCTCCTCCCAGTTGGGCGCCCCGGAAAACAACTCTGCGTCCCACCAGACGGTACCGGCCTCCAGCGCTTCGCGCTCCGTGTCAGAGAGGCTCGGCAGCACTTTGCGGAACCAGCCGAGGGCGGGGTCGCTGATGAGCTGCCGGCGCCAGGGCACCACGCAGAAAAAGCCGAGCACCGCGGTGGTGGCCAGCGCCCAGGCCACCGCCCAGCCGGAGGCCCAGTCGGCCACCATGAACAGCAGCGTGGCCAAAGCGGCAACGCTGGCGGTGGTAAGCAGGGTGACGCGGAGGTAGCTCGCGGTGCCCAGAATGACAAACAGGAGGAGAAGCGGCAGGAGAGTCATAGGACAGCCCTTGATTCCGGTCGTTGATCGATCGGGATTATCTTACCGCGCAGTCCGCTCCCCTCACATCCCACCCTTGTTCGCACAGCATTTGATACTGCCGGGCAACCAGAGCCCGGGTGCGCCAATCTTTCGTGCCCCGAATCCGCTGCATGTCTTCAAGGCCCTGACGCCGCAGCGCCTCGCCGTCGGCGTAGCCGCTCATTCCCTGCAGCAATCCGAGCTGAAACCGGGCTTCGGCGAGCCGCCAGTCGTTGGCCTCAAGTAGCTCGGTGCGGATATCCAGCGCCTCCCGGGCATCGTCAAGGCCTTCGTCCAGCGCATCATCCAGGGCGTTAAGGTGGCTGCGCCAGACCAGCGTGTCGGCCAGCTGGGGGTGGCGTCCGCCGCGCAGGTTCCGCCGCAGCTCGACGGCCTGATTCAGCCAGCTTCGGGCCTTGTCGTAGTCACGCAGCGCGAGGTAGGTGCGGCCCAGAAAGTGGGCGCTGTAGCCGCCTGTCGGATGACCCTGGTCGAACACCTCGCGATAAATCTCCACCGCCTGCTCAAACAACGGCAGCGCGTTTTCCGGCTGGCCCCGATCCAGCGCCAGGAGGCCCAGGTTGTTGAAGTTGCCGGCCACCACCTCGTGGGGATCGGCAAACGTGGCCTGATTCATCGCCAACGCCTCGCGGTAGCGGCTCTCCGCCTCGTCGAAACGCCCAAGATCGTGCAGCACCAGCGCCAGATTGTTGAGCGCGCCGCTGCTGGCGGCGGGCGCATCCGGCGACAGAGCGCCACGCATGGTCAGCGCCTCCTCCAGCAGCGGCCGTGCTGCCGCCGCGTCGCCGGCGTCGTACTCCAGCGCCCCCAGGGACTCCAGCGACCGCGCCACCAGCGGGTGCTGCTGGCCGTAAACCGCCCGCCGCAGGGCCAGCGCCCGGGCGTAGTGATTGCGGGCAATCTGGTATTCGCCGAGTCGGTGGTGGGCGGCGCCCAGGGCAAAGTGGGCCCGGGCCGTTTCCGGATGCTCGTCGCCCAGGTTATCGCGGAAGCTGACGAGGGCTCGCTGATACTCGGCGGCGGCAAGATCCAGGCGGCCCTGGCCCCAGCGCAGGGCGCCCAGGCGAATACGGGCCCGGGCCGCGGCCAGCGGGTCGATGCGCGGCACCGCGAGGGCCTCGCTCAGCACCTGCTCGGCCTCCTCAAGACGGCTCTGGGCCTGGAGCGTGGCCGCCAGCGCCAGCCGCGCTTCCGCCGCCTGCGCCACTTCTCCGGCCGCATCCAGCGTGCTGATGGCCTGCCGCTGCAGCTGCTCCGCCGCGCCCGGGTCGCCATCCAGAGCGAGGGCCGCGGCAATGCCGGAAAGCGAAGCGGGCGAGCCGGGCGCGTCCGCGAGCGCCAGCTCAAAAAACTCCCGGGATTGATCGTGCTGACCCAGATGCAGGTAGACCTGGCCAACCGTTTCGGCAAGCTCGGCCCGCAGCAGGGGCTGATTGCGAAACTCCTGCATCAGGCGCACGGCACCCTGGTCCAGCACGTCCACCACCGTCAATGGTGCGCCGAGGTTTCGTTCCGGGTCGGCCTCCAGCAGCAGGTCCGTCAGAAACCGAAAGGCCGCCCGGGACTGGGCGGTCTGCGCTTCCGCGCTGGCCAGCGCTACGCTCAGTTCACGACTCTGCCGCAGCAGCACGAGAGAAAAGCCCAGCAGGGTGACCAGGGCCAGCGAGCTCAGGGTCACGCCGACGCGGTGACGGGCGACAAACCGGCTAAGGCGATACCAGCGGCCCGGCGGGCGGGCGATGACCGGCTGGCGCTTCAGGTGGCGCTCAAGATCGTCCGCCAGCGCCTGGGCGGAGGGATAGCGCCGGGCAGGATCCCGGGCCATGGCGGTACGCACAATGGCGTCCAGGTCTCCCCGCAGCGGCTCCGGATTACGGGCCACTGAGCTGGGGGCGGGCGGGTCGGACTCGCAGATCGCGTTGACCATGTCGGCCAGAGAAGCACTCGCCAGCTCAAACGGCTTCCGGCCGCTCAGCGATTCGTACAGCATGACGCCGAGGGCGTAGACGTCCGCGGCGGTGGATACGGGCTCACCCCGCATCTGCTCCGGGCTGGCGTAGTCCGGTGTCATCTGCTGCCGGGTGCGGTCCCCCAGCTGCGCGTCCAGCGGCTGGGCGATGCCAAAATCCAGCAGCCGGGGTTCTCCCTCGTTGGTCACCAGCACGTTGCTGGGTTTGAGATCGCGGTGCACCACCAGGTTCTGATGCGCCAGGTGCGCCGCCTGGCAGATGCCGACAAACAGCCGCAGCCGCTCCGGAATGCTGACCCGGTGGCGCTCGCAGTATTCATCCAGCGGCAGACCGTCCACCCACTCCATCACGAGGTAGGGAATACCCTCGTCGGTCTCGCCGGCGTCGATAACGCCGGCAATCAGGGGGTGTTTAAGTCGCCCCAGCAGCTCTCGCTCGGTCTGGAAGCGGCGGCGGCTGTCCTCATCCCGGTGCCGGGCCACAAACTTGATGGCCACCTGCCGCGCAAATGTCCCGTCTGCCCGGTGCGCCAGATATACCGCCCCCATCCCCCCGCGGCCCACCTCGTGCTCAAGCCGCCAGGGCCCCACGGACTGGCCGGCGAGGCCGGCGGCCAGACCACTTAAGGGTTCCAGCGAACGATCCAGCGGTGAGGGAGATTCGGCGTCATGCGCCGCCAGCAGACGCACCAGTTCCTGGTGCAGGTCCGGATCATCACTGCGCAGCTGATCCAGCGCCGCCTGGCGATCAGGCCCGGGCAGCTCAAGGAGCTCGTGAAAAGTGTTCCAGAGGCTGTCCCATTGGGCATCCGACATGGCGTTTACAGTGTAGAACAGCACACTAACGCCGCGAAGCCTGCGCTATGCTCTTGCTGTGGACGATTCCGGCCCGGACATCAAGCAGGAAATCACTCAGGTGCTGGCCGGCGTCAATGCCGGCGAGCAGGACCTGGAGGCGCTGCTGCCGCTGGTCTACGGCGAGCTGAAACGACTGGCGGCATCGCAGGTGGCGCGGGAAGTTGACGTGATTACCATGGGCGCCACCGGTCTGCTGCACGAAACCTACCTGCGCCTGTCCCGCAGTGATACTCAGTTTCAGAATCGAGCCCATTTTTTTGCCGCCGCCGGCGAAGCCATGCGGCGCATCCTGGTAGAGCGGGCCCGGGCCTTAAGCGCCGCCAAGCGGGGGCAGCGCCCTACCCGCATCACGCTGAACGACGCGCATCAGGATCTGGAGCAGCAGACCGCGGTGGACGTGCTGGCGCTGGACAGCGCGCTGTCGGATCTGGAATCGCGGGACCCGGCCATGGCCACCGTCGTCAAGCTGCGGTACTTCGGCGGCCTGACCGTCGAGGAGACCGCCCAGGCGCTGACCGTATCGGCCCGCAGCGTCAACCGGGCCTGGACCGCCGCCCGGGCCTGGCTCCGGGTCCGTCTGGAAGCCTAGCCCTGGTAAAGGGGTGCGGGCGGTTACCCGTTGATTCGGTAGATGACGGTCAGGTTGCCGTCGTCGTCGAGCAGTCCAATTTCCCGGCCCACGCGGCCGTCGTGGGTATGCAGCTCCTCTTCCCGATAGACATGGAAGCCGCCGGCGCGGGCCCGCTCCAGCAGCCCGTCGATATCTTCGATGTCCAGCACGATGGCGCTGCGCCGCGGCGTCGGGGCGGGCTCTATGCCCGGTATTTCCGTGAGCGCCATCACCCGCGGCTGGTCCGGAGTGCTCAGGATGGCAAATTTGAGCGGCGTGCCTTTCGGAATCTCAAACACGTCGTAGGAGTAGGAGTCGTCGGGCGAATCCTTGACGAAGGTCAGCTCGAACCCCAGCACGTCCCGGTAGAAAGCCAGCGCCCGATCCAGATTGCTGACGATGAAGTTGCCGCGTTGAAAACGAATGCCCATAACGACCTCAGCTGTTCGGGCCGGGAGTGATCCGCAGCACCTGGTTGATTTCAAAAAAGTGCCCGTCGGGATCGAACAGGGACACGCTGACAAAGTGTTTCATGTTGCCGTCGGCCCCTTCCGTAGACCACTTATGGGGCTCGGCGTGTACCGGCGTGCCAAGCTTGACCGCCGCTTCGTGGCAGGCCCGGGCGTCGTCGCTGGCCACCACAAAAACCGGCAGGCCAAAGTCGACGGCGGTGGGAATCTCCGGCGCTTCAAGCGGCGGATCCAGCCACTGCAGCAGTCCGATCATGCCGATCTCATCATGCTCACACTTGAGGATGGTCAGCCGGGTCTGATCGCCGGCTTTGCCCGCCGCCAGGCCGACGCCGGACAGGGTAAAGGGTTTGTCGAACCAGACCGACATGCCCAGCACGTCCTGATACCAGCGCAGCGACGTTTCCATATCCCGCACCATGAGCGTGGTGCGTTTGACGATGTTGCCCATGTTTGCCCATCTCCCGAAATGTTATAGACATATAACATTTGCCGTCTCGCTGCGCCACTGCTCTGCTACCATGACCACCTCCGGACAAGAGGTGGATTCATGGAACGGGATGCGTTTGTTGAGGCGGGCTACGGCAGCCAGGACATCGGCTTTGGCGAGCGGCCGGCCATCTTAGTGGTGGATTTTCAGCACAGCTTTACCCGGGCGGAGTGGCCCGTGGGCGGGTCCCCGCACATTGCCGAGGCGGTGAAGCGGACCGAACCGCTGCTGCACGCGGCCCGGGCCCGGGGGATTCCGGTGGCGCAGTGCAACTGCGCCTGGCAGAGCGCAAAGGACATGGCCTACTGGAAGGTGGGGCCGCTTTACGACGGGCACTGTTTCCGCGGTCACGAAGCGACCCGCATTGAAGAGTCGCTGCTGGATCCGGAATACGACTTTCACTTCACTAAGTCCGCGCCGTCGATTTTTTTCCTGACGCCGCTGGTGACTTTCCTGACGACCCATCGGGTCGACACCACCATCATCACCGGCTGCACCACCAGTGGCTGTGTGCGGGCCTCCATCGTCGACAGCTTTTCCTATGGGTATCGAACCATCGTGCCGCAGGAGTGCGTGGGGGATCAGGATCGCGAAGCACACGAGGCCAACCTGCGGGACGTGCGGCGGCGGTATGCCGACGTGTTGCCCGTTGCCGACGTGATGGCTTATCTGGACAGGTTTCCCGTGACCGAGGAGCAGAAGCAGGCTGGGTGAGAGCAGCCGGGTCTGACCCGGAGTGTGGGTCAGACCCTTGCCACGGCTTGACTCAGCCCGCCTTGCGCTGGACGTCGACCCAGGTTTCGAAGCTGGGTTGCCGCGGGGCCGCCAGACCCGTTTCCGTTTCGCAGCGGGCCTTGAGCTCATCGATGTTCTCAAAGCCGAAGTCGAACAGTTTTGTGTCGCCCCGGTCAGCTGCCATCTGTTCCCGCAGCGCGGTGCTGGCCGCCTCATCCAGCGAGCCATCTTCGTTGATGACCACACCGTAGTTGCGGGCACCCTCAACGGTCACGAGGCCGGCGTCCACGTCGAAGGCGACCTGCTCGGCGGGCCGCTTCAGCGGGTCGCCCCAGCCGCCGCCGCCCCAGGTATCGAAGTACAGCAGGTCGCCGGCGTTCACCCGCAGCCGGTCACACTTGGACTCGCATAGCTCCTGGGTGCCGTCGGTGCGCACCAGGATTTTCTGGCTGCGCTGGCCGGGCAGGCCGCCGTTGACGCCCCAGGGGTAGGTCAGCCAGCGATCGTCGTGGATCGAGATCTCTCCCGGCTCCAGGAAGCGATAGCCGATACGCAGCGCATTGCCGCCGCGGTGCAGGCCGGCGCCGCCGGAATCGGGCAGCGTTTCATACACGTCGATGCGCAGCGGGAAATAGCTCTCCAGAAACTCGTTGGGCACGTTGGTGAAACTGGGCAACAGGGAGTGACCGTCGGGCCCGTCGCCGGACGGTTTGCCCGGTACACCACCAAACCCGATCTGGTAGAGCTGGTACCACTCGCCGTTCTTGTCGTAGCCCGAGTACATGAAGTGGGGGCTGTCGGAAAAACCGGCGGCGCAGAGAAAATCTGGGCTGCCCTGACCCAGAAGCCCACCGAGCACGTCAAAGATGCGGCCCAGAGCGTGGGTGCGGCAGGACAGGGCGGCCGGCTCAAAGGGCTTGAGCAGCGTGCCCGCCGGGATCTTCACTTCCATCAGGTCGTAGAAGCCATCGTTAAACATGATCTGAGGATCAAACACCATGATCATGTAGACCCCGCAGAACATCTTGAACATCTCTTCATTCAGATAGAAGTTGATGGAGCTGATGGACTGCGGGTCCGTGCCTTCAAAGTCGAAGATCACCTTGTCGCCGTCGCGCCACATGGCGCACTTGATCCGATAGGGCCCCATGCCGAGGCCGTCGTCGCAGATGTAGTCTTCGAAGAACTGCTTCTCTTCCGGCACGGTGTTCTTGATGAGCTGGCCCATGGCGCGCTTGTTGCGCTCCAGCAGCTCGTCCATGGCGGAGAAGAACACGTCGTCGCCGAACCGCTCGGAGATCTCGATGCAGCGCTTCTCCGCCGTGCGGCAAGCCGCGATGATGGCGTTGAAATCGGACTTGTTCCAATGTGGCAGCCGGCAGTTGTACAGAATCAGATCCAGCAGCTCCTGCTGCAGCTCGCCGTTTTTGAAGATCTTGGTCGGCGGAATGCGGATGCCTTCCTCAAAGATCTGCCGCGCGTCCGTCGGCAGGCTGCCCGGCACCTTGCCCCCCACGTCGGTCATGTGGCCGAACATGGCGGCCCAGGCGATGAGGCGGCCGTCTTTGAACACCGGCAGCAGCAGCAGCCAGTCGTTGATGTGGCTCACCGCGCCGTGGCAGGCATAGGGGTCGTTGGTGAGAAAGACGTCGCCTTCCTCCACCGTGCCGTCAAACGCCTCCTTGAAGCCGTGGATGAAGGAGCCGAACTGGCCCACCACCATTTTGCCTTCGAGGTTGGCGATCATCGGAAACTCGTCGTGCTGTTCCCGAATACCCGGCGACATGGCGGTGCGGAACAGCACCGTATCCATCTCGTAGCGGGCGTTCTTCAGCGCGTTCTCGATGATGTCGAGGGTGATCGGATCAACATCTACCCGGTTGAACGGGGCGTCGTTGCTTTGTATGAGTTTAGCGGGCATCGTTGAGTCCTTAGTCGTTCGGGTTGATGAGGATCATGCCGACGTTGTCGACGCGTCCGGTGTGGCCGGGAAGCACCAGGGTGGTGGAGTCCATCTCCATGATGATGGCGGGTCCGGCAACCTCATTGTTGGCTTTGAGTTTGCTGCGGTCGTAGATCGAAGCTTCCTGCCATTGGCCGTCCACGTAGATGTTCTCGCTGCCGATAACAGCGCCGGAAGGATCCGTGCCGCCATCTTCGAGGCTCATGGCTTTCACCTCCGTGGCTTTGCCCTGCACAACGGCGCGCAGGTTGACCACTTCCTTCTCCGCTTCCAGGGCGAAAGTGAACAGCTGTTCGTGCTGCTCGTCAAAACGCTCACCGATGGCGTCCAGGCCTTTCTCGCGCAGGCTCTCCGGGGTCAGGGAGATGGTGAGCAGCAGTCCCTGGCCCTGGTAGCGGATGTCCACCTCGTAGGACGAGGACTGGTCCTCGCTCGCTACGCCCTCATCGGCCAGCGTCTCTGCCGCCGCCTTGTTGAGGTCCTCGAAGATACCGGCCACCTCTTCGGCGCTGGTATCGGAGAAGCGGCGGATAAACGTGCGGGAGGCTTCATCGCGCACCCGCGTGGTGGCGTCCCCGTAGGCGCAGAGTACGCCGGGGCCGGGAGGAATCAGCACCGGCCAGGAATTCATCAGGCGGCCCAGCGCGTTGGCGTGGAGCGGGCCCGCGCCGCCAAAGGCGATCAGCGCAAAGTCCCGCGGATCGTGACCTTGCTCAACGGAGACCAGCCGCAGGGCGCCGAACATGTTTTCGTTCACGATGTCGTAGACGCCGGCGGCGGCCCGTTCGACGCTCAGGTCCAGCCCGTCGGCCACGGTTTTCAGCGCCTGCTCCGCGAGGTCCTTGCGGATCTCCATGTCGCCGCCGAGGCGCACCGACTGGGGCATGTAGCCCAGCATCACGTTGGCGTCGGTCACCGTCGGTTCCGTACCGCCTTTGTTGTAGGCCGCTGGGCCGGGCGCGGCGCCCGCACTTTGCGGACCCACGCGAAGGGCTTTGGTCAGCTCCGGCACGTGGGCGATGGAGCCGCCGCCGGCGCCGACCGTGCGCACGTCAACGGAGGACGCGCGCACCGTCACGTCCCCCACGGTGGTTTCCCGCCGCAGCTGCGCTACGCCGTCCTGCACCAGGGCCACGTCGGTGGAGGTGCCGCCCATATCCAGCGTCAGCAGGTTTTTGTGGCCGGACTGGCCGGCGATCCAGACCGCGCCGGTTACGCCGCCGGCCGGCCCGCTCATCAGCAGGTTTACCGGATATTCGCGAGCGGCGGCAGAGGAGGCGAGACCACCGTCGGAGCGCAGCACGTGTAGCTGCACGTTGTCCATCTTGTCCGACAGTTCGCCCTGCAGGTTCTGCATGTACTTCTCAACCTTGGGTCGGACGTAGGAGTTGGCCACCGTGGTGATGGCGCGCTCGTATTCCTGCATCTCCGGCACCACCTCGGAGGACAGGCTGACCGGGATTTCCGGCATCACCTCCTGGGCGAGTTCTTTGATCTTGCGCTCGTGCTCGTCGTTGGCGAACGCGTTGATCAGACAGACGGTGAGGGCTTCGATACCCTTGCCTTTGAGGCGGGCCAGCTCGCCGCGCACCTGCTCTTCGTTGACCCCATCTACCGTTTCGCCGCCGGCGCTCATGCGCTCATCCGCTTCGATCGTCAAACCCAGCGGCGCCAGGGGCAGGCTCTTGTTATAGATCACCCAGCCGCCGAGGCCGCCAGGCACAAAGGACCGGGCGATCTGCAGCACCTGGCGATAACCTTTGGTGGTGACCAGGCCTACGTTCGCGCCGGAGCCGGTGAGCACCGTGTTGGTGGCTACCGTGGTGCCGTGCATCACGTGAGTAATTTCTTTCGGGTCGATTCCGGCTTCGGCGCAGACCTTGCTGATGCCGTTAAAAACGCCGATGGATGAATCGTCCGGGGTGCTGGGGACCTTGGCGGAAAATGTGTCGCCGCTGTCTTCGTTTACCAGAATGAGGTCGGTGAAAGTGCCGCCGACATCGACGCCTAGCCGGTATGCCATGTGCAATCCATATTTATTGTGAGAGGAGAGGCCGCAGTGCGGCGAAGCAGTGGTGTACCGCACTCCCGGGGGTGTCGTCAATGGTCGCCGGTGAAAAGCCGGGCAAATGTCTGGACATTTGACAAAACGCCGGTTTCGTAATGAAGTGATCGGTAAGTTGTTCGGACTTGTCAAGATCGCGTGAAGATCAGGCAAAAACCCCTGCAGCTGCTGACCCAGAGAATCCAGGAGAGCACTGTGATTTCATTGCCCCGTACTACCCTTTTTGCCGGCGCTATCGCCGCCGCCCTTGGCGCCACCGCCACCCCGGTGTTTGCCCAGGGTGCCCTTGAAGAGATTGTCGTGACCGCCCGGAAGCGCGCGGAGTCGCTGCGCGATGTTCCCGCCGCGGTGAGCGTATTTACCCAGACTCAGCTGCAGCGCTCCGGCGTTGAGCGAGCGGAAGACTTTATTAACCTCACGCCCGGCGTCTCCATCGTGGATGCCGCGGAAGTGGGCGACACGCAGGTGAACATCCGGGGTATTAACGGGGCCCGGGATGCGGAGAACAGCTTTGCGCTGATTCTCGACGGCATCCTGATGACCAACCCCGCGGCCCTCAACCGGGAATACACCAATCTGCAGCAGATCGAAGTGCTGAAGGGACCTCAGGGCGCGCTCTACGGCCGTAACGCGGCCGCCGGCGCCATCATCATCAGCACCGAGACGCCGAACGATGAGCAGCGCGGCCGGCTGAAAGCCTCCTTCGCGGAAGACAGCACCTACCTCGTTGCCGGTTCCGTGAGCGGTCCGATCACCGAGGGCAGCATGTGGTACGGCCTGAACGCCGATTTCCGCAGCAGTGATGGTTTTTTCCGCAACACGTTTTTGAACGAAGACAACGTGGACGACTTCGAGAACTGGAACCTCGGTGGCCGGCTGATCTGGGAAAATGAGCGGACCCGCTGGGACGCCAAGTTCCGCTACGGTGAGGTGGACGCCGCCTCAATCTCCTTCAATGCGTCGTTCGCATTGCCGGCGTTTGTCGATTTCCTCGGTCCGGTACTGGGTAACGATTTCGCGGCGCTCTTTAATGAAGACGTTAACGAGCGCGATTTCGTGTTCCAGCCCAACATCGATCCGCAGAACAATCAGGAGGCGCTCGAGCTTTCCCTGAAGGTCGACCACAGCTTCGACAGCGCCGATCTGACGGCCTGGATGCTGTACTCGGACATCGACAACTCCTTCAGCGCCGACGGCACCTCGGGCGCGTTCGGCTTTTTCTTTGATCCGTCTACCGGCTGCCCGGACAACATCAACGCGTTGCTGGCGGCCGGCGTCACCCTGCCCGCACCGCAGCTGCTGGTGCCGGTGGAGTTTGGCCCGATTCTGGGTCCCTACACGCCCACCACCTGCGATGGAACGCAGTACCAGGAACGGAATCAGGAAGACCTGAGCTTTGAGGTACGCCTGGCGTCCAACGCCGACAGTGACCTGCGCTGGATCGCGGGCCTTTACTACCTGAACATCGATCGGGAAGTGGGCGTTAACACCGGCATCGACCTCGGCAACGGCGTGGTGGAGTCGCTGTTTGTGCCGCCGGGTGGTCTGAACCCGACGGAGCAGTTGGTCTGGGACAACTTTGAAAGTGACGTTTTCGCCATTTTTGGCAACATCGACTATGACCTTTCCGAAACGGTGGAGGTGTCTTTTGCGGCCCGCTACGACCGGGAAGAGCGCGACGTGACCAACCTCGTGCCGACGGACGCCCGCAGCCAGTTCATCGACTGTGACGGCGCGCCGTTTGAGGGTGGTGATCCGATCAACACGGGACTTTGCCCGGGGGTGAACCCCACCGGCGTGATCGCGCCCCAGAGTGAAACTTTCTCCGAGTTTCAACCCAAGGTGTCGCTGAGCTGGGACGCTACGGAGAACACCACGGTGTTCGGCAGCATCGGTCGCGGCTTCAAGAGCGGCGGCTTCAACAACCAGGGTGCCGCCGCCACGGTGGATATTTTCATCAACGGCGGCCTGGGCATCGGCGTGCCGGGTTCGCCCAACGAAGGCTTCATTCCGCTGGGTATTCAGGATCAGTTTGACGAGGAAACCTCGACAGCGTTTGAGGTGGGCTTCAAGTCCCGGCTGCTGGACGGCACGCTGGATCTGGAAGCGGCCTACTACCACACCGAAGTGGACGACATGCAGTTCTTCGAATTCCTGGTGGGTGCCTTCGGACTCCTGCGCGTGGTGTCCAACGTGGATGAGGTGGAGATGGACGGCTTCGAGATTTCTGCCAACTGGGCTGCTAACGACTACCTGAATTTATACGCGGCGGCCGGCTTCATCGACAGCGAGATCAAAGCCAACAGCGTGCGCCCGGACTCGGTGGGTAACGAATCCCCCTATACGCCGGACTATACGCTGAACGTGGGTGGCCGCTTTACCGCGCCCGCGTGGGACGGCTGGGACTACTTTGTCAACGTGGACGTGTCTGTGGTTGGCGACACCTGGTTCCACGTGATCCAGGATCAGCAGCGACCCACGCTGTTTGGTCCGCCCGGCGACTACACGCTGACCCAGCGCGACAGCTACACGCTGGCCAACCTCCGGGTTGGGCTGGAAAGCCAGAACTGGTCCATCGTCGGTTTTGTGCGCAACGCCACCGATGAGACCTATCTGGAAGAAGTCATTCCGGCGCCGGAGTTTGGCGGTTCCTTCATCCACCCGGGCAAGCTGCGCCGGGCGGGGATTGAGGTGACCTACAGCTTCTGAGCTGGCGCTCACAGCAGACAAGAAAGGGCCGGCAATGCCGGCCCTTTTTTTGGGGGGGCGGAGATGGATCTGACCCGACCCCCATCACCGCCGGGAGATTTCCTTTTTCAGCGAAGCGATCTGGGCCTGCTGTTCCTGCATGGCCCGGACCAGTACCGGGATGATGGCGCTGTAGTACATGCCCATCTGCTCAAGCTCCACTTCAAACAGCTCGCCGGTTTCTTCGTCCACTTCCCAATTGTGGGTTTTGACAAGCTCCGGCATCAGCGGCAGCACGTCCTGGGCCAGAAAACCGAAACGGAAGGGATCCTCTGGTTGATCGTTTTTGTAGCGGAAAGCCATCGGCGCCAGGCTGAGAATTTCGTTGAGACCATAACCCAGGGCGCTGATATCACTTTTGGCCCGGGCGTCGGACGTGTTCACCACGCCACTGGTGGCAAAAACGTCGTCGTAGCGCAGCGAGCTGGTGCCGATATCGTAGGTATTGTCGACGCTCGGCCGGAGGTCACCCCGCACGGCGATTTCACTCGTGCCGCCGTCCTCAAAATACTCCACCGTCTGCAGGCGGACCCGGCCGTTGACGTGCAGGCGATCCAGGGGCACCGTCGTGCCGATGCCCACATTGCCGTTCTTTCGCACCGTCACCGCGTTGGCCCGGCTGCTGGGGCCGGTCCCAATGCCGATTTCGAAGATGGGGTCGCTGGAAAGCCAGCTGGTGGCGCTGCCGCCGCCCACGTTGTAGCGGCCTACCGCCATGGAGGAAAAAGACTGGGCCCGCACGTTGTTGCCCAGGGCCAGGGAGTAGATCGCCTCGGCTTGCGCAAAATACCCGGCCGCTAGGGAATAGTTCTCCAGCGCGTCGGTGCTGTAGCCCAACGCCGTTGAGCCCAGCGCCTCCGCGTCCGTGTTAAAACCCATCGCGGTGGAGTACAGGCCGTTGGCGTTCGTGAAAAAGCCGGAAGCAAACGCGTAGGAGTTGGTCGCCTCGGTGTCGCGACCCAGGGCGGTGGCGGCATAGCCCTGAGCTCGCGTGTTTAAACCGGAGGCAAAAGAAAAAAGGCCGATATTGGCTTCGTCCCAGTAGTCTGACGCAGCGCCTTCGTCCACCGTACCGACGCGAAAAGCGTGCAGATTGGGCAGAAACATCAGCTTGTCTCCGGCTCCGGATAGCGAGTTCCCAAAAAGGACTGCAGCGCCACCGGCAACATGCAGATCCGTCTCCGGCGCGGTGAGGCCGATAGCGACCGGCCCATTGGTGTAATCGATATGCCCTGCGTTCGCGTTCCAGCCAGCCAGGCTGCATTGCACCGATCCGTTGGTAGCCACGCCGAGCATTGACTGCCCCGCCGGGCAGGTTCCGCTGATGCGGGCCTGGACGGCGCTGGTATCGATTTCGCTAAGGCCTACCGCGTCCGCCGCGATGTCGCTGGCCGCGATGCTGTTGTTGGCAATTTCCGTGCTTCCGATCGCATCGATGGCCACCATCTCCGCGTGCAGTGCGTAAGGTGTTGCCCGCAAGGCCTGCCGGGGCAGCAGACCGGTAAAGCCCCCGGTGCTGTCGCCGTCCCGCACGCCAATCTCCAGCCAGAGCTGGTCCCCGACAAAGGTGCCAGCGCCAAAATCGAGCTCGACGCTGAAGATGCCGCTGTTCACCTCCACGTTGTCCCGCATGAGCACCTGGAGCGGCAGCCCCGCGTTTGCCTGGTCGTAGAGTTGGAACTCCAGGTCGTAGAGGCCGTTCGCGGGGTTGCCGTCGTCGGTCAGCTCCCCCTGATAGGTAATGGCCGTTGTCACAGGCTGAGCCGACGCCAGTCCTGGCAGCAGGCTGAGTAGCAGAAGCAGACGGGTGATGTTCATAGCAGTCCCCTGGTTCGGTTGGGTTCAGTTGGACGAGGATTCAAATCCATTGCGGAAAATGGCGCCGGTGGGAGGGGTGATTTCGCCGCTGGCCCAAAACCCGCTGCGCAGCGCAAAAGAGCCGCCGGTGGACACCTGCCCCGATTCCGCCTGACCCGCGGTACCGGCCAGGCGGTACTCGCCGCCGCTTGACTCCCCGCCGCCGCTGTCGACGGTGTGGCGCGTAATGGCATAGCTGCCGCCGGTAGAGGTCTGTGCCGGGGACGCGGATACCGCGACCAGCGCCAGTGCAGCAATCAGAAAATAGTCACGCATGGTGTCGTTCCCCGTTTTGTCGCCTGCGCGCAGCGCAGGCTCACGTCGAGTGTGTCCAGCACGGGCGGGGAACAGAGCCGTAGCTCAAGGGGGGATGCCCGATAATCACTGAACGCCGGGTACCTGGCGATTCCCTCAGGGAGTTGCCGGTAACGGGCCGTTCGTTTGGGTTCAAACAGGAATCAGACTTTTGCGTCTGCTCCCTTGTGTGCCGCTTTCGAGGGTCAGACCCCGAGTGGGTCTGACCCGGGCTGGGGGGGGATCAGGGGGGTGACGTCGAGCTCGAGACCATTGGGTTCTTCGTTTGGGGTGAACGGCAGCAGGCCCAGGCAGGGGGCCTTGAGGCGTTCCTTGAGCGCCGCCACGTTGTCCGCCTGGGCGCTCATGTCGGGATCGACGGCATTGCCAACCCAGCCGATCAGCTCCAGGCCGTCGGAGCGGATGCAGCGGGCACTGAGCAGGGCGTGGTTCAGGCAGCCCAGCTTCAGCCCCACGACGAGAACGACCGGCAGTTCCAGCACCCGCACCAGGTCCACCAGCAGCTCGTCGGGCCCCAGGGGCACCATCCAGCCGCCGACACCCTCCACCACGGTGAAGTCAGCGAGGGCGCGCAGCTTCAGAAATGCCCGGTGGATCGCGTCTACCTGGATCGTTACGCCCGCGCGCTGCGCGGCCACGTGGGGCGCAATCGGGTCCGGCAGGGCAACGGGGTTTAGCAGCGCCGCGCCAATCGCGTGGCCGCAGGCTCGCTGCAGCCGACGGGCGTCACTGGGCTCCTCCAGTCCTGCAGCCACCGGTTTCATCGCGTTGACCTTTAGCCCGCCGCGCCTTAGCGCCTGGATCAGCGCCACGCTGGCGTGGGTTTTGCCAATCTCTGTATCGGTGCCGGTAATGAAAACGCCGCTCATGACTGTTTGCCCCTCCCGCCGATGGCGTCAATGGCGATACGCGCCACCTCAGCGCCGCTCTCGCGCCGGGCGCGGCCGCTGGGAACGCCCCGGGCATAACCATAGACCACCTCAAAGGTGGCGGGGATTCTGCCGTCCCGGCGCCGCCCCTCGTAGGCCTCGATCATGGCGTTGAGGCGGCCGCGGCCCGTGAGATGCCGGGGCCGGTCACTGCGGCGATTGGCCGCGCCCCAGTGTTTCAGGTCCCGCAGCAGTCCTTCCACCTTGTCATAAGTCAGCGTGAGGTAGCGCACGTCCATCACCGGATTAGAAAATCCGGCCTGCAGCAGCGCGTCGCCCAGCAGGTGCATATCGAGAAACGGACTGACCCGCGGTGCCGGATCAACGCTGCCCCAGGCGCTGCGGAGCTCTTTGAGCGTATCCGGCCCCAGCGTGCTGAACAGAAACAGGCCATCCGGCCGAAGGCAACGGGCTACTTCGGCAAACACCCGGCCGGGTACCGGACACCACTGCAGCATCAGGCTCGACCAGATCAGATCGATGCTGGCATCCCGCAGGGGCAGGAAAGCCGCGTCCGCCTGCGCGCGGTGTCCGGTGCTCGGTGGGATGGTGGCCAGCATGTCCCGCGCCAGGTCCAGCGCCAGAAGCTGCTCCACGTCATCCAGCGCCGCCAGCTGGGCGGCCGCCCGGCCGGGGCCGGCGCCCAAATCCACGACCACCGGCGTGGTCAGCGATTCTGCGCCTCGAATCAGCGTCAGGCGCTCCAGCAGGTCATCTTCGACCTGGCGCTGCAGCACCGCCGCGTCCGCGTAGGTCGCCGCGGCCCGGCTGAAGCTGCTGCCCACGGCACCGGCGTCAAACATGGGCCACCTCGGTTGCTGAAAGGAACGGCACGAGCGTCGACAGGAATGCCTCCGGGTCGCCGATAAAAGGGGCGTGCCCCAGGCCCCGCAGGAGCACGTGGCGCGCCTGCGGCAGGTGTGCCGCCAGCCAGTCGCCGGCGGCGGGTGGCACGAGGCGGTCCCGGGACCCGCTGATCACCAGGGTAGGGACAGTGAGCTGGGCAACGTCGGGCCGCAGATCGGTCTCCCGCAGCCGCGCCAGTCCGTCGGAGAGCACCTGAGCGGTGGGCGCGGGCCACCGCCGGTTCAGCTCTCGCAGGTGTCGCAGATCCCGGCGGGCGGTTTTTGAGCCATGCACTTCCAGCGCCAGGAATCGCTGCCAGGTGGCTTCGTGGTCCGACGCCAGGCCGGTCGCAAAAGACTCGAACACCTCATCTTCCATACCCAGTGGCCAGTCGGTGCTGCGCACCCAGCGGGGCGTGCTTGCCACCACCACGAGCCGGCGTACCCGGGCAGGAAAGCGGCAGGCCAGGGTCATGGCCAGCTGACCGCCCAGGGACCAGCCAAGCCAGCATGCGGTGGGCAGCAGCTGCCTAAGCTCCTCGGCCAGCCGCCGAAGCGGCGGCAGCCTTTCCCGCGCGTGGTTGGCGCCATGGCCGGGCAGATCCAACAGGTGCACGGTGAACTGCTCCCGGAGCGCTGGCAGCACGTCGGCAAACACGCCGCAGTGCATGCCCCAGCCGTGCACCACCACGAGGTCCGGGCCGGCACCAGCGCGCTGAATATTCATCGGTTGGGCCAGCTGGCCTTCAGGCCTTCGACCAGTCGTTCGATCGCGGCGTCGTCGTGGCCCGCGTTCAAGGTGATGCGCAGCCGTGCCTGCCCCTCCCGCACCGTCGGTGGGCGCACCGCTGGCGCGTGGATGTGCAGCGCGCCTAGCTGCCGGGAAAGGTGCACCGCGGTCTCGCTGTCGCCAACAATCATCGGCTGAATTGGTGTTGATGATGACGGCACGGGCAGGCCTGCGCTGCGCAGCTTCGCGTGAAACGACGCGATGTTCTGCGTAAGCCGCTCCCGGCGCCAGGACTCCTCCCGGCTCAAGGTCAGGGCGCAGGACGTGGCTGCCGCCAGCGCCGGCGGCGGGGCGGTGGTGTAGATCTGGCTGCGGGCGTGGTTGACCACCGCATCGATCACCGCCTGGGGTCCGGCGACAAACGCGCCGAAGGTGCCGAGCGACTTGCCAAACGTGCCCACTAGCACCGGCGCCTCGTCGGCGCCCAGACCAAAGGCGGTCAGAGCACCGGCCCCTTGCGGACCGCAAACGCCCAGGGCGTGGGCTTCGTCGACGCACAGCAGGGCGCCGTGGCGAGCGGCGATGGCGGCAATGTCCGGGAGCGGTGCCAGATCACCGTCCATGGAGTAGATCGATTCCACCAGCACCAGGCGGCGCCGGGCCGGGCGGGTCAGCTGGCGCTCCAGCGCCGCAAGGTCATGGTGCCGATAGCGCCGCAGCTGCGCCCCGGACAGGCGCGCCCCGTCGAGCAGAGAGGCGTGGTTGCGCTTGTCCTGCACCACCGCATCGCCGCGGCCGGTCAGCGCACCGACCAGGCCCAGGTTGGCCATGTAGCCGGTCGAGAAAAGCGCCGCAGCGGGGCGCTGGACGAAGTCCGCAAGCTGCCGTTCCAGTGAGCGGTGAGCGTCCTGATAACCGCCCAGCAGCTGCGCAGCGCCGGCTCCTGTGCCGAGGTCCGCGGCGGCCTGGCCCAACGCCTCAGCAACCCGAGGGTCGCGGGCGAGGTTGAGATAGTCGTTGCTGGCGAAATCGAGCAGCCTCCGGTCCCGCGGCGACCGTTCGCGCCAGCGGCCGTTGCGTCGGGTAGCGCTTAGCTGCTCGGCCAGCGCGGTTTCCCAGGGGGTGGGCAGGCTCACGGGCGACTGTGGTTCCGGGGAAGCTGCGATGCGTGGCGTTCCGCCAGCGGTCGCTCAGACCGCCGGCGCCGGCTCCGGTTCTGGGGCGGGTTCGGTGGTCGCTGCAGCGGCCGGCGCAGGCATCCCGGCTTCGATACCAAGGCGCTGAAACAGGGCCTGGTCCCGCTCCTGTATCGGGTTGTCTGTCGTCAGGAGTTTGTCGCCGTAGAAGATCGAGTTGGCACCGGCCAGAAAACACAGCGCCTGCAGCTCGTCGGACATTTCGGTTCTGCCGGCTGACAGGCGCACCATGGAGCGGGGCAGCATGAGCCGGGCCACGGCGATGGTGCGGACAAATTCCAGCGGGTCGATTTCGTCCTGCCCGTGGAACGGGGTACCCGGCACCTGGACAAGTCGGTTTATCGGCACGCTCTCCGGGTGCTCCGGCAGATTGGCCAGCACGGTCAGCATATCGGCCCGGTGGCGGCGGGACTCGCCCATGCCGACGATGCCGCCGCAGCACACTTTCAGGCCGGCTTCGCGGACGTTTTTTAACGTGTCCAGCCGATCCTCAAACTGACGGGTAGATATGACGTCCGGGTAGTAGTCCGGGGACGTGTCAATGTTGTGATTGTAGTAGTCCAGGCCGGCCGTCTTCAGCTGCTCCGCCTGGTTTTCATTCAGCATGCCTACCGTGAGACAGGTTTCCAGGCCCAGCGCCTTCACCTCAGCGACCATTTCCATGAGCTGTTCCATGTGCCAGTCGCGGGGACTGCGCCAGGCGCCGCCCATGCAGAAGCGGGTTGCGCCCTTGTTCCGGGCCGCCCGCGCGGCGTCCAGCACGGCGTCCAGCGGCAGGATCTTCTCAACGTCCAGGCCCGTCTTATAGCGGGCGCTCTGAGGACAGTATTTACAGTCTTCCGGGCACGCGCCGGTTTTGATCGAAAGCAGCGTGCTGACCTGCACCGTGTTTGGATCAAACACCGTTCGATGCACCGTTTGCGCGTTAAAGATCAGATCGTTGAAGGGTTGCTCAAACAACGCTTCGGCTTCGGCTGTTGTCCAGTCGTGGCGAGGGGTGGTCATCGACGGTGGTCCCGGGTGCAGAAGCAAGAGTATTGAGGTCGGTTCCGGGACTGTCAACTGAAATGGTTCAAATGGTTTACAGGCGGTCCAGGGAGTGCATTTTACGGCCGCGGCGTAGCCTCTGGCTGCGCCTTTGGCAGCGGGTGCTGCCGGCAACGTGTCTGGTCTGCGGCGCCCCGGGTGCCGCCGGCCTTGCCTTTTGTCCCGGCTGTCTTGGGGATTTGCCCTGGCAGCGCCCGGGGTGCCGGCGCTGCGGCGATCCGCGGGTCCTGCCGGCCGCTGGCGCGCCCTGCGGGCGGTGCCAGCGGCGGCCGCCGGCCTTTGAGCGAGTGGTTGCTCCGCTGGCCTATCAGCCGCCGGTGGATCACCTGATCCGGCGCTGGAAGTATCACGGGCAGCTGCACCTCGGGCCCACGCTGGCGGCCCTGTGGCTGGCCGGCTGCGCCCGATCTGCAGAAACCGGGCTCAGGCCGGATCTTCGGGTCAATTGGCTGGTGCCCGTGCCCCTGCATCGGAGCCGGCTGCGGGAGCGGGGGTTCAATCAGTCGCTGGAGCTGGCCCGCTGTCTGTCGCGGCAGCTTGGCCTTCCCCTGGCTACACATTGGCTGCATCGCCGGCGGGCCTCCGTGCCCCAGTCGCTGCTCAGCGCTGCCGATCGCCGGCGCAGCCAGCGCGGCACGTTTGTGGCTGATCCAGCGCTCGGTCAGCTCGCGGGCGCCCGGGTGGCGCTGCTGGATGATGTGGTGACCACCGGGAGTACCGCTAACGCGTGCGCGGAAGCACTGCTGCGGGCCGGCGCCGAACGGGTGGAGGTATGGGCCGTCAGCCGCGCGTAGCGAGACGGACGCGGAAAATCTGATCCAGCGGAATGGGTATTTCCGCGGAGCCGCCGGGCAGGATCGTGTCGATCAGCACGCGCCCATCGGTGATCGCCACGAGGCGTCCGGTGTACTGCTTGCCGGTGCGCGAATCGATGCGGATATCCCGGCCTACATAGCTGCCCAGGTTGTCAACTTCCACCAACTGCCAGCGCAGCGGTCCGGTGAGGCGGACCACTTCCTGGCCTGTTTCATCCACTTCGGTTACTTCGTTGACGTCCGGCTGCACCATGGCATCCAGCTGGATCCGCTCCGGCACGCCGGACGCGATAGCACCGCTGAGGTTGAGCCGCTGCATCAGCTGCGGAACACCCAGGCTGGCGAGTTCGGCCACTGGAATGGGCCGGTCCGGCCGAGCCAGGATCGACCACGTGCCGTCCCCTTCGGCAAACCGCCGGTACTGGTACTTGAGCTCATCGCTGGCGGTCAGGCCAGCGTTGGCGATGTCCTGCAACACCGCTTCCACATGCGTGTCCACAAACGCATCGCTTTCGGTTTCACTCTGAGCGGCGCAGTAGCTGTTGCGGCGCCGGTTGAACTCGCTCGACTGGAGTGACACGCTCAGATTGCCCAGGGATGCCTCCGCCGGGGCCAGCCCCTGGGTGAACTGCAGCAGGTTGTCCACCGTGAGGTCCATCTCCATCCGAACCTCCGCGGCGCCGGCGTTTTCCACAACCAGCTGCAGTTCAATCTGCTCCGGCGGAAAGATGCGGTAGCGGCCGCTGATGTTGCTGGCCTGGTCGGCGAAGCCCATGTTGTTGAGGTCGATGGGCTCAAAGCGGCTGATGTCGGCGCAGCCCAGCGTTTCCACCGGCAGGCCGCTGATGGAGGAGCGCCCATCGTCATCGATTACGCCGGCCAGTTCCGCCTGGATCCCGCTGAGGTTGATGCCCATGCTGTTGGGCACCGAGCTGCGGCCAAAACCGAGCATCCACAAAAATCCCGGCGTGTTGAGCTGTGCTTCCTGAACAGTGATCGGCGGCGCGTTCAGCTCCGGGTCGGGAATGAAGGACAGGCTTCGAATACCGAGCGTGCCGTCAAAGCCGGCATAGCTGTCGGCGATCACCAGGGTGCCAAACGGTGACACCCTTCCCGCCAGCTGATCCAGCTGCTTTTCCAGCCGGTAATCTGCGTAAAGTTTGGCTCCCAGCACCGCGACGCCAATCACGATGGCGCTGTTGCGCAGCCACATGCCGAGCGTGGCCAGCAGCGACCGGCGTCGTTTTGGAATGGTCGGGGAAGCCATCGTGCGTCAGTGCCCGTCCAGACCCTACTATTTCAAGTAGGACCGGGAGAACACTTCGATACCGCGATTGGTAAACGTCGCGTTCATGGTCTGACGGTCGAACAGATCCGACACGGGCAGGGTGGGGATTTCCTCGTCGGACATCGCCGCCATGGCCTGCTGCATCTGCTGCTGGTAAAGCGCCATGCCTTCCTGGTCGTAGCCCATCACCATCCAAGGCGCGTCCCCGGAGGGCTCCGGCGCATCCAGAAAGCCTTTCAGCTGTTCCTGCTCGCCGGTACCGATAGACAGCGCGATGCCGGCGTCGGTCATGGCCAGGTGCGGCTCGTCCAGCGGGAAAGGAATCACGCCGGCAGGCAGCGGGCTGGGCGAGCCATCGCTGCTCAGCTGCAGCGTGGCCAGCTGCGGCACAAAGGCGCTCGCCATACCCACCACCAGCTGCGGATTGCTGATGCCCACCATCACCAGGGCGCGAATCTGCTGCGGCATTCCCTGGGACAGGTCCATATCCTTCAGGCTCATGCGGAACCCTTTGATATTGCCCACCACCGGCGGCAGCGGCTGGGCCAGCTGGGCCTGCATCTGGGTCATGCCCTGATTGAGATCCGCCAGCTTGTCGCACTGATAGGGATCCGCCGCCACTGCGGCCGCCATGTCCTGGGCAAACTGTTTGGTTTTCAGAATGTCGAAGGCCATGCCGAACTGGAACAGCACGTCGTCGGCCTGGCCCATGCCGGCCATGGGGGCCGCAAGCTGGGTGACCCGCCCGGCGATGTCGTCGCGCAGCTTGATCACGCCGATGGAATCGATTTCCGAGTCGTCAAAACGGGTATAGCCGGAAACGATCTCCGGAGCGATCGCGGCGATGGATTGAAACTCTGCAATGCAGGCCTCCGACAGCTCGCCCCGCTCCTGGCCGAACATGGCCTGGGCAACTTCCGAGTTGTCGGTGAGTACCGCGTTGACCATCGCCACCGAATCCACCGCCACGGTGAGCATCGGCAGTAGATCATAGGTCTTGTTCAGCGCATCCATCCGCGCCGTGACGTTTTCCGCCGCCGGGCTGAACAGCTGCTTCAGGCCGGCTTCCCGGGCGTTGTTGGGGACGACGCTGAGGATGACCTCGTCGCCGTTGATCGCCACGATGGCGGCAGCGTCTTTCTCTCCGCCCTCGTAGAAGGACATGCCTTCGTACTCGCCGCGGGTGAACTGCTGGCCGGATTTTTCTTCGATGCGCTCGATGGTGGCCTTAAGCTTGGCGCCGTCGGACACGTTAGCGCGAAACACCGGCAGAATGCCGACGCCATACATCGCCACGTTGCCGGTGGGCTCGATGCCGAGGCCGGCGAGCCCTTCCCGGTTCAGGTTGCCGTTCAGTTCCTCCAGGATGGCGCGCGCCAGCGGCTCGGAAGACATCTCCTCGTCAGCCAGCGCTTTGTCGATACCATTCTGCGCGTAGGCGAGGGCCGGATTGGCCATTTCCCACATCAGTTCCAGAGATTTGTCGTCCATCTGGTCCCGGTTGGCCACAAAGTACGGCGTATTGGCCGGAATGTAGGCCAGCAGCGGCGAGGTGTCGCCAGCGCTGGCGGCCGGTGCCGCCTTGCTCATGGCATCGCCGCCGCTGCCGGCGTCGGCGGCTTCATCGTCTCCGCCGCAGCCGGTAACCAGGGCAGTCATCAGGGCGGTTGCGGCCAGTAGCCGCAGCAGTTTCAGGCTCATTGAATAGATCCCCAAAAAATAAATTCGAGTGAAAAGGGTGTGTTGGTGTTATACCTAAGTAATACACCCCTGGCCCGTGTCTTCGGTCACGAGCCTGTCAAATGTAGCAGAAACGGAACGGGAGTTCCGGTGCAGGGTCCGCAGGTTTGTTGCGTTGCATCGCCTTGGCGGTCCTCGCTGTAGGAACGCCTGGTATGCAACCTGGATCAGGCTGGGGTCAAACCGGCGCCGTCACCGGTCGAGCAGCGACAGAAAAGGATTCAGGTGTTCCGCGTAGTTTCGCCAGCGCCCCACGGAAGAGCTGTAGAGGGGTTGGCGCACCTGCCAAGCGCTCGCGGTGTTCACCACGTTGCTGCGGGCGGCGAAGCTTTGCGGGGACGGGTGGCGCGGTGCGCCCGCCGCCCGGGTGATCGCCTCGATCTGCTGCTCCATGTCCGAGACGAGATGTTCATAGCGGATTCGGATCAGCCGCTGCGGCAGCACGGTATGCCAGTGGTCCAGCAGCTGGCGGTGACTGCGGATACGCCGAGCCAGCGTGTTGAAGCGATAGGCGTAGGCATGGCCGCTGGAGAAGTCAGAAAAGTACATCGACAGGCCGCAGTCTCTGGGGTCCCGCTGCATGTCCACAAAAAGGGCGTCGGGAAACAGCAGATGGAGCAGACCCACGTCCTGATAATGGCTCAGGGTCTTGTCGACCAGCCAGCCGGTCGTCTGGGGGATCTCCTTCAGGTAGTCGCTGGCCATGCGGTTCAGATCCATCGGGCTCAGCAGCGGCACCATATCGGGGTAGCGCACGCGCCCTCCGAAGGGCTGAGCGATGGCCATTTTCACCCAGTTCAGGCGCTGGTGTTCCCCCAGCTCGTGCATGTCCGGATGGGCGCCCAGGATCTGGCTGAGCAGCGTGCTTCCGGATCGCGGCAGGCCGACGATAAACAGCATGCGAGGCTGCCCGACCCCCGACTTGGCCAGGCGGTGAAGCAGTTCATCGGAAAACGTCTGCGTGGTCAGCTCCACCGAGCGTTCCAGCACCGCCGGGTCATGAGGAAACTGGGCGGCGCGTTTTTCGTTGGCCCGGGAGTAGGCGGCAAACGCTTCGCTGTACTGCTGCGTATCGTCCAGGGCTTTACCCAGCGCAAACAGCAGGCGGGGATTGACGTCTTCGCCGCCTTTCTGGGCGAGGCGCTGGAGCTTCTCGATGTTGTTCCTGTCGCCGATTTCCTGCCGGCGGCAGTGCATCAGCTTGAACCAGGCGTCGGCGTGTCCCGGTCGCAGTCGCAGCACCTGGCGGAACCGTCGCTCCGCCTCTTCGAACAGCCCGGTTTCGACAAATGCCGAGCCCAGGTTATAAACCGCCGCAATGTTCAGCGGTCGCAGCCGCAGCGCCTGCCGCAGAGAGGTGATGGCGCCTTCCGCATCGCCCAGCGCCAGCTGGGCGGCGCCCATGTCACACAGCAGCTGCGCAGAGCCGGGCACCACCTTCAGCCCGTTTTCGTAGACCTTGATGGCCCGGTCGTACTGCCGCCCTTCCTGCAGCACCTGACCCAGCTTCAGATAACCCTCAACATTTTCCGGGTCCAGGGCAATGGCCCGGGAGCAGGCGTTGGAAGCGGCACCCCAGGAGGCGCTGCGGCGATGCACCTCGGCGAGCAGAAGCCAGGCCTCCGCCTCGTCCGAGCGTTGCTTGAGGAAAGCCTGCAGCGCGGTGCGGGCCTCCGACAGCTGACCCTGGGCGTAGCTGAGGCGCCCCAGCTCCAGCTGCACCTCCGGCACCGCGCGCTGCCCCGCCGGCAGCGACCGCAGGCTGCGGATCGCCTGATAAACGCGGCCTTTGGCCGTTAGAATCCGCGCCTGCAGCAGCCGCAGCCGCCAGGGGTCGTCCTGCTCCGCCTGCAGTTCGCCGTAGATCTTCTCCGCGGTTGCCACGTCGTGACTAGCCAACGCCGCTTCAGCCCGTTCGCGAATTGGGCCCAGGTGATCGGTGGATTCCAAGAGCGTTCCAAACGTTTGGAAATTGACGCTATCACCGTACGGACCGCCGCCTGTTGCTGTATCTGGGTCGATAGTCACGGCGCGGGAGCAATGCGCAATTTGCGCAACCAAATCCGCCCTGGTGCGGCTATAAACGAAAGTTTTGCCCCGGGCCTGGGGTCCGGCAGCGGGAGGACGGCGGCTTACTTCAGGAGGTGCAGCACGAGGCCGATGGCGGCGGTGACGGTCATGATCACCAGGGCCGGGATCCACATATCGCCGCGGCCGGTCTGAGGCCGGATCTTTTCCACCCGCGCCCGACGTCGAATGTGCTCCACCGCTGCCGATTCTTCGTCATCCAGGTTTGGCGGCGGCGGCTGGCTGCTGAGAACAATCTGTTCGGCGTCGCGGGACGTCATGACCAATCAAAACCAGTAAGACGACCCAACATGATAGCGGGGAATTTGCGCCTGACTACCCGAGGAATCTCTAATGTTTGTAGGAATTTGTACCATCGTGAGCTTCAGGCTACTTCGAGGCCGCCCGCCTGCTCCAGCCGGTAGAGTTCCGTATAGCCACCGATGCCGCGGCCGTCGATAAAAATCTGCGGCACGGTGCGACGTCCCTCGGCGCGCGCCAGCATTTCCTGTAGCCGGCCGGCTTCGCCTTCCACGTTGTATTCGGTATATCCCAGCCCCTGGCGCTCCAGCAGCGCCTTGGCGCGCTGACAAAACGGGCACCAGCCCTTGCTGTACATCTCAATCTTCACCGTCCAAGTCCTCCGGTCCTGGAGGCGGGATTTTACCGCTTTTGGCGGCGCCGACAGCCCCCGAAAGGGGCTGAAGACGTGAAGAATCGTGAACTTGCGGGCTGCGCCGGGCCGAATCAGCCGCTATGCAGCGCCAGCAGCCGCAGCAGGGCCTCCCGGGCGCGGGGTTGGCGCCGGCCCATATCTCCCAGGGTTTCGATCGCTTCCTCCCCCAGGTCCCGGTCTTCGTGCGTGTGGGCAATTTTTGCCAGTACCGGCAGGCCTTCGGCGGGCGGCAGGTCCCCCAGGGATTCCACGGCGGTGCGGCGGACATCCTGAGACGGATCGCCCGCGATGAGCTCGAGCAGCAACGGCAGGGCGCGCGGGTGGTGCTGCCATGGCAGGCCCTCCGCCGCCGCATCGCGCAGCTCCGCGTTCGGTTCCGCCCGCGTAATGCCGGCCAGGACCTCGAACGCTGCCGGATCGCCGTGCAGGGCGATGGCCGTGATTACCGATTCTCTGAGGTGCGTTGAGCCCGCGATACCCAGCGTTTCAAGCTGGTTGGCGAGGCGGGTGATGCTGGTGGCAGGATCATGGCGATCCAGCCAGCTCAGCGGGTCCTCCCGCAGATTCACCGGCACCTGAAAATCGGTGGTGATCACCCGATCGATGCTGCCGCTTTTGTCTACGTGCACCAGGATGGCCAGCGGGCGGCGTTCCCAGCCGCTCTGCGGCGGCGGTCCTGCGTGGGGCCGGGGCTGCGCGTCGGCGGCGCCCAGACGGACACTCAGGGGCCGTCCGCGGAGGGCAAAACGGCTGCCGCCGAAATACCAGCCGCCGGCGAAGCTGAACCCGTTTGGATCGGCCCAGCGGTCGACGGACCAGCCGATCCAGGTGGGTTTCGCCGCGGCCGCTGCGGCCGCCTGGGCCTGGCTCCACCGCTCCGTCAGCGAGCCCCGTTCATACCGCTCGGCACCGTGGGCCGGCGCCGCGACGGCCGTGAGGGCAGCGAGCAGCAGCGCGGCGTGGATCATTAGCAGACGTGCCATTAGTTGTCTCTCAGACCCTGCAGTAGCTCAATCAGCGCTTCTCGCGCTGCCGGCGTCTCCATATCGCCCAGCGAATCGGTGGCGGCCCGCCGCACCCGGGGATCCGGATCGCTGCGCGCAACGTTCAGCAGCGCGGTGGCGGCTTCCGGCATTTCAAAATCTTCCATCTCATCCACGATTGAGAGGCGGCGGCGCTGGTGGGGGACCTCCCCAAGCAGCGCAATAAGCACATTGAGGGCCTGGCGATCCTCCCGGTCTGCCAGTTCATCGATGGCGGTCATGGCAATCTGCTCGTCGGTACCCCGGATGGCCTCCGTCAGCAGGTCGATCAGCCCGGCCGGCTCCAGTTCCACGAGATATTCCAGCGCGTCAGACCGCAGCTCCGGGTCCCGGCTGGTGTCATCCAGCACCGACCGAAGCGTGGGCAGTACGGTGTCCGCCTCATGGTGGCTGAGGGCGTGCAGCGCCTGCCGCTGCACCTTCACCGAGGGATCGTTGGCAATCAGCTGGCGCAGCTTCTCCGTGGCCGCCGGCAGCTCAATGTCTTCCAGCACGTCCGTGATCCGCGTCCGCAGGTGCTCGTCTTCCGTCGCGTCCAGCTGCTGAATAATCACCTCAAGCGATCGCTCGTCCCCAATATCGCCCAGCTCCGACAGCACCTTAAGCATGCGGTCATCGTCGTCGCTGCGGCCGAACCTGCGGACCCGCTGGGCGTATTCCTGCTGCCCCTGGCTGTCCAATTGCCGGGCAAGCCGCACCATGGCGCGCTTGGCGTCGTCGCTCCACTCGCTGCGGCGGTAGCTCGCGAGGTGGTTTTCGTAGCAGCTGAACACTTCCGCCGGAGACTCGCCCATTTCGTCCCGGGCATAGCAGCGCCAGAATTCGGCATCGTCCGCCCAGTCGGATCCCGGGTGCTGCTCCACCAGCTGCGTGAAGGTCTCCAGCGCAGCGCCCCACTGCCGATCCAGCACCAGGTTGTAGCCCTGCTGATAAGCTTTGGCCGCGGGACCGTCCGTGTCTGTTTGAGCCGCCGCCGGTAGCGCCGCCGCCAGCAGAGTGCAGGCCGCCAGCAGCGGTACTGTGGAATAGAGATTTCTCATGGGTTGGTTTCCTTCGGTTAGGCCCCGTCGTTCGGGGATGGAGGCAGGTTTCTGAGTTCTTCTAGCGTTAGCTGAAACAAAAGTCCTCGGTTATCGATCGCGGCTTTGAGCATGCGCAGGCTGCCGGGGTCTTTACGCTGGGACAGGTTGGCGACCTGCAGAAACACCAGCTCCAGTTCGCCAACCAGCTGTGCTTCCCGATCCCGGCCGCTTTCTTCCAGTTCGTTCAGCAGCAGCCGGGCCATTTCTGCCAGGCGCTCAGCGGCCCGCTGCTCCGCCTCCAGCGCCGCGCCGCCGGCAAAACTCACGCTGACCAGCTCCGGCACCTCCCGGTTGGTGACCGCAAGCAGCAGCGGTGCCGACTGTTCGAGAAACGCGAGGTAAGGATCTTCCGGCGGCGCCGCGGCAACCAGTCCGGGCGTCACCTCGGCGGGACCGTTCGACGCGAGCATGCTGCCCAGCCCGATGCCCCCCACCAGTAGCGCCGTCGCCAGCGTGCCGGCGAGGCCAAAGCTCAGGGACAGGCCGCGGGCGGGGCGTGGCTCGGCAAGCCGGCGGGACACCGCCGGCCAGGCGTTGAGCTCACCAGCCTGGCTGGGCGCAGGGAGGGTCAGTTGGGCCTGAAACTGTCGCTGCGCGGTTAGTTCCTGTGTGCAGCCGGCGCAGCTTTTTGCGTGGGCGAGGAAACGTGCCTCGTCCTGTGGTTCGGCATCACCCAGTACCACCTCGGAGAGTATTCCCTCCCAGCGTCGACATGCAGTCACGGGGCCACCTCCTTCTGGGGAACCGGCGTCTCATAGTCCGCCAGCGCCTCCCGCAGCTTACGCATGGCACGAAACAGCAGGTTTTTTACCGACCCCTCAGCCCGGGACAGCACCTCCGCGGTTTCGCGGGTGGACAGTTCCTGAAACTGGCGCAGCACAAACACGCTGCGTTCACTCGGCGTCAGCGTATCGAGGGCGATGAGCAGCTCCTGGCCGAGCTGGCCGCTGGCGGTTGCCCGATCCGGATCGTCCGCCGGGTCGTGGGTCTGCCACTGGCTGGCGATGCCGGGCTGCTCATCCACCGAATCGGTTACCCGGGACCAGCGCTGGCGCCGCTGGTAGTCGCGACAGGTGTTGTGGGTGATGCGATAAAGCCAGGTGGCAAAGCCGGAGTCACCGCGAAACCGCGGCAGCGCCCGAAGCGCCTTGATCATCACGTCCTGCATCGCGTCCTCCGCATCGGGGCGCCGGCCAAGCAGGCCGAGCGCCAGGTAAAACACATCGTCCTGGTGTTGCTCCACCAGAGCCTTCAGCGCCAACGGGTCGCCCTCTTTCGCCCGACGCAACAGCGCCGCTTCTTCTGGATTGGCCACCCGGACTCCCGTATCTACAGCCATTTGGACGCAGCCGCGTCGATCCGGTTTGCAAAGCGCCTGAATTGGGTCTCAAAAATCATTAACTTATTGATTTATTTCACTGATTTATAAGCAGGAATTGGCGGCCTTGTGGCCCTGGTGTATTCTCCCCAACGTTGTTTTCTTGAACCAGTTCACGGTTGCCGCCCAACCATCGGCGTAGCCTGACTTCAGAATTTCGATCAATCGGTGCCCGGATACCCCCGGTCCATGGAGTACCCCCTGTTCCTTCTGACCTGCCGGGCACCGATCCTTTTCTTTTGAGACGTCAATCCCGACTGGTTGCCCGCTGATAGCGTCCAAACGCGGCTGATCGCGGCCGGCTCCGGCATAATGGCCCACCGCCCATGCCGGAAACCACCGCCTTGCAGATCGAAAAAAATCACGTCGTTACCTTTCACTACTCGCTCAGCGAGGACGGGCAGCCTCTCGAAAGTTCCGAGGGTGATGATCCGATGGCCTGCCTGATGGGCGCCGGCAACATCATTCCCGGACTCGAAAAGGCCCTGTTCGGCCGCGCGGCGGGAGATGAGTTCAGCGTAACGTTGGCGCCGGCGGACGCCTACGGGGAACGCCAGCCCCAGCTGCTCTCGCGCATGTCGGCCAAACACCTGGGAGTGCCGGCAGCCAAGCTGAAGCCGGGGATGGTGCTGCGGCTGCACACCCGCCGCGGCCCGCAGGTGGTGCGGGTTATCAAAGCGGGGCGGTTTATGGTGGACCTGGACGCCAATCACCCGATGGCGGGGCGCACACTAACGTTTGAGATCAACGTGGTGGATGTGCGGGAGTCGTCAGCTGAGGAGCGGGCCCACGGGCGCGCCCACGGTCCGGGCGGGCATCAGCACGAGGAGGCTTCGCAGGGGTCGGAATGAGCTGCCGGCGCCGGGGGCGCCGACAACTTGTGAACAAGGCCCGGGACTGCGCCGCGGGTCAAAGTCAGGTCAGGCTTACGCCTGCGGCGGAATGCGCAGCACCTGGCCGGGATAGATCTTGTTCGGATCTTCCAGCATCGGCGTGTTGGCCTCGAAGATCACCATGTACTTGGACGCAGCGCCGTAAAGCTTCTGCGCGATTCCTCCCAGCGTGTCGCCGGGCTGCACCGTGTAGGTGTCGGCCTGCCAATCCTCTGGCGTGGCATCGGCACCATCGGTTGCCGGTGCTTCCGCCGGCGTAGCAACGCCGCCGTTGTCGGCCACCTGCAGCAGGTCTTCCACCGTATCGATGCCCTGCACGTTGCCGAGAATGAGCACAATCTTCTCTTTGGTTTCCTGATCCGCAACCTGGCCCTCGACCTTGACGTGAGGCCCCTTGCGGTCGAAGTAGACTCCTTCCGGATCGATGCCGTGATCCCGCAGGCGGGACGCAAACGACCTGGTCGGCGTTGCTTGTTCGTTGGATTCTTCGTCGTTGCCAAAAATGGCGGCGCCCGCATCGCGGACAAAACTAAACAGGCCCATATTGATCCCCTATGGTTCGCTCTCTTAAGTGGGTTGGGTCGGCGAAACCCCGGATTTCCCCGAGCCCGTCATACTACCATCTGCAGGACTTAAGCGGTCATGATCACGGCCGCTGTCGCCCGACGCGTCAGCGCGCCGGCTCAGTTTGCGAGTAGCGCCGGCGATATCGCTGGTAGAGCTCCTGCTGGCGGCCGTCCAGCTGAAGCCGGCGGCCGTCGATGTAGGCCGCCGTCAGCTGATTGCCGCGCATGTCCAGCGCGTCACCGCGAGAAACAAACAGCGTGGCCCGTTTTCCGGGCGTCAGGCTGCCCAGCTGGTCGTCCAGCCCCAGAATCTCCGCGTTGGTCAGGGTGATCATGCGCAGCGCGGCCTCCCGGTCCAGGCCGTGCGCCGCGGCGGTGCCGGCGGCGAAGGCGAGGTTACGGGTATTCATGGGATCGCCGGGATACGTCAGCCCCACCTTCACCCCCTGCTCCAGCAGCAGCGCGGGGAGTCGGAACGGAAGGTCGATATCACTGCGGTCAAACGGTGGGTTCCAGTGGGTGCCGAGCACGATCACCGGCACGTTCTCCTCCGCCAGGTAGGGGGCCGCCCGCAGTAGACCATCGCGGCCCAGGATCACGACGTTGGGAATGGCAAAACGGCGAGCAAACTTCACCGCCAGCACCATGTCCTGACTGATGTTGGTATTGACGTACAGGTGGGATTGTCCGCGAAGCACCCGGGCAGCGGCCGCCAGCTTGAGATTGGGGTCCTGCGGATTGCTCTCGAGGGCCGCCCTGGCATCTTCAAAGAGGGTGGTCAGCTCACCGATCTGCTCCGCGTAAGCCTCGTTCTTCACCCGCTTGAGCGTAAAGGTACTGAAGTCAAACTGGCCCCGCTTTTGCGCTGGCCAGTTGACGAACAATCCGTCGTCCACCACCACGGCGGCGTCTTCAAAATTCCACGCGTCCAGCTGCACCACGCTCGACAGGCCCGCCACGGTGCCGCCGAGAGGGCTGACCTGGGCCGTCAGGATGCCGTTGAAACGGAGCGTGGGAATCAGCTCCGAATCTGTGTTGTAGGCCACCAGCGCGCGCACGTTGGGGTTCAGGTTGCCGGTTTCCCGCGTATCCACGGTGTCGGGGATGGACCCCACTTCCGTGAGGCCCAGATTGGAGTCCGGCAGGATAAAACCGGGGTACACCCGCTGGCCGCTAACGTCGATGACGTCGTGGTTGGCCGTCGGCACCTGGTCCCGAGCGCCGACCGCGGTAATCAGGCCCTGATCGAAGGTCAGCGTTGCGTCGGTCAGCACCGTGCCGTCGCCGACGTGCAGCGTGGCCCCCACCAGGGCAGTAGCGCGCGTCTGGGCCGGGGCCGGTTCCGGCGGCAGGCCTGAAGCGCTGAAAGACAGAAGCAGCGCAGAGGTATACAAAACGATGCGTTTCATCAGTGGTGTGCCTCCCGTAGCGCCGTCAGGTGTTCAAAACCCGTGAGACTGTCGCAGTGAAACTCGGGCTTGGCGGAGCTCCCCGGGGCGCCGCCGCCGGCCGGTTTTTCCTTCAGCAGGCGGCTGGTGAGGCGCGCGCGATCAGCGCGGAGCTCGTCCCGCAGTCGGGCGTCCCGGGCGCGGTCAAACAGCACCCGGCCGTCCACCAGGGTCTGCTCCGCCTGCGCGTCGATGGAGAGCGGGTGGTGACTCCAGAGCACCAGGTCCGCGTCCTTACCGACCTCGATTGAGCCCATGCGATCGTCGAGGTGCAGGAGTTTTGCCGGATTCAGCGTGACGGTCTTGAGCGCTTCCACCTCGGACATCTGGCCGTACTTCACGGCTTTGGCGGCCTCCTGGTTCAGCCGCCGGGACATCTCCCGGCTGTCTGAGTTGATGGCCGTCACGACCCCCGCCTGATGCATCAGGGCGGCGTTATAGGGAATGGCATAGCGCACCTCCCACTTGTAGGCCCACCAGTCGGAGAAGGTGGAGCCACCGGCGCCGTGGGCGGCCATCTGGTCGGCCACCTTGTAGCCTTCCAGGATGTGGGTAAAAGTGTTGACGCTAAACCCAAAATCATCCGCCACGTTCATCAGCATGGAGATTTCCGACTGCACGTAAGAATGGCAGGTGATGAAACGTTCCTGGTTGAGGATTTCCGCCAGCGGCTCCAGGGCGAGATCCCGCCGCGGTGCCGGCGAGCTGCGCTGCTGGCGGCGCGACAGGGCGTTGTACCTGTCCCACGTTTCCCGATAGGCCCTGGCCTGCGCAAAACCATCCCGGTACACCTGCTCCACGCCGGTGCGGGACTGGGGGTAGCGAATCGAGTTGGGATTGCGGGAGCGCTTGACGTTTTCCCCCAGCGCAAACTTGATAAAGCCGTCTGCGCCCTCGATGAGCATCTCCTCTGGCGTGGCGCCCCAGCGCAGCTTGACCAGCGCCGACTGACCGCCGATGGGATTGGCGGAGCCGTGCAGGAGCTGGGCCGCGGTGACGCCGCCGGCCAGGTTGCGGTAGATGCTGACGTCTTCGGAGTTGACGACGTCGCGCATTCTCACCATGCCGGAGTTGGTGGCAATGTCATTGACCGCCGACAGCGCAATGTGGGAGTGCTCATCGACAATGCCCGGGGTCAGATGGCGGCCGCTCGCGTCAATCTCCCGGGCGCCGGCAGCGCTCAGGTCTGGGCCCACGGCCACGATCTTTCCATCCCGGATGTGCACGTCCGCCTCGTCCAGCCGGCCGTCGCCGGTCAGCGTCCACACCACCGCGTTGCGGAAGACCACGTTTTCCATTTCCGGTCGCTCGGTCCAGCCGTAGGGAGAAAAGGGGTAGCGAAGATCTCCGGCCAGCGCGGCCGCATCCGGTTTGCCGGTGTCGGGCTTTGCTTCATCGCCCGCCGCGCCGGAGCCCGGCTGGGCCGTGAGCGCAAAACCGGTCCAGCTCCCGTCAGCCAGCTGCGCCTCGCCGCGCCAGCCGTCCGCCGAGCGCCAGCCGCTGAGTCGGAAGGGTTCATCAAGGCGGAAAGCCAGCGTGATCAGCTCGTCGGAGATCACGACGTTAGCCTTGGCCGACTGGCCGCCGGCATCTGCCTCCGCCTCGCCGGCGGGCGCGTCGGAGGACGCAGCGGGGGCTGTCCGGGTGACCTTGCCCTGGAGCTTGCCCGGCGAGCCGGTCAGTTCCAACGTGTAGCTCGCTTCGCCGAGCGTCAGCTCGTAGGTTCCGCGGTGGTCCGCCGCCGGCGCTGCCGGGTATTCCTGGCCGGCGACCCAGGTGGCGACCAATCGACTGTCCTTCTCAAGCCAGGGGCCGGTGGTCACCATGACGTTGGCCAGCGCACCGGGCGCCAGCCGGCCGATCCGCTGCTCCTGCTTCAGCAGCGCCGCGGGGACGGTGGTGAGCGCCGCCAGCGCCGTGTCTTTGGAGAGCCCCGCCGTGACGGCCCGGCGGAGGTTTTTCATAAACTTTTTGTTGCCCCAGGCGGTGAGCGCAAAGGTCACGTCAGCGCCGGCCAGCGCCGCGGCATTTCCCGGCGCCCGCTCCCAGTGGGCCATGTCTTCCCAGGATACGTTGCGGGTTTCCAGCGGGTCACTGACGGCCGGCGCCTCGGGAAACTCCAGCGGCAAGATCAGCGGTGCGCCGGTCGCTTTGATTGCGTCCAGCCGTCGGTACTCATCCCCGCCGCCGCGAATCACGTACTGCACCCCAAACTCATCGCCGAGCCGGTCAGCGCGCAGCACCGACAGCCAGTTGTTCACAGAAAACACCTGCGGCAGGGACTGCAGGCGGGTCCAGGCGGCCAGCGTTTCGTCACTGAACGGCGCCGGATTCTGCGACTCCAGCCAGCTGGCGTCCAGATAGGTCTGGCGCAGCGCGGCGACGGCGCCCATCGCAGAGATTGGGAACGACTGGGCGGAGCTGCCTTTGCTGAAGGAGTAGTGGGCCGCGGCATCGGGAACCAGCAGCATCTCGTTGGCCGTACCCTCTCCCAGCAGCACGAGCGCGCCCGTGCCGCGGGCCAGGCCGTCCGCCAGGAACGTCAGGGCCGAGGTCACGCCAAGGGCCCGCAGTTCCCGGGCCTTTTTGGCATCCACCTTAAAGTTCGCAGCAGCCCGGTGGTCGGCGCGAATCGCGTCGTTGGCATTGTAGGCACCCTCGCGGGCAGGCGTTACGACCTCGGCTGCATAAAAGGAAAACGGTGGTGGTGCTTTCGGCTCCTCCAGGCCATATCCGGTATGCACGTCGATCAGGCCTGGATACAAATGGTGCCCGCCCATATCCCGGACCACATAGCCGTCGGGAACCTCAACAGCGGCGCCGAGGGCGACAATCTCTCCGCCTTCGATCAGCAGCGTGGCGTTCGCCAGCTGCTCCCCGGGCTGGGGCACGATCGTGGCGTTCGTCAGGGCGTAGGCGCCGCGGCGTTCGTCACGGACGTCGTTGGGAGTGAAGGTTTCCTGGGATTGAGCAATAAAGGGGCTGCAGATCAGCAGCGCGAGCAAGAGAGGACGGATTCTCAACTTCACGGATGACCCTTTCGGCCCGCGGCCGAGGTAAGGTGGATTGGCGCGATCATTGTCCGGGTTACTCCCAGGCGGCGCAATCGCCCGTCGGGCTTTCCGGTCCCCTGGCCGGAACTTGATGTCGTTTCAGGAGAGCAGGATGCGAAGGAAACTCAGGTGGCTGGCGGTGCTGGTCGCGGCAACGGCCTCGCTCGGCACCAGCCTGTCCGCGGCCGCGCAGGGGGGCGGCGAGTGCCGTGGCGCAGCGCTGGCGGTGCAGGTGCTGGGGTCCGGCGGGCCGATTGCGGATGATGGCCGCGCGTCCACGGGCTATCTGGTCTGGGTTGCGGGTCATGCCCGAATCCTGGTGGACGCGGGCAGCGGCACCTTTGTGCGCTTCGGCGAGGCCGGGGCGGACTTTGCCGATCTTGAGGTGATCGCGATCAGCCACTTTCACACCGATCACGTCGGCGCGCTGCCGGGGCTGCTCAAAAGCGGCTACTTCTCTCCCCGCACCCACCCTCTTGCCGTGACCGGTCCCGGTGGGTCCGGGCCGTTTCCCGGGCTGAACGCCCTGCTGCCGCGCCTGCTCGAGGAAAAAGCGGGGGCCTTCGGCTATCTCGCCGGTTACCTCGACGGCAGCGGTGGCCTGGTGCAGCTTAAGCCCATGGAGGTGGCGCTGGACAGCACCAAGCCGGTGCTGCTGGCCGATGAGACGTTTCGACTGGAAGCCCTGCCGGTGCCCCACGGCATCGTTCCCTCCCTCGCCTATCGCGTGCAAATCGGCGATCGCAGCATCGTTTTCGGTTCTGATCAGAATGGGACCAACCCGGCCTTTGTCGACCTGGCTCGCAACGCGGATCTATTGGTGCTGCACGCGGTGATCCCGGAAAACGCCGGCCGCACCGCCCGGGCGCTCCACGCTACGCCCTCGCGACTGGCCGCGATTGTGACCGAAGCCCGGCCGCAGCGTACGTTGTTGAGTCACTGGATGGCCCGCAGCCTGCGCGTGCAGGAAGGCATCCTCAGCACGGTACAAACGGCTGCCGGCGACAAGCCCGTCCTGGCGGCCGAAGACCTGGCCTGCACGATGCTGGAGCCCTGATAACGCGCGGTCCCGATGCCGTTCGCGCCTCTGCCATCGACTGCACAATTTTCGTACAATCGCCGGTTCGCCTTTTGGTTACGCAGTTATGAGTCTGGTTCAGCTATTTGATGTCATTGTTGTTGGAGGCGGTCACGCGGGCACCGAGGCCGCGCTGGCGGCTGCCCGCAGCGGCGCGCGCACGCTGCTGCTTACCCACAACATCGACACGATCGGCCAGATGAGCTGCAACCCCGCCATCGGCGGGATCGGCAAAGGCCACCTGGCGCGAGAAGTGGACGCGCTGGGCGGCGTCATGGCGCAGGCGACGGACCGCGCCGGTATCCAGTGGCGTACCCTTAACGCGTCCAAGGGGCCCGCCGTGCGCGCCCTGCGGGCCCAGTGTGACCGGGTGCTGTACCGCGCCGCCATCCGCGAGGTGGTGGAAAGCCAGGAGCACCTGTCGCTTTTTCAGCAGGGCGTTGAGGACCTGCTCGTGGAAGGGGACCGCGTGGTTGGCGTGATTACCCAGATGGGGCTGGAATTTCGTGCCCGGGCGGTGGTGCTCACGGTGGGTACGTTTCTCGGCGGCCGCATCCACGTCGGCGAGTCCCAGTACAGCGGTGGCCGGGCCGGCGATCCACCCGCCAATGGCCTGGCCTCCCGACTCCGGGAGCTACCGCTCAACGTAGACCGGCTGAAAACCGGCACCCCGCCGCGCATCGACGGCCGGTCGGTGGACTTCAGCAAGATGCAGCCGCAGCCCGGCGATGAGCCGCTGCCGGTGATGTCCTATCTCGGCCAGGTGGCTGACCATCCGCAGCAGGTGCCCTGCCACATCACCCATACCCACGAGCAGACGCATGAGCTGATCCGCTCCGCGCTGGATCGGTCGCCGCTGTTCAGCGGTCAGATCGAAGGCACCGGGCCGCGCTACTGTCCGTCGATCGAAGACAAAGTGGTGCGCTTTGCCGACCGCAATTCCCACCAGATTTTTGTCGAGCCCGAGGGCCTGACCACGCCGGAGCTGTATCCCAACGGCATCTCCACCTCGCTGCCTTTCGAGACGCAGGTGGCGTTTGTGCGCACCATCGCCGGGTTTGAGAACGCCCACATCACCCGGCCGGGCTACGCCATCGAGTACGACTTTTTTGACCCTCGGGGGCTGCATCCGAGCCTGGAAAACCGTTACCTCGGCGGGCTGTATTTTGCCGGCCAGATCAACGGCACCACGGGCTACGAGGAAGCCGCGGCGCAGGGTCTGCTGGCGGGCATCAACGCCGCCCGCGCGACGCGCGATGAAGCCCCGTGGACGCCCGGGCGGGACGAAGCGTATCTCGGCGTGCTGGTGGACGACCTGATCACCAACGGCACCACCGAGCCCTACCGCATGTTTACCAGCCGGGCTGAGTATCGCCTGCAGCTGCGCGAGGACAACGCGGATCTGCGGCTCACGCCGACCGGGCGGGAGCTCAAGCTGGTGGACGATCACCGCTGGGCCGCCTTCGAGGCCAAGCGGGAAGCGGTGACGGCGGAGCAGTCCCGCCTCGGCGCCATCTGGGTGTCGCCGCAAAGCCAGCTGGGCGCTGACGCGGCGGCCACGCTCGGTGAATCGATATCCCGGGAGGTACGGGCGCTGGAGCTGCTGAAGCGCCCCGGCGTCAACTATCAGCGCCTCATGGCGGTACCTGGCCTTGGCCCCGGCGTTACCGAGCCGGCGGTTGCTGAGCAGGTGGAGGTGCAGGCCCGCTACGAGGGTTACCTCAAGCGCCAGCGCGACGAGGTGGCCCGGCTGCGCCGGTATGAAAGCCAGGAAATCCCCGCGGATATCGACTACGGCGACGTGCGCGGTCTGTCCGCGGAGGTCACGGAAAAGCTCAACAAGGTTCGGCCCGCCACCATCGGCCGGGCCGGCCGCATCTCCGGCGTAACGCCGGCCGCCATCTCGCTGCTGCTGGTGCATCTCAAGCGCGCCGGCGCCCCCCGCCGCCGAGCCGGCTGAACTCCCGCACAGGCCGGCCCAGTGTCAGCCGGACGACAGAGCCTTCCGAACCCCGAGTGGTAAGGTCAAATCGCACCGGCTCGAAGCGTTTGAGTCGGGCATCAAGTGAGGGAAACAAAATGAAAACACTCAAAGTAAGTGTGGGGATTTTTTTCATTGCTCTGGTCACCACCGCCGCGGCGGATCTAACGCCGTGGGAGGACTATGACACCAGCGACTATGTCTGGCAGGTGACCACCGTTCGGGTCCACGCCAACATGGACGACGCGTACCTGGAAGGTCTGCGCGATACCTGGGTGGCCGGCAATAAGGTCTCCAAGAAACTGGGGCAGATTGAAGACTGGAAGATCATGCGCAGCGATATGCCGCAGAGCGGGGAGTTCAACCTGCTGCTGATGGTGAAGTTTGCCAACACGGAGATGCTGGCGCCGTCCCGGGAGCGCTACAACGCCTTCATGAAAGAGTGGGGCGAGGAGCGCAACCAGCAAACCACCGAGTTTGCCCAGAAAAACTATCCGGGCATGCGGGACCTGACCGGGACCTACCTGATGCGGGATATCACGCTTAAGTGAGCTGAACGCAGCAACGACGCTCCGCGGCTCGTCCGCGGGGCGTTTTTTTCATCGGGCTCACGACTCCCGGGCCCGACCCTCCCGATGCCGGTTCGCCACCTTGACGTAGTGGTCGGCGGAATAATGCAGGTTTTCGATTTCCCGCTCCTTCAGCTCACGAACCTGGCGGGCGGGGCTTCCCACCCAGAGGGTCCGCGGCGGCAGAATTTTGCCCGGCGGGATCATCGCGCCGCCGCCGATCAGCACCTCGTCCCCGACGATCACGTTGTCCATGACCAGCGAACCCATGCCGACCAGGCAGTGATTGCCGATGGTGCAGGCATGCAGCGTGACGCTGTGCCCCACGGTGACCCCCTCGCCGATAATCAGGTCCCGGCCGGCGGAAAACGGCCCTTCGTGGGTCACGTGCAGCACGCTGCCGTCCTGTACGTTGGTCCGGTTGCCGATCACGATGCGTTCGACGTCGCCTCGGGCCACCGCCATGGGCCAGATGGAACAGTCCTCGCCGATCACCACGTGGCCGATCACGGCGGCGTCCGGATCGATGTAGGCGGTGGGGTGGATTTGCGGGCTGACGCCCCCATAAGATCGTATCGACATAGAGCTTGAGTGTAGCAATGGCCGAACTGGGCGAGAACCCGCTGACCCGTAACGATGCCCTGCCGTCGTTTGACGAAATTGAACCGGATCACGCGCTGCCCGCGGTGCGCGAACTGATCGATCAGGCACAGCAGCAGTTTCCGGAGATTTATCAGCGGGAACCCGGCTGGGACAGCGTCATCGCGCCGGAAGAGCAGCTGTTGTGTGCCCTGAGCAACGCCTGGGCCCCGGTCAGTCACCTGCACAGCGTGGACGACCGGGAAGGCTGGCGCGACGCCTACGGTGAGGGCGTGATGCTGCTGAGCGATTTTCATACGCGGCTCGACCAGGATCCGGCGCGGGTGAAGGCCTACCGGGCGCTGGCGGACCATGCTGCTTTCAACACGCTGGACGCGCCCAAGCAGGAAGTGATCCGGCATGCGCTGCGGGATTTTCGCCTGTCCGGCGCTGAGCTGGAGGCTGAGTCCCGGGAACGGTTTGCCGAGCTGCGCCGGCGCCTCACCGAGCTTAGCACCCAGTTTCAGCAAAACGTGCAGGACGCCACCGACGGCTGGAGCCAGCGCTTTGAGAGCGCCGACGCCCTCGCGGGACTGCCCGAGGATGAGCTCGCGGCGGCCGCGGCGCGGGCCGGAGACGAGGGCGGCTACCTCGTCAATCTGGAGTACCCGAGCTACCACGCCGTCATGACCTACGCCGACGACGGTGCGCTGCGGGAAACGCTCTATCGCGCTTTCAATACGCGGGCGTCGGACCAGGGGCCCCACGCGGGCCAGTGGGACAACTCGCCGCTGATCACCGAAACCCTCACGCTGCGCCGGGAGCTGGCCCAGCTGCTCGATTTTGCGAGCTACGCTGAATATTCGTTGGAGACCAAAATGGCGCCGGACGTGGCAGCAGCGACGGCGTTTCTGACCCAGCTCGCAGAGAAGGCGCTGCCGCCGGCGCGGCGGGAACTGCGGGAGCTGAACGAGTACGCCGCCGCTAACGGCGCTGCCACGCCGCTGAAAGCCTGGGACATCGCCTACTGGTCGGAAAAGCTCCGGGAAGAACGCTACGCGGTGAGCGACGAGGAACTGCGCCCCTACCTGGCCCTGGATCACTGCCTTGAGGGCATGATGGAGGTGGCCTCGCGCCTGTTCGGCATCACTTTCAGCGCCCGAGAAGCGCCGGTCTGGCATCCGGACGTGCGCTACTTCGACGTACTTGATGACGCGGGCGACCCGATCGCCGGGTTTTACATCGACGTGTATGCCCGCCGCGGGAAGCGCGGCGGCGCCTGGATGGGCGGCTGCCGTGACCGCTATCGCTGGCCCGATCGCACCCAGCTGCCGGTGGCATTCCTGAACTGTAACTTTGCGCCCCCGGCGGGCGACCGTCCGTCGCTGCTGAACCACCGGGATCTCACGACCCTGTTCCATGAGTTCGGCCACTGCTTGCACCACATGCTCACGCGCATCGGTCATCCCGCCGTCGGCGGTATCGCTGGCGTTGAGTGGGACGCGGTGGAGCAGCCCAGCCAGTTCCTGGAGAACTGGTGCTGGGAGCGGGAAGCGCTCGACCGGTTTGCCCGCCACGTGGACACGGGGAAAAACATGCCGGACGAGCTGCTGGATCGCCTGCTGGCGGCGCGGCACTTCCAGACCGGCATGTTTCTCGTGCGGCAGCTCGAGTTTGCCCTCACGGATCTGCGTCTCCACCACGAGTTTGATCCCGATGAGGCGGGCCAGGTGGCGCGCATCGTCGATGAAGTCCGCGCCGCCGTCGCAGTGGTGCCTTATCCCCGGGGCAACCGGTTCCTGAACAGCTTCGGGCATCTGTTCGCCGGCGGCTACGCTGCCGGCTACTACAGCTACCTGT
>JBCCVP010000007.1:0-76854 GCA_039195135.1 Pseudomonadota bacterium | reverse complement strand
GTAAAGGGACAGAGTAAGGCTTTACTCTGTCCCTTTACTCTGACCCCACCCCTTGCTCCACCCCTTCCTCGGGCGTCAGCTCTCGCGCAATCGTGCGGCTCTCGATGGGCTTCTGCACCAGCGTATTCACCACGCCCTGCTCCAGCGCCTCCTGTGCCAGCTCCACCCCGTAGCCGGTGGCCAGGACAATTCTGACATGCTGGTCGAAGCGGCGGATTTTTGCCGCGAGCTCCAGGCCTGTCATTTCCGGCATCCGGTAGTCGGTCAGCACCACGTCGATGCTGTGGGACCCAGCGGATAGCTGCTCAAGCGCGGCACTTGCCGAATCCTGAGGGGTGACCTGGTAGCCCTGGGCCTCCAGCATCCGGGCCAGGGTTCTCAGCACCAGTGGATCATCGTCGACCACCAGCACATGCTGGCCCGCCCCAGCGGTTTGCGCCAGCGTTTTCTTCGCGGTTTTGCGGTGGTCGGCGGGCTGCGCCAGGGGCAGGTAGACCGAGATGCGGGTGCCTTCGCCAACGGCGCTTTCGATATTCAGCCCACCGCCGTGGGCGGTGAGGATGCCGCGGATGATCGACAGCCCAAGGCCAGTGCCCTGATGGACGGATGCGGTCGTAAAAAACGGCTCCAGGCAGCGCTCAAGCACCTCCGCGGACATGCCCGCGCCGGTATCGGCGACCCGGAGTCGCGCATATCCGCCGGTCTCCAGCACCCCGGTGCGCGTGGTGGTGACGTGGTCCAGCGAGGTCAGGTCCACAGCGATGCTCACCTCCCCCGGCCCTTCAATCGCGTTAGCCGCGTTGACGCAGAGATTGACCAGGATCTGCTCCAGCTGCCCGGCGGGACACGGCACCCAGGCGCCCTCCTGGAACGACAGGCTCAACGTGATATGCGGTCCGAGCGTGCTCTTCAGCAGGTGCTCTACCTGCTTCAGCACCACGCTGACATCGACCGGCTCGCCGGGTTCCGCACGGCGGCGGCTTGAGAAATCGAGAATCTGCCGGACCAGCGTCCGGGAACGCTCGTTCGAGCGGATCACCTCTTCCAGCGCCGTGGCCCGTTCGGCCGGTTCCAGCGATGGGTCCATCGCCTGTTCGGAAAAGAAGATACTTGCGGTCAGCGTGTTATTCAGGTCGTGGGCGATGCCGCCGGCCAGCGTGCCAATCGCCTCCAGCTTCTGCAGCTGTATCACCTGGGATTTCAGCGCCAGCGACTCCGCCTGCTCGCGGCGAATCCGGGTAACGTCCTGCAGCGCCAGCAGCACGCTGTCATCGTCTGGCCGCAGGGAAATCCGGTGCACCGCCGCCTCGGGCCCTCCCCGGCTGCGGACCTCCAGCGTTGAGGTGCGCTGATGCTGCTGCGCCAGCTGCACCGCTTCGCCCAGCCGCACCGCGTCGTCGCGCTCGTAGCGTTGAATAACATCGTCCAGCGTGAGCCGAGCGGCCGGAGCAAGGCCAAGCACCTCGTGAGCCTCGGCGCTGACCGCCAGCCGCTCTTTGCTGAGCGACATGGAGCCGGCACCGGTCAGCCGGGCGACCTGGCTGAGCAGCTTTTCCCGGGCCCGAAGCTGGCGGGCGGTGCGGCGATAGCGAAAGGCCACGTAAACGGTAGCGGCCAGCAGCAGCAACAGCACCGGCGACAGGCGCACCACGGTTGCGCGCACAATCGTTGCCACATCCGGCGGCGGCCGCTGCACGCTGCGTTCGAGAATCTCGTTGACCCGGCTCACCTCCAGCGCGGCAATGGACTGGTTAAGCCGGTCCAGCAGCTGCGGCCAGTCGGCGCGAATGAGCGTATGAAACTCCCCCGGCGAGGTGAGTCGAAGACTGACCCGCAGGTTCTCCATACTCTCGCGCCGGGCAATGGTCTGGGCCACCGACAGGGTTTCAATTGCGCCGTCTACCACGCCCGTGTCGATCGCCCGCAGCGCGGTGGCGGAATCGGAAAACGGGTGTACAGTCAGGCCCGATACCTGGGTGGCGAACAGTTCGCCAAAGCCGTAGCTTTTATTCACCGCCAGGTGCCAGCCGTCAAGGTCTTCGGTTCTGGCAATAAACGGCGCTTCCCGATTGGTCATCACCACCCAGGGTGATTCGAACAGCCGGGCCGACAGGGCCAGCCTTGGGTTCCCGCTGACCGACGGCGCGGCAAATCCCAGCCCGTCGATTTCGCCGTTTTCGGCCATGGCCACGACCTGCTCCCAGGTCCCGACCACAAAATATGGGGTTACGCCAAGGCGGGAATAGTGTTTGCGGATCAGATTGATGCCGAAGCCGGTTGCCCGGCGCTCGGCGTCGACGCGGGTCAGCGGAGCCCAGTGGGAAGCGCCCAGCGTCACGATCGGGTGATCGTACAGCCACTCAAGGTCCGGCATGTCAATTGGGATCGGGTCGTCCTGAAAGGTAAATCGGTGCAGCCCCGGCGGCAGGGTCTGGATTACCTGACCGAGCACCTGGTGGAATTGATCCCGCAGCTCGCTGGTGGCGGCCAGCGTGTAGATCGGCCGCCGCCAGAGCGTCAGCAGTTCGAGCGCTGGCGCGGTTGTGTCGCCAAAGTATTCCTGCGTCAGCGCCATGTCGGCTTTGCCGCTGCGCACCAGCTCCAGCGCCGCCGCCGCGGACTCCGTCGCGACGGCCTCGCCGCGGAAACTCCGGGCGATGATCAGGGCCGCCTGATCGATGGACGAGTCGTAGGCGAAGACCCGGCCGGGCTGCGTCACCAGGTCATGTTCCGAGAGCGGCGTTTGCGCCAGTCCGGCGATGGGCTTGGAGGCGAACGCGAGCGTCCGAAAACCCGGGCTGTTTGCGTCCGGTCTGGTGGTCAGGCCCGCCAGATAGTTCACTTCCCCCGCCGCAAGCGCCTGATAAGCCTCGTCGGTACTGTCGAACCAGCGGTAAGTCAGCCGGCATCTGGTGACGGATGCAAAGCCGGCCCAGAAGTCCGCAAGAGGGCCCGCCGCGTCGGTCCCGCGTCGGTAAATCAGGGCCGCTTCCTGGGGCGTTACGCCCACGTTGATCGGTGGGATGCCGGAAACACACTCCTGAGCGCTGGCCGGGGCAGACGGCGCCAGGATGACCGTCGCCGCCAGGGCCAGAAGAGCCCGTCGCAGCGGATGGACACGGGTTGCTGGGCGATGCACGGGGCAAGCTTACACCAACCGTTTCCCCGCCTCCGCCGGGATTCCGCGGCACTGTCCGTCTCACCGGGTTGTCAGCCTGCCGCAAATCGGCAGCTGTGCCGAAACCACCGCTTGATTCACACCATCCAAGCTCTAACTTGCTCATACCGTTACGGAAGGTGCGTCATGTCGTTGACCCGTATTGCTGCGGATAATCCCGCGAGCCTGCTCGCTGCCGCGGCGGCGCTGATCGTGTTTGGGGTGGTGGCCATCATCGCCCTGCCGATTCAGCTCCTGCCGGATATCGAATACCCCCAGATCAATATTCATACGACCTGGCGCTCCGCTGCGCCACAGGAAGTGGAGGCCAATATCGTCAAGCCCCAGGAAGACGCCCTGCGGGGGATTCCCGGCGTGCGGCAGATGACTTCCAACGTGTCCTCCGGCCGGGGCAACGTGAACCTCCGCTTTGAGGTGGGCACCAATCTCCAGCAGGCCATGCTGGACGTGCTCAGTGCGCTGAACAACAGCGAGGATCTGCCGGCTGATGCCGGCGAGCCGCAGATTCAGGTAGGCGGCTGGGATCAGCCCGTCGCGACGCTGCTGGTGCATCCGCGGGAGCCACAGCCCGGTGTCGACGTGACGGAATACCAGGATGTGATCGACGCCGAGGTGGCGCCCCGGCTGCTGGCGGTCCCGGGGGTCCAGCGCGTGGACCTGGCCAGCGAGCGGGAGCCGATGGTGCTGGTGAGCTTCGACCCCTACCGCGCGGCGGCGCTGGGCGTGCAGGTGCAGGATATCGCTGCCACGCTGGCTAACGCGGTCAACAGCACCGGCGGCCTGGCCAACGTTGGCCGGCGCCAGTACACGGTGCGATTTCTTGGCGGATTTGATCTGGATCAGCTGGGTGGGCTGGTGGTGTCCCGGCGCGCGGAGCAGACGATCTACCTGAGCGATATCGCTGAGGTCAGCACGGTGCTGTACCCGCGCAGCGGCTTTATGTACCGGACGGGCTATCCGGCTTATTACATCCGGGTACAGGGCCAGTACGGCGCCAACACGGTGCATATTCTCGACGGCATCAACGGGGTGATTGACGACCTTAACGCAGGCCCCCTGGCACCGCGCAATCTGGTGGCGGTGCTGAGCTTTGATGCCTCGGTGCACATTCGCCGGGCCGTTTCGCTGGTCAACGCCAATCTGCTGCTCGGCGTGGCGCTGGCGCTGTCAGCCCTCTACCTGTTTCTGCGCGGCTGGCGCGCGACTGCGCTGGTAGCGCTGACCATCCCTTTTTCCCTGCTGGCCGCCTTCATTGCCCTCAATCTGACCGGCCGCAGCCTCAACGTGGTTTCTCTGGCGGGCATTGCCTTCGCCGTGGGCCTGGTGCTGGATGCGGCGATCATCGTGCAGGAAAACATTGTGCGCCTGCGCCAGGGCGGCATGTCGCTGGGTGATGCGATTCGTAAAGGGCCGGTGCAGGTAGCCGGTGCTTTGGTTGCCTCCACCGTCACCTCCATCGCCATTTTTCTGCCCATCCTGTTTATGCAGGGTGTCGAAGGACAGCTGTTTGCAGACCTGGCGCTGACCCTGTCGGTGGCCGTGGCCGCGTCCACGCTGGCGGCCTTTACCGTGCTGCCGGTGGCTGCCGGCTGGCTTATGAACAGCAATCCGCCGGACCGGCTAGGGCCCTTTTTTGATCGCCTCACCGGGCGCATCATGCGGCTGACCGACACACCCCGACGCCGCGCTTCCTGGATCGGCGTTTTGCTGATCGTGCCGCCGGCGCTGGCCTGGTGGCTGCTGCCGGCCATGGACTTTCTGCCCCGGGCCGATTCGGACGGGGTTGAGGTGTCTTTTGCTATGCCCGAAGGCATGCCGCTGAGCACCATCGAGCGGGAGCTGATCGCCGAGGTGATCGAGCGTTTTCAGCCCCACGTGGACGGTACGGCGGCGCCGGGCATCCGCGGCTACAACCTCTATTCCTACGGCGCCAATTCGACCGGCGTCTTCATCTATCCGGCCGACCCCCGGGAGGCGCCGGAGCTGATGGAACTGCTCCGGGAAGAACTGCTGGCGGACCTGCCGGGTACCGAAGTATTTGTCTCCCGCAACTCGCTGCTGAACGTGGGCGTTTCCGGTGGCCGCAATATCGACGTGGATCTGCAGGGACCGAACCTTGCCGCGCTGATGGCGGCTGCCGAGGTGGGAAAGCAGGCGATCGAGGACCAGCTGGAAGGCTGGTCGGTGCGGGCGCAGCCGGGCGTATCTCTGTCGAAACCCGAACTGCAGCTGGCGCCGGATGATCTGCGCATCAGCCGCGCGGGGCTGGACCGGGGCGCCGTGGGCGCCGCCGTGCGGTCTTTCACCGGCGGTCTTTACGCCGGGCGTTACTTCGACGGCAACGAAGGTTACGACGTGATCGTCTGGGGCGGCGGTTGGGATACGCCGGAAGACCTGGCCACCCTGCCCGTCGCTACGCCCCAGGCCGGCATTCAGGTGCTTGGCGAACTCGCGGAACCGATCCGTACCGTTGGCCCAACGCAGCTGCGCCGGGTGAACGGCCAGCGAACCATCACGCTGCAGGTGCTGCCGCCGCCGGACATGACGCTGGAACAGGCGCTCACCACGCTGCGCGGGACTTTGCACGAACCCCTTGCACGGTCACTCCCGTCAGACGCCGAGGTGTTCTATCGCGGAACCGCCGACCGCTTGGCGGACGCGGTGCAGGAAATGGGCCGTAATTTTCTGCTGGCGATAGTCATCCTCGCGCTCATTATGGCGGCGCTGTTTCGCTCCGTCCGGGACAGCCTGATCGTGCTGCTGGTGATGCCACTGGCCGCCGTGGGGGGTGTGATCGGCCTGCGCGCGCTCAACCTTGTGACCTACCAGTCGCTGGAGCTGCTGACCATGATCGGCTTCATCATCATGCTCGGCCTCGTGGTGAACAACGCCATTTTGCTCGTCGACCAGACCCGCCGCGGTGAGCGCGGTGGCATGAGTCGCCGGGACGCGGTGCGTCACGCCATCCGGCTGCGGGCGCGGCCGATCTTCATGAGTACGCTGACCTCGGTGCTGGGCATGCTGCCGCTGGTGCTCGTGCCCGGCGTGGGCAGCGAAATCTACCGCGGCCTCGCCACGGTGATTGTCGGCGGCATGAGCGTCAGCGCGGTCTTCACCCTGGTGCTGCTGCCCAGCATTCTGCGGCTGGGAGAACTTAAGGCGCGAGAAACCAATCAGCTGGAGACCCCCATCGCAGCTCCGGGAGGTGCATCATGAAACACTGTTGGAAAATCCCATCGTCAATGCTGCTGCTCACGCTTGTGACAGTCACCGCCACAGCCCAGGATGAAGAAAGTGAATCTGTCGCCGTCACCACAACGGAGGTCACCTCCGAGGCTCTGGTGCCGCGCATTCCCGCTGCCGGCACCGTGCGCAGCCGCCACGCAGCGCAGATTACCTCCGGCCTCACCGCGCAGCTCGAGTGGGTCGCGGAACCAGGCGACTTCATCGAGGAAGGAGCCCCGGTGGCCACCTTCAACTGCGCCGGCCTGCACCTGCGGCTGGAGGAGCTGACCGCTGAAGCGGCGCTGAACCAGATTCGTTTTGATTCCCTGGGCCGGGAGCTGGGCCGAATGGAGCAGGCGCTGCTGGCCACCTCGGCGCTGCAGATTGAACGGGTGCGCGCCGATCGCGACGTGGCTCAGGGCGAAATGGTGGTGAGCGATGTGCGCATCCGGCAGACGGAAACGGAGCTTGAGCGCTGTCGGATTCCGGCGCCGTTTGCCGGCGTGGTCACCCGCCAATTGCGCCGCGGCGGCGAGGACGTCCCGCAGGGTGAGGTGCTGGCTTCCATGACCGACATTCGCCAGCTGGAGGTGCGGGCTCAGGTACCGATTCGTTACCTGCCGCGGCTGGCCCTCGGCGTGACCGGACAGGTTAGACTTAACGACCTGGAGCTGCCCGGCGTGGTCCGCACCGCGGTGCCGGCGGCGGACGAAACCTCCCAGACCTTTGAGGTGCGGCTGGACCTGCCGGCCACGGCCCATCGGGAACTGGCGGCGGGGCAGCTCGTCAGCGTCAGTCTGCCGCTTGCGGCCGATGCGGCGCTGACCGTGCCTCGGGATGCCATCGTGCTGCGCAGCGACGGCGCCTACGTCATGCGGATTGACCGGACCAACGTGGCCCGGCAGGTACCCGTGCAGATGCATGACGCAACCGGGGAAAGGGTCGCGGTGAGCGGCGGAATCCGCGTGGGAGACCGCGTCGCGGTTCGAGGCGCCGAGGCGCTCTCGGACGGTGACGCAGTGCGGGTACGGGATGAGGCGTTGGCCGGATCCTGAGCGGCGCTGGCGGAGGCCGGCCGGGTTTTAAACAGGCAATGGGAAGTTTGTGATTGATGAACGTGCGTGAGCTGCTGTTTGACCGCTCCCGCCTGTACTGGGTGCTGAACCTGGCCGGGTGGGGCGGCTATGTCAGCACCGCCTACCTGGGCGCTCTGGCGCACGAAAAGCCAGATTCATTTCTGGCCGTTATCTCCCTCACGGCGGCGCTGGGCTTTCTGTGCACAATACCGCTGCGCTGGGCCTACCATCGGCTGTGGAACAGCCCGCCGCTGAAGCTGGCGCTTGGCGCCCTTGCGGTGTGCTACGTGCTGTCCTGCGGCTGGGTGCTCGTGGAAAACCTCATGTACTGGGAATGGGTCAAACGCGGCTGGCGGCCTGATTACTGGATGGACTACCTGAGCGGTGTCATGGGCTCGTTCTACATCCTCCTGTGCTGGAGCGGTCTTTACTTCGGCATCAAGTACTACCAGCAGCTGCAGCAGCAAACCGAACAGACCCTGAAAGCCAGCTCCGCGGCACACCAGGCGCAGCTGAAAATGCTGCGCTACCAGCTCAATCCTCATTTTCTGTTTAACACGCTGAACGCGATCTCCACCCTCATTCTGGACCGTCGTAACGACGTGGCCAACGAGGCGGTGACCCGCCTGAGCAGCTTTCTGCGCTACTCGCTGGACAACGATCCCATGAAGCGCGTGACGCTGCGCCAGGAACTTGAGGCCCTCGATTTGTATCTGAAGATCGAGAAGGTGAGGTTTGGGGAGCGGTTGAACGTGCAGCGCGAGATTGAAGCGGCGGCAGAGGCGGCCCTGGTGCCCAGCCTGATTCTGCAGCCGCTGATCGAGAATGCCATCAAGTACGCCGTATCGCCGCGGGAAGAAGGCGGCACCATCCGCATGAGCGGCAAGCTGCACCAGGGCAATCTGCTGTTCACGATCGCGGATGACGGGCCCGGTCTGAATGGTAATTCCGAGCCTTCCACATCCCGGGGCGTCGGGCTGAAAAACACCCGGGAGCGGCTTAAGCAGCTCTATGGCGGTAATCAGGCGTTCACCCTGGCACCCAACAGCCCCACCGGCCTGGTGATTACGATCAATATCCCGCTGGAAACCGACCCGGACAACCTGGCCGTCCAGGAGGACACGCATGACTGACCCCGCTGCTCTGACCGCCCTGATTGTCGACGACGAGGAGCTCGCCCGACGGGGCCTGGAGCTGCGGCTTCAGAAAGAAGAGGACATTGTGATCTGCGGCCAGAGCCGCAATGGCCGAGAGGCGGTGGCCGCGGTGAAGGAACTGAAGCCGGACCTGGTGTTCCTGGATATCCAGATGCCCGGCATGGACGGGTTTGAAACGCTTCGCGAGTTTGCCGGCGCGCACATGCCGGTGGTGATTTTTGTCACCGCCTTTGCTGAGCACGCGGTGCGGGCTTTTGAAGCGAACGCGCTGGATTACCTCCTTAAGCCCATCGAGGATGAGCGGCTGACCCGCTGTGTCGCCCGGGCGCGGCGGCATTTGCGGGACCGGGAGGCGGTGGACCACCGGGCCAAGCTGCTCAAGCTGATCTGCGATATCACCGGGGATGACCTGAGCCTGGACCAGGCACTTGGCGGGTTAAAGGAGCCGGTGCGACCCCAGCGGCTGGCGGTCAAGGAAGGCCGCACGACAACCTGCATCGAACTGAACGACATCGACTGGATCGAAGCAGCCGGCGACTACCTGTGCATCCACGTGAACAGCCAGACCCACGTGCTGCGGGGCACCATGAAGCGCATGGAGAAGATCCTCGACGCAGAGCGCTTTGCCCGCATTCATCGCTCCACCATTGTCAACCTGGAGCGGGTGCAAACCATGCGGTCGCACATCAACGGCGAATACTTTCTCAGGCTGGAAGGAGACAAGGAGCTCAAAGTGAGCCGCAGCTATCGCGGTAGCGTTGAGTCAATCGCCGTCGGTCTCAATGAGCTCTAATCGTCTATCCTATTCAAAACCGTTTGAGAACAGCAGGCTTTCCAAAGCAGCGGCGTCGTTGAGCAGCCTGTCGCGGTACACGCAGACCGTATCGCCACCGGTCAGCGTGTAGTAGGCTCGGTTACAGTTCCGATCATAGTCGCCGCTGCCCACGTGGTGGGAGAACGACGTGAAGTCCACCAGGTCTTCGTCGGCCAGCACCGCCTCGCCCTCGTAGAAAAGCGCAACATGCACGTGGGGACCGTCTGAAAAGCCACCGTTGCACAGGGCCTGATTTCGATTGTCGGCGTAGTTCGCCAGGCGATCGTTGCGCCGCACCTGCTGTCGATCTTCAACCTGAATATTGTCGAGGTGATAGTAAGAGGTTTCCCATCCGTTGGGATGAATCACCGACATACTGCACGATGACCAGACCCGCACCGTGCCGGATTGCATGGCCGTTACCCACGAGTCCGATACGTCAGCACCCCATCGGCTATTCTCGGCCCAGAAATCGAGCGCGTTGCGAACCGGTCCACCCGAGTCGCTGTGGGCACCGTTGCCGATCCAGGTGTCGCCGATTTCCCACGGCGGCTGAAAATACCCGAACAGCGGCGGCCCGGCCGCTCCTTTCGGGCGCTTTGACACCCGCGGGACAGCAAATTCACTCTTTAACTCTGTGGTGAAATCGAACGCCCGGCCCACCGCTGTGACGGCCAGCGTTGCCGCCAGGGGGTGCTCCGGGTGCGCGGAAAAAACCTCCCTCAGGCCGGCCGCGAGATTGCGCACCTGGTTCATCTCTTCCGGTGTGCCAGCGACAACCGCCGAGCCAAAGTAGCTACCAACCACCGCTGAGAGCAAAGCGGGATGAATGGAGAACCGTGCCGCCCAGGCATCGATCGCAGGCTGCAGTGGCAGAAATTGCGGTGCCGATGTCTCTAGGTGTTCGCGCGTGCGAAACGCTATTCGCTCCTCTGCGGGGTAGCGGAATTTCGTATTGTGAACCAACAGACTGCCCGAATGGTGCGCCACCAATCTTGGGCCGACGTAGCGCTCATCAGACCCAAGCGCGGCCAGCGGCAGTGCGGCAAGCAGCCAAACCAGCGCGCTGATCGTTCGCCTGTTAGGGCAAGGTGCGTTCATTTTTGTGTCCAATTTCGCCATGAGGCGGCTCGATTTTGACCAAACATCACCGAAATTATTGCCAATTCCATCGCATTTGACGCCATGCGCCGGTTAACAGACTCTGCGGTTCCATGCTGTTTGGTACACCAGCCGGACGCCCAGGGACGGGTCGCATCTCCTTCTCCAAGGCCTCTACAATCTCAGCTCCTTCGCCGTCGCCAGATCTTTGGGTCGGACGAAGCGCACCAATCGCCCCGCTGGTAGTTGGGTTTGCGACGGCGCTAGGGGTTGGGATTTCAGATCGAATTCGGCCAGCGCGCCGGTCGGAAACTTGGCGTTCAGCCGAGCTACGTCACCCGGTTGGCCCTCGCTGCACAGGAACCGGGCGAGATCGTGCATCCCCGGGTTGTGTCCGACCAGCATGACGTTTGAGTCTTCGTCCCCGCCTGCTTCTTCCAAAGCGACGGACAGGAGAGTTTTCGGGCCAGCATGGAAGAGGTCGCGACGACTCGTTAGCGGGGTCTGGTCATCGAAGGCCTCTCGGAAAAGACGCGCCGTGGCAAGCGCCCGAGCGGCCGTGGAGCTGATGATCCGGTCAATGCGGAGATTGGTGCCGGCAAAGTGCGCACCCATCGCGGGGGCTGCGCGCTGACCTCGACCGGCGAGAGGGCGATCGTGATCCCGGAGTCCGGGCTGGTCCCAGGATGACTTAGCGTGTCTGAGAAGGAGGATTCGCATACGGAGGACATTCTAGGTGACGGGACCAAGTGCCTGGTGATGCGGCAACCAAAGTCGACCCGAAACCTACTTGAATTCTGCCAAGGTTCGGACCAACGCCTCGCTCCAGGGCAGCGAGCTGGAGGCTGAGCTGTGTGGTATCGACAACGTTCTCGAGGTGCACGGATAACGATGGCGTTCGCCGATTGCGCCACGGCGACGAGCGTGAGGCGAAGCTCCGTCAGCCAGCCTGGGCGCGCCGCGCCTGGATAAAGGACCGCACACAGAGCACCAGAAAAACAACCAGTGCCACGCCCATAACAAGCTGGGAGATGGTCGCCATTCGCAGCGGCTGGGAAAAATCCAGCGAAGGTATGGCGCGTCCCAGCGCCCCGCCGGCTCCGAGGAGCGCGACGGCGGCCGCGGCGTGCATGGCGTGTTTACGCCAGCCTTCGCGCAGGGCGCAAAGCCCGGCCAATGCCAGCGGGACCCCGAAAAAGGCTGGAATCAGGGCCGTCATGCTCGTTTGGCCCGCGGTGATCCAGGTGGCAAGGCCGAGCGCGATCAGGCCCACCGCAAAAACTAAAGTCACTATTGGCATGCATTTTTCCTGCTTTTTGTTCCAGGGCTCGAGTGTCAGCCAGCCCCTGAACGTCGGTTTGGGTCTAAAGAGGGGTCAGGTTAACTTTCCTACAACGTTCTTCAAAACGTAGGAAAGTTAACCTGACCCCTTTTTTGGTTTGTGCGCACACGTCCTCATCAGTCACAGCGATAGTCCCGTTCTCCCGCGGCGACGTTTTCCAGCGGCTGGCACCGGTCGGGAAAGCTGCGTTCGCGCCAATATTGCGGCAGCGCCAGGTCTTCGAACATCGCGTAGCGGACGGGCGACTGTAGGAAGTCTTGGTGTAGGGTCTGCCAGACGACAAATTGGCCAAACTCTTTGAGCTGATCAAATTGCCGCAAAAAATACAGCATCGCCGGTGGCGGGGACCGGCGGTCCTTTGGTTGCTCTCGCATGGCCGTTTCCAACATGAGCTGATACGCCAAGTCGTAGTCGGACTGTATCGCCGGCGGGTCGCCAAACATGAGGTTGGAGAATTGATCCATATCGAAGTCGTCGGCGGGCATCAACGCCACCAGTTGGCGCGCGTCTTCCCCTCTCCCCTCGGTAAATAGCATCGCCGCAACGGTAAAGACGTGGAGCGACGTAACTCGACTGGCTGCCAGCTCCAGCCCCATCTGAAAGCTCTCGTTGAGCCTGCCTGCCCGGGCCTCGGTGATCATCAGAAACGACCGGCAGAGGATTCGCGTGGGGTCAATTTCCAGACACTGCCGAAAATCCTCGTTGGCTTCGCCGTTGTAGCCCGCGTCCAGCAGATACTGTCCTCGGAAGTTGTAAAGGGCGGGGTTTTCCGGATCGTTGGCGATGGCCTTGCTGAGCATCTCCTCCCGCGCAACACAGTAGATCCCTGCCGGCTCGCAGGCATGGCCGGCGAGCACGGCGTACGGTGATCCGAGGGTGGGATCGAGCTCAAGCGCGCGTTCCGCGGACGCCTTTGCCAGCTCGTAATAGGGTCTGCCATCAAAGCCCCAGCCCGGCATGATGGTGTAGGCGTTGCTGAGCGCCGCGTGGGCCCGGGCAAACGTCGGGTCGTCGTTGACCGATTGCTCAAACAGCGCCAGCATGTCTTCAAAAAGTGTCGCATTTCGAGTCAGAAAAATCTCGTGGGCCTCGAGATAGGCCTCATAGGCGCTCAGGCTGTTGGTTTCGGTGGCTACCTGAATGCTCTCCCGGTCCACGTCGGGCAGCAGGCCCCTTTTGGCCAGCGCCGCGACCGTCTCGCGCGCGATGTCTTCCTGCAGCTGAAACAGCTTCTCCGCACTCAGGGCCCGATCGAAGGCCTCTGAGTAAAGATGATTATCCTCGAGGGCGTCGATCAGCTGGACAGTAATCCGGACCGTGTCGCCGGCCTTTCGTACCGAGCCTTCCAGCACGTGCCTGACCCCCAGCACTTCGGCCATGGCTTTGATCCCCATCTCCCGGCGGTCGCGCAATGCGAAAGCAGAGGTTCGTGACGCAACCTTCAGCCCGTCGACCCGGGCCAGCACGTTGAGTATCTCCTCGGCCAGGCCGTCTGCGAAGTAGCCCTGGTCGCCGTCTGCCGACAGGTCTGCAAACGCCAGGACGGCTATCGACGCTGGCTGGGGCGCTGATCGCGTGGACGGCGTGCGGCTCGACCCTTCGGGAGACGCCAACGACTGAGGGCTCGTCGACGCGGGTTCGAGATCTGCCTTTGGCTGCTGCTGCCCAAAGTAAACGCCCAGCGCGCCCAGGGCGACAAGCAGGACGGCAAAAACGGGCAGCATGCGGCGTTTGGGTGCCGCCGATGCTGTCTGCGACCCGTCCGCCATGCCTGCATTTGGACCTGACTTGCGTGTTTCGCCGGCGGTGAGGGCACCTGCCAGCTCATCCAGCAGGCTGTCGCTCTCGTCGCCGTCCCAACCCTGGAGATCAAGCGCGTGATACTGACGATAGCCCAGCGGCGGCAGACTGCCGTCAAGGGTCACCGCCACCAGCTTGTCTGTTCGGGCGGCCTCGTCCGCCTCGTCTTTGACCCAGCGCGACTGCAGCGAGTTTTCCGACCAGCACACCAGGACCGCGCCTGCCTGCGCCAGCTCGCGCTCAATTTGCGCGGAGAAGTCCGCGCCCGGCGTCAAGCCGCGGTCCCACCAGACGGTCAGTCCACGCTCGGCCAGGGCCCTGGCCAGCTGCTCGGCCCGGGCCCGGTCGGCGCGTGCGTAGGAAATAAAAACGTCAGCCAAGGCTGTCCCTGAGTACTGTCTTCAAGCCGACCTACAGTGTAGTGGTGTGCGTGAGGAGTGCTAGATGTAAAAGCCAAGAAATCTTCGACATCCAGGCGAACCGCTAAGGGCAATTGGCCGCTTCAAAACCGCCGAGAAAAATAGTCCCTTTCTGCGTCGCGCAGAAGTCAACGCGCTGCATCTGCCCGCCGGCCACGGTGATGGACTGAGATGGCGCCTCAAATTGTTCCGATACGAGATCGATGGTCACCGGCGACCCCACGTTCGCAAACGCATACTCACCGGTCGCCGGATTGGTGGCGGAGAAGTTATTGGTGCTCGACAGCACAAAGCTTGAACCCACCGGCTGCCCGGTTGTGAGTTCGCGGACGACACCGGAAACGCTATTGATCAGGCCGCAGATTCCATCCCGGTAGACAAATTCCAGCGCGTAGCCGACCGCCTCCCCGGGCGCGACAGCGTCGGGGCAATTACGGATCCGCCAGAAGGGTTGCCAGGAGTCGAACTCCACCGCCCGGTTTTGCCCACAGCTACCGTAAACTCCCGTCGGCGGCGCAGCGGGATTGGATAGGATCTCAGTGCTGTAGGTTTCAACAATCGGTTGGAATCTTGGGTCGGAGGAAAGGGGGACAACGCGATGGGCCATCGTATTGTTGCACTCGGTCGCTAACCTGAACCGGATCCACTCCTCGTCTCCGGCGTTGAAGGTTCGGGTTTCAATCGCTTCGATCGCCAGCGGGTTTGCTGCGAAAATTGTGTCGTCTGGCTCAAACGGATCGGGCCCGGAGCTGAGGTCATCCAGGGGCGCGTTGCCGCCCCACGCCACGTTAACCAGGTTCATGGTGCCCAGAATATTCTGCGCCTCGAAGCTCTGGCCGGAGCTATCCAAGGACTGACTTCCCTCACCTTCGAAAAACCGCCAATAGCCAACCAGATTATCGAGCTCGCCAACCAGACTGCGATTGATGGCCGCCTGAATCTGTTCCTGCGTCCTCGCGACGGACCAGGTCCGAACTTCGTCGATCAGACCGTGCCAGTTGGATGAGACGCCAACCGGACTGGTGCCCAGCGTCAGGTCGGCGGTGTTAAACCCGGTACCACCGGCCAGGCTCCGCTCACCTTCCAGCTCACCATTGACGTAAAGCCTCGCCTGGCCATCACTGATGACGCCGGCAATGTGGGACCATTCATTGAGCTGGCTCGTTGAGCTGCTGGTAACCAGTGTTGAAACCGGTTCGCTGTTGTTCACTTCAAACCCATAGCGGGCAGCGCCGGACTGGTTGATCGTGACCAGAGTCAGTCCCGCTCCCGGTTGGGACTTCGATGCTATGTAGCGCACCGGCTGAGGATTGCTCGCTGGGCGCACCCAGGCCTCGATGGTCAGTACCTGGAGGCTGTCATGATGCAAGGCGATGGCAGACTGCTGACCGACGACGGGCTCAAAGGAAAGGCTTTGCGCGCTGCTGCCCAAGGGCGTGAGAATCGAAGAGATCATCACCGCCCAACAACCGATTTTTGTGATCTGATGGTCGAGCACTGATTTTTTTCCCTCAGACCGCAGGACTCTTGTTGTCGTGGCTGGAGTATAGCGACCGGGTGGCCCCGCTAAAAAGGCGCGGGAACAGCTTTGTTGAGGGCGTCAGCCAGCGCGCGACGCCACCGCCCGGGGCGAGGCTGAACCCGAGGGGACAGGACCAGGTGCCAGATCGGGCCCGATCCGGTCCGGGCGGTTTTTTTGACCCGGGACGTGCAGACTCGGGAGGTTAGACTTCACCGCAGGGCGGCGCGGGTGATGCTAAGGTGGCGTCCAACCACTTACCTGGAGCACCCCAATGCCCTGGCTGGCGCGTTTGACCTTCCTTCTTGGCCTGCTGGCGGCGGTTGCGCTGTTGCTGACGGGCCCGGCTTATCGCATGGGGTGGTGGGAGCTCGGTCTGACGTTCCGGGTGTTTTTTTATGTGGTTTATGCCGCGATCGGCACGGCCGTGCTCGGCGTGATCGCGCTGCTCGTGCGCTGGCGCAGCGGTAAGGGGTCGGCGGTACTCGCGCTGCTGGGCATGGTGCTGGCGGGTGGCGCGGCCAGCGTTCCGGTGGTCCTGCGGTCCCAGGCCACGGGGGTGCCGCCGATCCACGACATTACCACCAACACCCAGGACCCGCCGCAGTTCGTTGCCATTGCACCCCTGCGCGCTGCTGCCCCCAACCCGGTCGACTATGCCGGTGAGGAAACAGCCGCCATGCAGCGCGAGGCTTACCCGGACCTGCAGACCATTCGGATCCGAGCCACGGTACCCGAAGTGTTCGCTCAGGCCGAGGCAACTGCGGCTGAGCTGGGCTGGGAGGTGCATGCGGCCGATGTGGTTGAGGGGCGGATTGAAGCGACGGAAACCACGCCCTGGTTTGCCTTCAAGGACGACGTGGTCATCCGCATCACGCCGGGCAATGAGGTTACGCTCGTGGACTTGCGCTCCAAGTCCCGAGTCGGTACGTCGGACATCGGACTCAACGCGAAACGGATCCGGCGCTTCCGGGAACGGCTGCTCATGAGTCTTCCTTAGCAGCCCCAGGGCACAGGGTTCAACGAGGCAGATGCCTTTGGCGCTGCGACGTTCTTTGAGGTTCCAATGACTGTCCCGGCAGCCAACGCCTGGATGACGGCGTGATCTTGCCCTGGTGACCTTAGGCACGCGCACCTGACTGCGTGTCCCAGAATACTTCTTCCGATTCACGAGGTATCGCCAGATCGGGAGGCCGGTATGCGCCGCTTAAGCCCATGAAGACGTGGATTCGCCAACACCCAATCTTGGCATTCCTGATTCTGAATTACGCCATCTCCTGGTCCTTTCTGTATCCAAGCTATCAGCTGATTCTGCGGCATGAGGCCATTACGCCCCTTTCACTGATTGGGCTAATCGGCGCTTACGGCCCGACCATTGCTGCCATAGCGGTGCAGTGGACAATCGACAAATCAGCGCTCAAGGCGCTGCTGAAAAAGTTGCTGCTGGTCCGATGCGGATGGCAGGCCTACCTGCTCGTGCTGCTTGGTCCGCTGCTGTTTTACGCCGCTGCTCAGGCGATGGCGGTCTTGTCATCGGGCGGCGCACTGACGGTGCACCTGATGGTTGGTCTGGCAGCGCTACCTACGGCCCTCTTGCTCGCCTTGCCCTTTGGCCCGATGGGAGAGGAACTGGGCTGGCGCGGCTTTATGCTGCCGCGCCTCCTTGAGCGATTCTCCCCCGTGCAGAGTTCCATCCTGGTTGGATTGGCCTGGGGAATCTGGCATCTGGCTTCGTTTACTTTTCCGGGAGCAGCCATCCCTGCATTTCTCCCGGTAAACGCGGCCACCATTGGTCTGTACTGTCTGAATACGGTGGCCCTGAGTCTGTTTTTTACCTATGTCCACCTCAAAGGCCGGGGCAGCGTGTTTCTGGCCATCCTTCTCCACACGTTCTTTAACGCCGCGGCCAGCGTCATCGACAAGGTACTGCCAGGGCCGGAGGATGTGTCAGTTCAGACGTTTGCTTATGCCGGCAACATCGTGCTTGTCGGTGCTGTGAGTCTTTGGCTGCTACGGAGAATCAGACATGTATAAAGCACTGGTTTTTGTGTTGTGTTCTTTACCCATGCCCGCCGCCTTCTCAGCAGAGTCCTCCGGCCAATCCACGCCCGAGCAGCGAATCCGGCATCTCTTCGTCCTGCTGGAGAGCGAAAAGCTGGACGAGCTGGGGGCAATGGTTGCGGAGGATTTTGAGTTCTACGACCCCACCGCAGGGGTGCGGCTGTCGGGCAGAGCCCAATCCTTGGATTACCTGAGACTGGTGTTTGCCCAGCAATCAGGAATACGGGTCAAACTCACAAAACTTGAGCCCCTGGGTGATCGGGTGGTTTGGGTAACCGGCGTTTGGACCGGGCAGTTTCAAGGCAAACGCTTTAGCGCGCCCTTTCTAAGCGCTTTCGTTTTAAACGAGCAGCTTGAGATCCAAAGTCAGGTCGACCATTTCGATTTGGCCGACCTAACGGCGTCGAAGTAGTTCGAACAACCAAGACAATTGGCGAGTCAGTCCGTCGCTGTAGCTGGAGAGCATTGGTGCGCGGGACTTACTCAAAGCTGTTGCGGAAGACCGCCTCGGCGCGGGTGGCTTCCGAGGCCCGGTCGTCCAGGCCCTTCAGATAGCCGGCGAGGGCCGCCACGTCGGCGCTGGTGAGCTGCTGCCCGAGCTTGTGGGACGCGATGGCATCCTCAAGCGTCGCGGCGGATCCGTCGTGCAGGTAGGGCGCCGTCAGCCACAGGCCGCGCAGCGTTGGCGTGTCCAGGCCGGTCACCGGTCCGCTGTGGGGCGAGAGCGTTCCCACATCGTGGAGCAGTGCAGATTCACTATCGGTGAAGGCGGACCCGCGGTGGCAGCTGCCGCAGTCGGCAAGGTCGAAGACGGTCTGGCCTGTTTTGGCAAGGGCGGCTTCGGGCCCGGTGTCCTGCCGGTAGGGGCTGTTCCCAAACTGCGTTAATGATTGGAGGTAGGCGGCGAGAGCATCCAGGTCTTCACTCAGGCCCGCTTTCGGATCGCCGAAGGGCAGCGAGCGGGTACCGCTGTGATAGTCGTCGTCGGACATCAGGCCGGTGCCGCCGGCGAAGTTGCGGATCTGTCCCTCAAAGTCCTGGATTTCGTCGAAGTTGGCACTCCAGTGCAGCAGACCATGGCCTTGCCCGTGTCCTTCGAGACTGATGGTGTTGCGCAGGCCTTCGCCGAAGCCGGTGAAATCCCAGATGCGACCATCCTGACCGCCGTCGTTGTGACAGGAGGCGCAGCTCATATAGGCCTGCAGCGTCAAACGCGGATCGGCCGCGTCATAAAACAATTGCTTGCCGAGGAGAATCTCGGCAGCCAGATTCTCATTCGCCACCGTGCTGATCGTCCGCTTGAGCGGCACGTCAAAAACATCCTGCTGCACCACGCTGCGGATATCGTGAACGGTAATGCTGCGGTCCATGAAGTTGTGCACGTAGAGCGTATGTCCATCGTCCGAGACCGCCACACCCTGCGGCGCCCGGCCCGTGGCAAAGCGAAACAGCTCGGTACCTGCGTAGGGGTCAACAATTGCGATCTGGCGATTGCCCTCAAGGGCCACAAACAGGTAGTTGCCATAGCGACCGAACGCTGCGGCGCTTGCCATGCTGGCATTGTCGTGGTCGACCCGCGCGGAAAACTGCTCGTCGAGCGTGTTCAGGTTGATGCGCGAGGAGACCGCACGCACCGACAGGTCGTGGGTGAGCGGTCGTCCGTCGCGCAGGCTGCCGCGGAGAATGTTGTCCTGCTTGGAAGGTACCCATGCCATGCTGCCGTCCGGAGAAATCAGCGCCGCTGCCAGGTAGTTGGGTATGCCGCGGCCGGTGTGCTCCGAGTCCAGGCGATTGCTGTGCCGAAGCACGATGGTTTTGATTTCCGTGAGCGTCGTTCCATCGAGCACGATCACCTCGCCGCCGTGGCGCTGCTCGCCGGTCTGGACCTGCGGCGTCGCGGTGTGTTCGCCCGGCAGCGGCGGGGTAATAAAACGAGAGACCAGCACCCGGTCACCGTCCGCGCTCACCGACAAATGTCGAATGCCATGGCCCAGTTCTCGGAGGTCAGCCTGGGCGCCGGTATCGGGATCGAGCACCAGCAGCTCGCCGGTGCCTTCAAGGGTGATCAGAAGCTGGTTGGTCTGGGCCAGATAGACCACACCCCAAGGGCGTGCGCCCGGCGTCAGAGCAATGGTGTTTACAACCTGCCGCGTGGCGGCATCGATCACGCTGAGGCTAGCGTCGGACTTGTTGGTGACCCAGATATTGCCGGCGCCGTCAGCAGCGAGCGAGCGCGGCGCACGCCCAACGGCGATCTCCGCGGCAACCGCCAGGCTGTCGAGTTCGGTCACCGTCACGGTGTGGTTGTCGGGGTTCACATTCCACAGCGTGTCCGAAACTCGGTCGAGCATCAGACTGGAGGATGCCTCCGGTCGGCCAGCGGTCAAAGGTCGGTGTATGGCCTGGCCAAACTGAATCGAGCGCTCCTGGCCCGCGTCATCCGTAACCGTCAGGCTCACCAGGTATCGGCCCGGCCCGGCAAACTGATAACTCACGGACGGGCTTTCGTCCGCTGGCGTGGCGGGCGTGCCGTCACCGAACAGCCAGCTGTAGCGCAGGTTGGGGCCGCCGCTGGCGACCGCGGTGTACGTGATTGATGTATTGACAAGCTGCGGCGGTGACACGATCGCTGCGATCTCAATCGGCGCCGCCGGGTCCACCCGCCAGACAAACGCCGCATCGTCGCTGCCGCCCTGGCCATCGGTCACGCTGACGGAGACGTTGAAACTGCCCGCCTCGTTCACTAGCCCAGCGATCAAACCGGTCTCGGGGTTCAGTTCCAGACCATCGGGAAGACCGCTGGTGCCAAACAGCAGCGTGCCGCCGTCCGCGTCGGTAGCATCGAGTTGGAGGTCGACCGTTTGCCCGGCTCCGGCGGTCTGATCCCCCGGCGCCACAAGTTCCGGCGGGCTGTTCACAAACCAGTCAAAGGCGGCTTCGGCGATGCCGCCGCGGGAATCGGAAACGGTGGCCACAACGCCGTAATCCCCTGCTGCGGACAGGCCGCCGCTGATGACGCCGGTCACCGGGTCCAGCTCGAGGCCGGCGGGCAGGCCGGTCGCCTGGTACTGCAGCAGATCACCGTCTGCATCCTGACCGATTAGGGCAAGCGCGACAGCCTCATCCAGATTGCCGGACTGATCTTCTGGTGGGTCCAGCGTGGGTGGCGTATTGACCAACCAGTCCATGCTGCCGCTCGCCTGTCCCCCGGAGTCATCCCCAACGCTCAGCTCGACACTGAAGTCTCCCGCCTGGGTGAGTACGCCGCTGATTTCGCCGCTGGCCGGATTCAGCGCCAGACCCGGCGGCAATCCGTTGGCGGCGTAGGTCAAAGCGCCGCCTTCCGGGTCGCTGGCGGTGATAAGCATCCTGATGTCAGCCCCCAGGTTGTGCTGCTGGTCCGGCGGCGTGGAGAGGGTCGGATGTTGATTCACGCTCCAGCTCAGGTTTGCCGTATCGGTGTCTCCGCGGGAGTCTTCTACCTGGAGCACCACTGGAAACTCACCGCCGGTGAGCAAAGTGCCGCTGACCACGCCGGTCTCGGGATTGATGGCGAGACCGTCGGGCAGACCGGACGCGCTGAAGGTCAGTGCATCGCCATCATCATCGCTGGCGGACAAAGCCAGACCGACCGACTCGCCGACGGTACCCTGCTGCGGGCCCGGGTTGGCCAGAACCGGCGGCGTGTTGGGGGGCAGCGCTATCTCCCAGGAGAAGGTCTCAACGTCCGTGCCACCCTGACCGTCGTCGACGACGACGGTGGCGCTCCCGCTTCCGGCCGCGGTCAGCGTTCCGGACATGAATCCCGACGTCGGGTTGAGGGTTACGCCGGCGGGAAGACCACTTGCGGCAAAGGTCAACGGATCGTCATCGGGATCGCTGGCCTGGAGCTGCAGCTGGATGAGGTCTCCTTCCACCGCCTGCTGCGGACCGGGATTAATCAGCACCGGGGGCTGATTGACCGGCGGCGGCTCTTCCACAACCCAGCTGAAGGTAGCGCCAGCGCTGCCGCCGCGGCCGTCACTCACACTCACCGACGTCGTGTAGTTGCCGGCGCTGGCCAGCGCGCCGGTAATTGCGCCGGTACCGCTGTTCAGGGCCAGCCCGGCGGGCAGCCCGGTGGCGCCATAGCTCAGGGTGTCGCCATCGGGATCGCTTGCAATGAGCTGGAGCGCAACCGCGGCGCCCTCAACCCCGGTCTGATTCGCCGGTGGCGTCAGAACTGGCGGTGCATTGATGACCCAGGTAAATACGACTTCCGCCGCGCCGCCGGCGCCGTCGAAAACCTCAACCGTCACGCTACTGACGCCAGCGGTGCTCGGGCTGCCGCTGATCAATCCCGAAGCCGCGGCTATCGATAGGCCCGGCGGCAGGCCGGTGGCGTCGAAACTCAGCCCGTCGCCGTCGCTGTCGGACGCCACCAGCTGCAGGCTTACCGAAGCGCCGATCGTCGTGAGCTGGGATCCCGGGTTTTGCAGGTTCGGCGGGGTGTTGACGGTAAAGGTCAGCGATTGCTCGTCGCTCCCGCCGTTGCCGTCGGTCACCGATACGTTCACCGCGTAGCTGCCGCCGGCGATCAGCGTGCCGCTGATTCGCCCGCTGCCCGGCGCCAGACTAAGACCGGGCGGGAGATTGGAGGCGTCGAAGGTGAGATCGTCACCGTCCGGATCGCTGGCGTTCAGATCCAGCAGGACCGCGTCGCCGACCGTACCCTGCTGATCGCCAGGATCCGCCAGTACCGGATTGGCGTTCACCTGCCAGGCGAAGCTCACTTGATCCGTGCCGCCCCGGCCGTCGCTCACCGTTGCCAGGACGGAATAAAGTCCGGCCTGATTCAGCTGACCGGTCAAGGCACCCGAGCCGGCGTTAACACTGACGCCGCCGGGTAACCCGTTGGCAGCAAACGTCAGCTCATCGCCGTCGGCGTCGCTGGCGGTTAGCGTAAGGCCCACGCTTTCGCCCGCCGTCCCGCTTTGCGTTCCTGGATTCGTCAGCGTTGGCGGCCGATTGATGACCCAGGTGAAATCCACGCGGGCCGTTCCGCCGTTCTGGTCATCGGCAATCACCCATGCCTGATAGGAGCCGCCCGCGGTGGGCGTTCCCGAGACGATGCCGCTGGCCGGATTGATCGCCAGGCCGGTGGGCAGCCCCGCGGCGCCATAGGTCAGGTCATCGCCGTCCGCGTCGCTGCCGGAAAGATCCACGGTCAGCGCTTCCCCGAGGTTGTTGAGCTGCGCACCGGGGGACGCTAGCGACGGTGGCGTGTTGATCTGGCTCGCAAGTGGCGACAGGTACTGGCCGTCGATCACGGCCAGCCCCGCCGCCGGGGTTTGCCAGGCGACGGCCAGATTGTCTCCGCCGCCGCCTTCCTTCTGCAGCGCCTCGATGTAATAGCGCTGGCCCGCCTGCAGGCTGATCCATTGAGATTCCTGCTCCGAATATTTGTCCCACTGGCGGGAGCTTGACCAGCCCGGTACCCGGGCGATGCGACTGGCATTTCCCGGACTGTCGTCGGTGGAAAGCCACAGTTCGCCGTTGTCGTCGCTGGCAATCCAGAAGCGGTACTGGCCGCTCTGGGTTGGGTGCAGGTAGCCGCGCATGCGCGTGCCATAGTTATCGGCCCAGTTGGTAGGCGCTTCAAACCGGGAGTCGATGGCCCAGCCGTCCGGGTTATCCGGATAGTCAGCATTGCCAGTGAGGGCGGACAGCGCGGTGCCGCTGATGTTCGTCCACCACTCGCGGAGGATTTCGCCGCTGCCGGCCCCTGCGGGCAGGACGTCCCAGGTAAAACTCACGTTGGCGTCGGCGTCACCGTCGCTGGCAAAAACCTGAACGGCATAGCTGCCCTCAGCGGCAAACGTCCCGGCGATGACACCGGTCTGCGGATCGATTGCCAGGCCGGCGGGCAGTCCGGCGGCGGAAAATGTCAGCGTCCCGCCGTCTGGATCACTGGCCGGCACGGGCAGGGCCACGTGGTCACCTTCGTTGTTCAGGCGGTTGCCTGGGGAGACGATCTGAGGCAGGCCCGAAGTTACCACCTGGAGGACCGCTGCCTCGGAAGGTACGCCGGCTTGGTTCACGGCAAACAACATGTAGTAGCCGGGGGTCAGTACATTGGGGTTGCTGTGGGATGTCAGCTCGTACTCGCCGGCGGCAACTTCGTTGAACGGGACCCGCAGAAAACGCTGGTCCGTATTGACCCCGTGGGTGGTGGCTGACATTTTGATCAGCGAAAACAACGATATACCCGGCGTCGCGGTCAAGTTGAAGGTAGCGCCGTAGCCTACCGCCGGTGGTGCCGCGGTAATCTGCGGGCGCTGAGCCAGCGAGCCGTCAGGATTAAATAGGTAGTCCGGCGAGTAGATTTCACCGTCCGGGTGGTTTGCGGAGCAGTTGCCGCAGAGGCCGCCGCCGGCGGAAAGTACCCGGCCGTCCAGCATCAACAGCGCAATCGAATGATAGGTCCGCGGCACGGCCTGAGCCGCCACATCGCGCCAGGTACCCGTCGCAGGGTCCCAAATCTCGGGGTTGAGAACTGCGCCGGTGTCATCAAACTTGTTGCCCGAGGTGTTCCCGCCAACCATGAGCACGTCGCCGGTCGGCAGCATGACGGCGTTTGGAAACTTGCGCGCATGATTCATGTCGGCCACGTTGCTGACCTGCGGTGTGGGGCCGTTGATGTCGATGGCCATCACCCGGTCGGTGCTCGCCGTATTGTCCCCGGCGATGGCGCCGCCGGCGGTCAGCAACAGTCCCTCGTCATACATGACGGTAGCCCCATGTTTGGGGTACCAGCCGGTGATCTGCGGCCCCGTGGCGCTGATGCTGCCGTTACCGGTCGGATCGATATAGTGCATGACCGGCGTTGGTCCGGAGTGAAAGATCTGACCGTTCGGCGCAAGGTGCAGCAGCGGCCACCAGTTTCGTTCGTAGTGGTCGTTGTAGTCGAGGATGGGAGCGTTAAGGTTAATACCGTTTTTGGATGACCAGCCCTGGCCCGCGGTCCATAGCTCGGGATACTGACCACCACCGCTGCCGATGGCGGTAAATACCCGGTCATTGGGCATGGCGACGGTGGTGGGATACCAGCGTCCTCGGTTCATATCCTCGCGCGGAGTCCAGCTGCTGGTCGTGTGATCGAAAGTGCTGGTCCACGGACTATTGGCCTGGTTGCGGCCGCCGTTGACGAATACCTCACCGCTTTCGAGCATGACAAGATGAGCGCAGAACATGTCGTGCGCCGGGTGCGGTATTTCGGCAAATTGCCCGGTTTCCGGGTTCCAGGTTGCGGCGTGGGTGTACTCGGGTCCGGCCGGGAACGCGTTGCGTTCGTTGGAAGCCCAGGTGAGGATTCGCCCGTCCGGCAGGTTTGCCGCAGATACGGGAATATGCGGCCAGTTGATGACCGAACTCCATTGCCCATCGATATGAGGCTGGGCCATCGCCGTGGGCGTGATCACCAGCAATACTACAAGCGCGGCTGAAACCTTTCCCATCCAATGGGTCAGCCATTTCGAACCGTCGGGAATCAAGATTTCTGTCTAACCTCCTACGCGTTGCTAGCGCAGGGCCCTTCCCCGTCCCGCATTACCCCCTTGCTACCAATGTACGGATCGCGCGCTGACATCGGCAGGTCTGATTCGTCAACATTTGTAACGACGCCCGCTGCCCACTCAAGCTTGTGCTTGAATTGCCGAGCGTGCTGCCTCAGGTCCGCCTGGCTATCGATGATCCGAAACGTGCTGTTTGCCTTTGCTGTCCTCGCTATGACTATGTTGGCGCCGCGTACCCACGCGGAGCCAACACTGCAAGCGACCAGCCGCGCCGGCAGCTATCACGTTCTTCTCATGCCGGCGGCACAACCGGTGCCGCTACGCCGTCTGCACCGCTGGCAGATTCATGTGCGCGACCCGGCGGGTCGCCCTCTTGTGCCCCGGCAGCTTGTGCTTGACGGGGGTATGCCCGGGCACAGCCACGGTCTCGCCATCAAACCGGTCGTGACGCAGCACCTTGGGGAGGGTCGCTTTGTGGTGGAGGGTGTCAGCTTTCACATGGCTGGCGCCTGGCTGCTGCGGGTTGGCGTCGGCGGGGCAGACGGCTGGGACACGGTGGACTTTGAGTTTCAACTGACGCCCGACGGCCAAGTGCAGGGAGCCGCATCAGTGCCGCCGGAAAGCTCGGCCGGCGACTGGACCGCCCAGGAAAAGACACTCCTCAAAACGCTGACACTGGGATCTCTGGGCGAGCCGCCACCTTCACCATCTAATCGGATGTCGGACAATCCCGAAGCCGCGGCCCTCGGAAAACAGCTGTTTTTCAGCCCATCCCTCAGCAGCACCGGAGCGGTAGCTTGTGCCACCTGCCATGAACCGGGCCGGTTTTTCACCGACGGCAGGGTTCTGTCCAAGGGCCTTGCGCCGATGAGCCGTCACGCGCCCGGGCTGCTAGGAGTGGCCTACCGTCCTTGGCTTTACTGGGACGGTCGCAAAGACAGCCTCTGGTCCCAGGCTCTGGGCCCGCTTGAAGCGGCCGCAGAGATGGGCGGGACCCGGGTTGGCGTAACCCATGCGTTGGCCCGGAACCCGGTTCTCAGCGAGCCCTACACGCGGCTTTTTGGCCCGCTGCCGCCGCTTGAGGATCTGCCGGCGTAGGCCGGACCCTATGGCGATCGGGCCGCAAAGAACGCCTGGTACCAGATGTCTGAAGCCCAGCGCCTCCAGATAAACCGGGTATTCGTGAACATCGGCAAGGCGATTGCGGCTTATGAGCGCACCCTGAGTCACCGGCCGGGTCGATTCGATCACTTTGTCGCTGCAGTGTTTGCGGGAGACGCAAAAAAAGCGGCCAGATTGCTGTCGCCGGACGAACAGGCCGGCCTGCGACTATTTCTTGATACAGAACGCACGCGCTGCTTGCGCTGCCACAATGGTCCGCTGCTGACCAACCAGAACTTCCACAACGTTGGTACCGGCAATCTGGACGGTGAGGGCACCCTGGACCTGGGCCGTGCGATTGGACTGCGCGCCGTCCTGCTGGACGAGTTCAACTGCCTAGGGCTTTACAGCGACGCGCCGGCTGCCCAGTGTGCGGCACTGAACTTCGTTCCCCGGGACCACCTGCCGGGCAACCTGAATGGGGCCTATAAGGTTCCGGGACTCAGAAATGTATCAGCCACTGCGCCCTACTTTCACGATGGCCGGTTTGGGACGCTGGAAGCGGTGATTCAACACTACCGAAACCCACCGCCGGCGGCGATCGCCATGGGTGAGCTAGTGCCGCTTGAACTAAACGATACGGAAACCAAGAGCCTGGTTGCTTTCCTCAAGACACTGGACAGCTGCAGCGCGGAAAGTACCTGCCTGCAATAACACTTGACGCTACACCTCAGTTTCTTCGTATTCGGCAAATCTTTGGGTCGAAGGAAGCGCACCAGTTACGCTGGTGATGCTTGCGTTTGTGATTCAGCCAATAGTTGGTCATCCAGATCGCCGGGCCGGCGCGCCTGTCGCGGTCGGCAGGGGCGGTCGTGATCAGAGAGTCCAGGGTGGTCCCAGGAAGATTTTGCGTGTCTGAAAAGGAGGGTACGCATGCTCGGCGCTTTGGTGGGGTTGGATTTATCAGATTACAAGACTGCTTCAGGACCCTCTAATGCGCTTTTGCAGCTTCCAAAGCGGCAGCAATGCGACGTCGTGAAGCGGCTTGATCAGGTAATAAAGCGCAAAAAGGCGATCAGGAATTTTATAGGGCTGGAAGTATCCATTCCTGGGAACAAACGTTGTGGCGATGGCAAAGCGGAGTCTGTCCAGGTTGGTGTCGCGCAGTCGCAGGTTGTATCCGTTCAGTGTGTACTTTGCAGGGTGTGATGACTTGTCATGAGCAAAAAGCAGTTCGGCTACGTAGCGCGCAAGCGCGTCCACCGAAGCGTCGTCGTCAATCCACTGCCTGACCTGTTTCGGTAGCGGCGCATCGAAGAAACGTTGCGCAAGCGTTAACCCAAGAAGCACCATGCGCAAGGTTCCCCAGGCGCGGGAGCGGCGATGCAGTTCCTCCCACTTCAGATCGTGATTGCGCCTGAGCAGCACGGCGATGTCCACGATCCACTTGAGCGTCCCCCATAGTTCCTTGCCGCCATGAATGCACAGCGCAATCAGCATGTCTTCAACGGCTAGCTGGCGCGTGGGCCAGGTACCGATAGCAGTGTTTTCACTTCGCTCCCAGAGGCTTTCGTGATCCAGTCTGATCATCAGGACTCGGGGGACGATAGACCAGTGGGGTTCGATGGGGAGGGAATCGCCGAACAGGATTGCCTGCCCGTTGTAGTAGCGATAATGAGCCAGTTGAGCAGGACTGAGCGGAGGAATGTCCTCCTGGTATCCCCGAGCATTCAGGCAGTCAAGCGTGACCTGAATCTGATCATCAGGCACCAGAAAGTCCAGGTCCTTGAAACTGCGAAGCGCCAGGTCGTCGTACAGGCGGCGAGAGAGCATGGGTCCCTTGAATGGAATAATCGAAACTCCGGCGGACTCCAATAACTCGCCGAGTTCGCGGAGCAGCTCAAGAGAACGGGTGTTTTGCTGACGGTGATAATTGAGGTGCGCGTCCGCTGCCTGGTAGATCTCCTCGGGAATACAACCGGCTGGCGTGCGGCGAAAAGCGCTGCACAGCAGCCCGCCGACATCGTGTTCAATGGCCAGCGCGACCAGCTGATTCCAGTCCACCCCATCAACGCCGTCCAACGCGTCCTCACCGCGGTTATCCAGTTCGCCTCGAACAATGTTCAGAAGCAATTCCACCTCGTGATTGTCTTGCAAAGACACCCGGCGCCCCCGCCAATTACGGCTCAACGAGCCGAGTCAGCGATCGTTCAAATGCCTGCTTGCTCGACGCGGTCAGCCGGTAGCAGGGTGTATCCGTCAGCCAACGTACAAGCTCCTGAATAGGCTTTTTCTGCAGCACAACTTTAGTGTCCTCAGCGGCAAGCAGTTCGCTCAGAACCACGGCCGGACTCGCGCGACCTGCAAACTCTGTCTGATCAGCATCTGAGTTGACCACGATGATGCCCGCTACGGTGATGAGACTGTCGTCTTTGCCGAAAACCAAGCGACCCGGTTGTCCTTCCGCTTGGAATTTAAGACAGATCCGACCCACGGCGTCGGGCTCAGACCAGTCTGGACCGTCACTCCCGGGCTCATCGCCTGGAAAATTGAAGTCGCCCAGGACCAGGAATCGCCGCTCGGCAACGCGCGTAATGGCTCCGGTCCAGGATGCGACCCGGTCATCGGCCGCTCCGGTCTTGCGCCGTGACACGTCCAGCTGTTCTTTGGCGGCGCCTTCGGGTGCGAGCAGGCCCTTGGTGATCCACCCGGCCATGGTGTCGCGCACCAACGAGGAGGCCCGGGTCGCGTCCATTTCCACCGCCTGCAGATCCTCGACAATCTCAGACACTCGGCATCCGGCTTCACAGCTCAGCCAGATAAACGCCCCGATTGCGTTCAAAATCAGCAGCCGCTCCGGCTCGCGAGCGAGCAGGAGCAGGTGATCATCAATGCGAAACCGCGCGGCGGTACATGGCACAAACTTCGGATCTGCGGACTCCACAGGGACGAAGGCCGGGTCAGCAAAAGCAAGGTCAAGATGACGCGGCAGCGGAAGACAATGCAGCAGCCCCGATGCGTCCTGCCCGGGCATGAGCCGCTGGAAATCGCCACGGTGATTCAATTCGTCACGCAGAAAACGGCTCGCGGCTTCCGCGGGGTCTTGGCCTGAAGTGGCGGCGGACATACCGGCAGAGACGATAGAAACTGTGTCGCGAATCACGCTCGTCTTGATGGAGCGCTCGAGGTCAGCCCACCGACTACCCGCCTCGGCGTCGACATCGAGGGACGGACTGAAGTTGCACTCCAGCAGCCAGGGTTTGAGTTGTTCGTCAATGAGTACATCCAGGCCAAACAGCTGAAATGACCGCTCCGTGCTGATCGACTGCTGTTGGCCATACGCAAGCATCGGATCTCGTGCCGCCATAAAGGTGAGAATGATCAGTCGATCAATGGCGCTCCACAGCGCATCATCGTTGATCCCCTGATCTCGCAGGCGCTGCCGGTACAGGCTGTGGCTGATTCTCTCCAGCTCGTCGGGCGTTTCCGAATCGTTTTTCAGCACGTCTGGATTGGTCAAATGCACGAAGTGATCGTCCAGGGAGTCGGCTGCCGTGGTGAACGGGCGGGTCGTGAATTTGACTAGCCCTTCTCTATACCGGTAGATCACGAGGGGGTCGAGGTGAGTCAGCAGAACAAAAAATCGCAGCGTGTATTTTCTTGAGTTCAGAAGATGAGGCGCCGCGAGGTAGCGCTGCACAATCGTATCTGGCGTCGGCTCAAGCGCTGCGGCATCGTTTGTCAATCGAATCCCGCGACCCCCGGAAAGCACCGACGGCTTTGCGATCCAGATGCTGTCGGGTTCGCGGGCGCCCTGCACAACCAGCTTGTCATAATCCCGCGGAAGGACGTAACCCAAGGGCAAGAAGTCGTACGGGTTGCTTGCGTGGCGGCTTGCAACCCGTCGGCGCGCCTTCGTCAGCGTGTCGTTAAGCACGCACTTGTTGGTCAGCGGCCTGGAATCGGGATAGCAGCTGATACGCTGCCCACGCTTCAGGGTCGCGAAATCTTCGCGGGGAGGGTGTCTCAGGTTCCAGCGCAGCTGCCAGTCGCCCCGCGCGGTGGGTTGCCAATTGCGGCGATTGAGTTCCTCGCGCACGAGCGCTAAGCGGTCGTCAACGAGGTATTTCACGAAATCGACTGGTGTTCACTCACGCAGCTACGCTAGCACGTCCCCGCGATCTGGGGACGCCTTTGAGCGACGATATTGGAACCTGGGTGGGGCGCTAAGACCCGCTAAACCGCCAATCAGTGTGCCAGGAACGACGCACGGTCAAACCGTGCGCCGCCTTGCGGTCCAGGCTGAGTTGCAGCCTGGCAGCGGCCTGTCAGGTCTCGGGCCGAGGAGTCGGCTCAGGAGCAGGCGTAGGCTGGTTGTAACCATCGACGGACTGGGCTTTTGCCTCAGTCGACAGGAGCATCGCTACGGCGGGAGCCGTCATCCCCGCGGCGCCGGCCTTCTTAAGAAAGTCGCGTCGCTCCTTTTCTACGTCGCTTGCGGTGTCGTTGACTTGCGTGTCGACCTTATCTGTCATGTTTTTGCAATCCCAGTATCACTTGCCCCCTAAGACTACCTAAACTAGCGCATCCAAGGAGCAAAGAAAAAGCACAGCGAGGCGCTTAAACATAGCGTGTTACAAAGGTTAACATTCGGTGCCGGCAATGCGGTGATAACGACCGAGATTCAGCGGGGAAACAGCGAAACCGCCGATGGCACAAAGCTGCCCAAACAGCAGGTCTTCGTAGCTCAACGTAAGCGATTCGATCCGCGATCGATGCCGCGTCACGGCGTGCAACGCGGCCCGGCTGAGCCGGTAGGCGTAGCCGCCGGCTGCATAGTCGATTTTCCCAAGTTCGATGCGCTCACCTCCTGGCCCGCCTCGGGCGATATCTGAAAGGCCATGGGTCAGGTCCAACGCTACCTGATTTAAGGAAGTGTCAGCGCAGCGCCCCTGATGGATCGTGTTCAGGGTCGGCTGAATGATCGTGCCGGCATAGTCGAGCTCCAGCATGCTCGCCGCGTTTGCCAGATTCAGCAGGCAGCCGTCGTCGCACTTGAGAACGTGGGTATAGTCGGTTTCACGCAGTACGTAGTCATAAAAAACGACCAGCTTGTGGGCCAGGGTTTCGTAGCCCTCTTTCGCCCGCACCACGAACACCCGGCTGTCAGGAAGAACCAGATAATCATCTTTGGCCGGCACAGTGGGATGCGCAAGCACCACAAAGTACGCCAGGCCCAGCGCCTCGAACCAAGGTTCAAAGATCGAAAGATAGTTGGACAGCCTCGGCTGCGTCGCTGCACAGGAAGGTACGGCGACCACGATGCGTCCCCACATATCTGAACCGCCAGAGCTGTCATTGAGGCTCCGGGAAGGATGTAGGCCAGCGGGCAGCTCACCGATATCCTCACGCACCACCGCTCGGCAGTCAGCCAGCGTTAACGGGCCGTTACCGCTCACTGGCGGTGATCTGAGCAATCTGCGCGAGGGCTTCATCAAAACTCTGGTAACTGAGCGCGAAACAGTCGACCGTCCTAATCCACGAGACGAGCTGGCGTGCGTCAGCAAGCGTCAGCCGTCGTCGGAAGGCAACGCTGTGCTTAAGAATGCGTCCCAGCGCGTCGGCGTCGCTTAGCGGTACGAGGGAACCGGCCTTGTCTGCCGTGTACTGAGGAAACACGATCGTGGACACCGGTAAGCTACTGTCCATGCTCGGCGCGGCAGCTGGAGGTGGCAGGTACTGGACTGACTTGTCGTCGCTGCGTTCGTGCACCGGCAGGCTTCTCAGTGCCGGGTACATGTCTTCCAGGACTTTGCGTCCGGTCGTTTTTACGGTCAAAGCGAGCGGTACGGGCCGGATGTGGCAGTTGCTTCGATCTAAAAGCGCGGTCTCATCGGAGAAGTAGCGATAGCCCGCGTTGATGAGTGCAGCAGTCAGAGACGTTTTGCCGCTGCCGGCCGCTGCCGGCAGCAGCAGGCAGCGCTCGCCGCCACTCACGGCGCCGGCGTGCACGTTGAGCAGGTAATCCTGAGCCTGGCCGGCCAGCGACAGGATCTTAAATTTGATTAATGGCGCAAGCTGGGAGAGTTCTTCGCACTGCAAAGCAGGCTTGTGGTCCAGAAAAGCAAAAAGCCCGTTCTCCGATTCTGCCGTTGTGATCACGTAGTCCGCAGGGGCGTCCACGACCTCCATATGCGCCAATACCGGGTGAACCCATGCCGCGTGCTCCGGCCTCAGGTAGTGCACGCGCACAACCGTGTCCAGGAGGCGGTAAAAGTGGAGCTCCCCACCGTCGCAGGGGGCCGGGCAACTGGGAAAGTCAGAGTAATTCTCCGGCGGTTCGTCATTGGCCGGCTGCAGCGGTGCGGGTGCCTCCCGCTGGTCGGTGCTTGCAAGAAAACGTTGCCCTTCCCAGTGGGTCAGTAGTCCCGCGAGCATTTTTTCGACCTGGGCCGGCGGTTCGTTGATGGCCTTGACGAGCTCGCCAATAAGCTCGCGTATGTTGATACCGTCGGTAAGCCGGTACCAGATATAGGTAGCTGAGGTATTGAGGCGCGCAAAGTCTCCCGTGGATTCTGAAAAGAGCACCCCTTCATCACCGAGCAGGAATAGGTGGGCATCCCGCGCCGGCTTAAGCTCAGCGCGACCCAGAATGGATTGCACAACAATGCCGGTCATCACGAAGGGATAGGAGCGCACATGCTGGGCAATTGTTCGGCCGGTGAAATTGACCCCCGAAAACTGTTCGTACTCGACCAGCGTTCGGGCGTTCCCAAGCCCATATTCTTCAAGATCGATCGGCTGCCGGTAGGTCTCGGTATTTGCCGGTTCAAGCAGCGTTCGCAGCCGAGCGAGCGACTCCATGTGCAGCGCATGCCACCGCCGATTATCTTCCCAGTGTTTGCTGTCTTCCTGGCGGCCGTAGTAGTGATACAGCACGTGCTCGTTCGGCGAAAACAGGTCAAAGCCATGGGTCCAGAGACGCACGGCCAGGGATACCTCCTCTCCGAAAAAGTAGAGCTGCGGATCGGGTTTAACCGCATCCACAATGTGCGCCGGCGCAAACAGGAACCCACCGGCAAGGCCCGCTGCCGGAAACGGACGATCGGTGGGGGCGTGGCGCGGCAGGGGCAGCGCCTCGAAGGCCAGCACCCCATCCCGGTTGAACCTTGCCGGCACCTGCACGCGAAGCGGCGGAGAGATTTCGAGCTTGTCCGGAGGGGTGTAGCCTGGTGGGTAGACGGTGAGCACGGGCAGGGAAGCACCGGTTGCCGCGGCCATGTCCAGCAGCTTTTGATCCCAGCCCGGCACGAAGCGCATGTGACTGTCAATTTGCAGCACATACTCTTCGCCATCCCAGAGTTTCATCGCCTGCTGGCGCGCCCAGCCCAACCCCTTCGATTCGGAGGCATCAAAGTTCGCCAGGCGCACCTGTGGCGGACAGCTTACTTCCGCAAAACAGTGTTCGTTGTCCTGCTGCATCGACTGCCAGCAGATACCCACAAATATCCGTTCAGGGTACGCCGCCTTCGCAAAGAGGTCCTGTACTGTCCACTGGCATTCCGGATCGCGATAGCTCGCGATCTGTACGAAGATGCGGTCTCGTTTAGGCGGCATGCATGTTCGGTTTTCGGGTTAACTGGATTTCTGCGCCGGAGTCTAGCAGCTCGCGGTCAACTCCCCGGAGTCGGCTCTCCCGCGCTAAGGGACTTGCAGCCGCGCAACGGTCAACTGCCGAGCCTTGCCGGGTCCGGATCGTAGCGGGGTGACAAAATCAGATCAGGGCGCCGCGTGCGGGGCGTCGGTTGATAGTCGCGGACCCAGCGGACGAAGTGGTCTCGCGCCAGAGGTTTACTCAAAAAGTAACCCTGCGCCGAATCACAGCCGAGTTCCGCCAGCCGCCGCATGCTGGCTTCGTTCTCTATCCCCTCCGCGACCACGCTCAGATTCAGGCGGTGCGCGAGATCGATGGTTGTAGACACGATGAATTCGTCCTGCTGATTGTCGGCGAGGTTAGCGACGAAGCTCCGGTCAATTTTCAGCTGGTCTAGGGGCAAATGTTTGAGCTGAGCCAGGGAGGAATGGCCGGTGCCGAAGTCGTCAATGGCAATTCGGATCCCCAGGTTTCGCAGCCGGGACAGCACCCGGTGGGCCATATCCACATCATCCATCACGGCGCTTTCGGTCACCTCAAACACAAGGTGTCGCCCACTCACCGCGTGTTTCTTCAGTGCCCGCTCGGTAAAGCTGATCAGCCGGTCATCCATCAAATCCCGGGTGGACAGATTGACCGCCAGACAGATATTCGGATGCTCAGGTTTCCAGGCAGCCACGTCACTGACGGTGAGCTCGATCATTTTGCGAGTGAGCTTGGTGATCGCCCCCGCTTCTTCCGCCGCGGGGATAAACTCGGCTGGACTTAGAAAACCAAATTCCCGGTGCTCCCATCGGACCAACGCTTCGGCGCCGAGAAACCGGCCGGATTCAACCGCAACCTTGGGCTGATAAAAGGCCATGATCTCACCATCATGAATCGCCCGGGGTATGTCGCCCACCAGCTGTAGCTGTCTTTCGAAAAGCGCCTCTCGCCCCAGCTCATAGGTGTTGGCAAGGCGTCCCGAAACCTGGGAGTCGGAGCGCGCCACCAGGGCGCCGCGCAGCAGCGCCTCCGCGTCGTCCCCATGATCGGGGAACGCTGACACACCGATGTGGGACTGAAGAATAATGCTGGAAGAGCCAAGGGTGATGCCCGCGTTCAGCTGCTTGCCGATGGTCTCGGCGATGCGCTCGCCCGCCTCCACGTCAACGCCGGGCATGATCAGGACAAACTCATGGGTGCCGGTGTGCGCCAGCAGGCCGCCCGTGGGTAAGTGGACCTTGAGGTACTCGGCCGTCTCGCACAGCAGATCCTCGGTCAGGGTCTGGCCGATCGTCGACGAAATTTTGCCCATCCGCATCAAAATGATCGAAATGATGGCGCAGTGGGTCGGTTGCTCTTTCAGGATTGCCCCAAGGTCCCTCGCGGCTTTGGTTTGATTGGGCAGGCCGGTGAGGGAATTGTGCGTGTTCTGATGCCGAATGCTGGCCTCCCGCTCGGAGATGGCGCTCTGCATCCGATTAAAACTCTTGGCAAGGGTGGCGATTTCGTCCCGAGAGCTGGCTTCGATGGCCACTTCGTAGTCGCCCGAGGCCATCCGCTCGGAAGCGGCGGTCAGCGAGCGCAGCGGTTTCGAAACGGTTGAAGAAAACCAGATCCCCAGCAGGGCTACGCACACCAGCATACCGATCCCGTAGAGCAGGACCTCCGATCGCGATGCCCGAAAGGGGGCCATGGCGGCTCGCATAGACCGCTTAAGGGATACCGCCGTGGTTGAATCACCCGGTATCACCGGAACGTAAACCAGCAGAATTTCCTGCGACCGGGGGCCCGCCGTATACACAACGCCGGGCTGGTATCTCTGGTCAACCAATGCCGATACGGGAACCCGCGCAACGTCAGCGTCGGACCGTTCGGTTGACGCAACCAGCTGAATACGTTCGGCCTGCATGCTCAAAATCGAGACGTCCAGACCGGTCAGGTCGTGGATCCGCGTCGCCAGCTCGTTGTTGATCTCAAAGGCGAATACGAGATACCCGATCAGGGTGGGCGCACGTAGCGGCGATGAGTAGAGCTGGTAGGTTCGGTCGGCAAAATGAGCGATGGATGCCGAGGGAATTTCATCGTCGGCCTGCAGGTCGATTTGCAGCTGCCTGAGAAGCTGGGGTGCAACGGTCGAGGTGCTGGTAAAGGCAGCCCCGTCGACTTCAACGTAGGCGGCGAAATCTGACTCTACCCGGGCGGCGTGATTATCCAGCGCGGACCGGATTGAAGCCGCATCGGACGTTGCCATGACCTCTCTTAAGGCGAAATCCGCGGACAACAGTTTGATGCTTTGCAGCAGGCTTGCATCCCGCGAGCGAAGGGTTTCTTTAGTCACCTCAGCACCTACCGCCAGCGTTTGTCGGGCGCTTGCGGTGACCTCGCGCTCGGCCGTGCGCATGGCGAAGAACATCGTCCCGGCCTGCACCACCATCAGGGGCAGGAGGGTCAGGACCAGCAGTTTCTTAAGGAAACCGAATCGCAAGTTTGTTGCCGCTCCTCGAAAGTGAACGCCGGGGCCGCAGGCGTGCCTGCCGGGCAGCGGCGGAGATCTTATAGGATCGTCTGAATTTATGAGTTGCTTTAGAACCGCTACCGAACTCAGACTAGCAACGCGGGTCCAAGCTTGCTCGGACCCAAGGCCAATTGAGAACACATTGACACTAAAGTTCACCAAGGAAGAGCCGAATTGACACTCAGACCAGGCGGGTCAATTTCGATGAACCTATCTCGGCTCCTGGCCGGCGTGCTATCCGTGGCTATCTGCCCAGTTGCGGCGAGCGCAACGATCGACGTGCTGGTGGTCGATGCGCTCGGGCAGCCCATCCCGGAGGTGGTTGTTTTCACCCGGGATTCGGATCAATCCGCGGCGGCGCCGGAACCGGTCGTCCTGGATCAGATCGACCGGCGGTTTGAGCCCCATATTCTCGTGATCGAAAAGGGCACGGCGGTGTCGTTTCCGAACAGCGACGCCGTGGCGCACCACGTTTACTCGTTTTCCAAACCTAATGATTTTGCGCTTCCCCTCTATAAGGGAACGGTGCCGGATCCCGTGCGGTTTGAGCATGAGGGTATCGTCACCATCGGCTGCAACATCCACGACGATATGCTCGCGTACGTAGTTGTGGTCGACTCGTCGAGCTTTGCCAAAACCGACCAGGACGGTCATGCCAGCCTGGACCTTCCGGCGACCGGGTCAGAATCCGCGGTAACGGCCTGGAGCCCGCGTTTCCGGGGCAATAAAGGCTACCGAACGCAAAACCTGCCCGCCGGCGAAACGCAGCTGGTCATTCAGATCAAGAAGAAGCTGCGCCCACCCCATACCCAGGGAACAGGATCATCAACGCCCTACTGACGTTGATCATTCTCCCCGGGGCGCTGACCGCCGGCACAACCGACCGCCTCGCCGACCGCATCGACTTCTGGGGTGGCGTGGACGCCGGGTACGTCTACGCGTCAGGGCACCCGTCGTGGACCGAGTCGTCGGGCGGAAAATTGCGCTACACCAACGGCCACGCAGCACTTCGCGGCTTTGGTGAACTGCGCGGTCGGCTAACCGACACGCTGAGCCTGACGATCGCGGCGGAGGTTGGCCGCGACAGCACCCCTCAGGAATCGGGGATCACGCAGGCTTATCTGGCGTGGAATCCCATCCCCCGTTCTTCCATCCGCCACCGGTTTCGCGTTGGTGCGTTCTATCCGCAGCTGTCGCTGGAGCACACGCAGCCGGGCTGGACCAACCGGCACACGCTGAGCGGATCGGCGCTGGCGACGTGGATTGCTGAGGAACTGCGCACGTTTGGCTTGGAGTGGCGCGGCTCGACCCGACTCTCCGCCCTGGGCACCCATCACAACCTGGCGCTTAGCGTGTCCGCCTTCACCAACAACGACCCCACCGGGTCTTTGCTGGCCTGGCGCGGCTGGTCGCTGCACGATCGTCAATCAACGCTGCGGGACCGGCTGCCGCTGGCAACCCTGCCGCTCAACCGGCCCGGCGAGGTGTTTGCGCCGCAAGCGCCCTTTACAGCGCCATTCCGGGAGGTTGACAACCGCCTGGGATATGCTGCGACCGCCCAGTATCGATATCGGTCCGACTCGATTTTCCAGGTTGGCTACTACGACAATCGCGGCGACCCCACGGCGCTGGAAGACGGGCAGTACGCGTGGAATACGCGGTTTGCCCACGTTGGCGTGGAGCTCCCCTTCGCTGAGGATTGGGTTTTCGTCTCGCAGTGGCTTCGCGGCTCCACGTCCATGGGGCCGGTGTTCGGGGGACGCAATGCGGTGGACGCCCAGATCGAAACCCGTTTTGCCCTCCTGGGCCTCACCACGCAGCGCGGCAACGCCGCCATTCGCGTTGATCAGTTCGACGTTGATGATCGGGACCAGCTGGTAGCGGACAACAACAACGAGCGAGGTCGCGCGCTGACGCTGTTCTATCGGCATCGGCTTACCGACAACACCTCCCTGGTGTTTGAATACCTCAACGTCAGGACGGAACGGCCGATCTGGGAATTTAACAACCTCGACCCGGTCGAGACGGAGTCTCAGGTGCAGCTCCGGGCCCAGTTTCGGTTCTGATTAACAAATCTGCAGCCCCCCGTGGATGGGGGGCTGCCCCGGCCCAGGGCCGGGTGTCTTAGAAAACGATGTCGAAGGTCAGATTCACGGCGCGACCGGGGCCGGAGAAGATCCGCCCGGGAATAAACGTCGCCTCACCCGGCGGGATGTACTCCTCGTTGAACAGGTTCGTGATCTGAGCGCCGAAACGCATGCTGTCGTTGATCCGGTAATCAGTCCCCAGGTCGACCACCGTGAACGACTCGGCCGGATTCGCGTCGGTGCCGGCCTCGAATCCCTCATCTCGATCCCCGGAGTAGAGGATCTGCCCGAACACGTCCCATTTGCGGGAGATTTTGAAGCGCGGCTCCACCGTGATCTTCACCGGGGGGACCACCTGGGTACTGAGATCGATCTGATTTCCGTCGTCGCTGGGGTCGATTTCACCCTCGACCCAGGTCAGCGAGCCGCTCAAGGAGAAGCGGTCGGTGGCGAACCAGGTACCTGAGGCCTCCAGGCCGTAGATCTCTACCGGCGCGCGGTTGCGAAGCGCAAGGCCGGTGGTCGGGTCGATGGCAACGGTCGCCTCGAAGTTGGATTCGGTGTAGTACGCAGCGGCGGCGTAGACCAGATCCCCGATGCTGCCGCGCAGCCCCAGTTCGATGCTGTCGGTGATCACCGGCTCGACCAGGGTGGAATCGGAAACCGGAACACCTGGCGGGACGTTATTGCCGACAAAGCCCAGCGAGGGAATCGTGAAACCCTCGGAGTAGTTGGCAAAAATCACCGTGCGATCCGTCAGGTCGTAGTTCAGACCCACGTTGTAGGAGAAGTCGTCGGCCGTTCCCGAACCACCGGGTCGCTCGCCGCGGGGGAACTGGAAAGCGAAGACCACGTCGTAGGGACCAATCACCTCGTAATCGAACTCGTCCCAGCGAAGGCCACCGGACAGGGACAGGCGATCGGTCACGCTGTAGCCGGCCTCCACAAACAAGCCGACGGCGTCGAGGGTGTACGGCGGACGCTGGATGTCCTGCGTCGCGGCATCAAAGAAACCGGTCTCGTCGAAGCCGGCCTCCGTAGAGATCGGCAGCAGGCTCTCGCTGTCCGCGTCGTTGTAGTCGATGCCGGTGGCGATGTTCCAACCGTTCGCAAAAGACTTCGTGAACTGGCCCCGGAAGCCGAACTCGTCGACAACCTGGCCGGTCTGCCAGAGGCCCGGGAAGATGTCGGGGAACGGGCCGCCAAAGCGCTGCAGCAGGAAGCGGATGTCGCTCCCCGGGTTGAGGAACTCCGAATCGCTGTAGTAAAGCTGCGAGGAAAGCCGCCCGCCCAGGAAGTCCTCGTTCGTATAGTCGAGGCTGGCGTAGAAAAACTCGTTCGTCGGCGGATCCCCGTAGGAGAAGGGAAAGGCAACTTCCGACGCAATGATGGTGCCGTCCCCGGCATCGGTCCGGGCGAGCTCAAAGCTCCGATCCTGGTAGTCGAGCTCGGTGCTGTTGAGGGTCAGGGTCAGGGCCTGGGTGTCCGTGAGCTGGAGCCGCGCTTTGCCGAAGAGCGTCACGTCGTCGACAAACTGGCTGCGCCCCGTCAGTAGATCACCCTCAGCGCGGTAGATGCCCCCCTGGTCGTCGTAGCTCGCGTAGCCGTAGACGCTCAGGCGGTCGGACACGGCGCCGCTGAAGCTGCCGTAAACCTTGGTCTGGAATCCGTCGCTGTCGAAATTGTCCTCGCCGGTCGCGTAGGCCTTGAACTGCGTGCCGATGTTCCACTCGACCCCTTCGGTGGTCGGCGCCTTGGTGAAGAACTGCACAACGCCGCCGGTGGCGCCTGCCCCGTAGAGCGAAGTCGGCCCGTACACCACCTCAATGCGATCGATGGTCATCGGATCGAACTTGTCGAGGTAGCGGGAAAAGTTGGTGTTTGTGGCGATGGGTACGCCGTCGATCAGGTACAGCGGGTTTCTGCCCCGGAGCGTAATCGAAGCGGCGCTGGCCTCGGTGGTCGGCGGTGCAAAGCCCGGAATCAGTTTCCCGAGCACCTCCTGCACGCTGTTCGTCTGCTCCTGGAGGGAAGCCAGGGCTGCTTCGTCGAATACGCGAACGGAGCGCGGGATCTTGGACAGCTCCTGGTCTCGGCGGGTGGAGGTAACCACCAGCGTCTCCAGGTCGCGTGCGCTCTCCTCGGCTGACGCCTCCTCCTCCGCGTCCTGCGCGAAGCTGGGACCAGCGCTGAGGGCCGCCGCGATGGCAAGGAAAAACAGTTTTCGTCGTACGGTAGGTATCTCTTTCATTTTTTTGAAACTCCTTAAGACCCCGCGCGGCGCACTACAATCAAGCGCACGTGATGCTAATGTGAATGAGAATCAGTCAGGTTACCTGCCGGCATGCTGGCGAGATTCCCGGATGGCCGGAGTACCGGCCCGCGCCGGAGATTCGAGTCAGCGGCCCTGGATAATGAACGCGGCCCAGATGGAGGGTGGCGCCGCGCCCAATTCCTTGCGCAGCGTGTTGATCGATGCCAGCTGCGCTTTGCGCAGGGCGTCAGCGGGTGGCTCGCTGGATCCGTAGTGGTCGTAGAAAGTCTGCATCTGGCCTGCGGTGGCCTCGTCCGCCACGGGCCACAGGCTGAGCAGCAGATGCCTCGCGCCGGCAAGCGCAAAGGCGCGCCGCAGCCCGAAGACCCCCTCGCTGTCGAGGATGTCGCCGCGGCCCGTGTCGCAGGCCGACAGGGCCACCAGGTCGGTGCCGCGCAGGTCCAGAGCGGAAACTTCCAGCGCGGTCAGGATACCGTCCGATTCTTCCGCCGCTGCGGTGCGCGCTCGATTGGCACCCGCCAGCGCCAGCCCGGAACGGACCAGCGGATTAACCGTCGTGGCGAAGTCAACCTCCAGACCTGCGGCACGCAGGGACTGACGTGTCTCCGATTCCGGAAGCGCCTCGAGAAAGAAGCCGTGGGTTGCCAGGTGCAGGACGCGCCGGCCCGCCGCTTTCAGCACTGCTTCCTCGGACGCCTCCGGGCCGGTTACCAGCGTGACCTTAAGCGCCTCGATTCGCTGCGCGATCCCGGTTGCCTCGCGTCGAGTGCCGGGAAGTGGATCGAACGTCAGGCTGACTGTCGATGCGCCGCGCACGCCGTCTTCCGGCGCGGCAGGCCGGGGCCCGTAGTCGGGATCAGCAAGAAGAAACAGTCCGTCGCCCGACGCTGGCGCGCCCGGACCGGCGAGGTCCCGGCCGGAACTCAAGTGAATCACGGCGTAATCCTCGATCAGGAAACGGCCGGCCTCATCGATCAGTGCGGCGAAAGGCACCAGATTCAAGAGGCCGTCGGGAGAGATCACCAGGCGTGTCGTCGCTGCGGTTTCCCGTACCGAAGCTGCAAGCGGTTTCCAGATGGCATCATGCAGGCGCCGCGCCGCGTCCTGCTGACGCGCGCGCTGGAAGCTGGTGTCGGCGGCGCCGCCCAGGGCCCGGTGTGCCGTCCGGATCATTGCGTCGAGGCGCTTAGCGTCGCCCAGATCGACCAGGCGCACGCTACCGCCAGGTCGAAGCACAAACGCCAGGTAGCGATGTCGATCAGCCCAACGCCCCTGGTCCCAGTCAACTTCCCGGAATCGCACGAATTCGATCAGCACCGTGTCGGTTGGCAGTCCTTCGGCGATGCGAGCGGAGGTCGCCGCCGCGCTTTCGATCTCCCGCCGGATCACCTGGCTGCGCCCGGCGAGATCCGCTTCAAGCGACTCAATGCGGGCAATAAGCTCGCTGCGGTCCTTCTGCGGGTCCGGCGATTCCGGCGCCAGCATGCGGCGAGCGAGGTCGGCGCGAAGCTCAACCAGGCGCTGCCAGTCCCGGCGCAGGCTGTCGTCGGTAGCGAGGGACCGGGCAATACTTTCGCGTTGCCGAGACTGCACGTCGAAGACGGCACCCTTCCGGCGCAGCACCCAGTCGAGCGCTTGTCGGATCGCCTCCGGGTCGTCGACAAAGTAGGTGTGGACCAGGGATAGCAGGCGCTCGTAGGCCCAGGCCGACTTCCGCATGTACGCCAGCTTCTGCCTTTCCGAGGCGATGGCAAAGATGCTCTTCTGGACCGACTCGCCGGCGTTCAGCGTTTCACGAAAAAGGGCCAGGCCAAGCTCGCGCTCGCCGCGCAGGGTAGTGACGTAGGCGAGGTTCTGCCGGATTGAGTTGCTGGACGGATGTTCCGGCCCCAGGCGGGCTTCGACGCGGCTCAGCGCCGCGACCAGGGCCTCGTGGGCCGCGTCATACTGTTTCTCGGCCAGCAACAGCACGGCCAGATTGTTGCGGTAGCCGAGCGTATCGGGATGGTTCGGGCCGAGCAGTGCGGCAAGTTTGCTGATCGCCTGCTCGAGTAGCGGGCGGGCTTTGGCGTAGTCCTCCTGCGCCTGATAGACGGCGGCCAGATTGCCAAGGGCGCGGGCGGTGTACAAATTTTCCTCGCCCACGCTTCTTCGGTAGAGCGCAAGAGAAGCTTCGAACTCCTCCGCCGCCGCCTCCAGCCGGTCCGTCGCCAGATAGAGCGCCGCGAGCGAGCCGCGGGCGGTGGCGACAAAAAGGTGATCGTTCCCCAAAGCGGCCAGGTACCGCTCCAGCGCCCGGGACAGGAGCAGCTCGCCGCGCTCAAAATCGCCCATCTCCGCCAGCAGCCGCCCCTGCTCGTGCAGCACCGTGGCGTAGTCGTAGCTTTTCGCCAGGCCAACCCGGCTCAGGCGTTCGAGAATGTCGCGATACAGCGGCTCGGCCCGATCAAATTCGCCCCGGTCCCGGTGCAGCGTGGCGAGATGCAGCTCGATCGGCACGATGCGTCCAACAGCATCCGGTGCCGTGGCGGTAATCTCCGATCTTGCCCGCTGCGCCAGTTCCAGCGCGCGATCCAAATCTCCGTCAGCGGCAGCAACCTTGGCGGCGCCGTCCAGCAGCGTAGCGCGTTGCGGACTCGCCGACGCTGCGCCCGGCACCAGCGCAAGCGCCTCGGCGTAGAGCGTCCGGGCGGAATCCACTTCTCCGGTGGCCCAATGCACGGAAGCGACCGCCCCGTACATCTCCAGCGTTGCCGGGTGATCTCCGCCGAGGCGCTCTCGCCGCGCGACGAGCAGCCCCGCGTAGATGTCGATGGCATCGCTGTAGCGCGCCTGGTTCAGAAGCACATTGGCCAGCGCCAAGCGCGTTCCTTCAACAACCTCGCTGGCAGCACCCAGGGAGGGTTCCCAGAGCTCGATGGCCTCCCGGTAGAGTGCGCCGGCGGTTTCCGGGTCCGTAGCGGCCTTAAGATCCGCCAGATTCTTGAGTACGGCGGCCAGGTCCGGATGCCCCCCGTGACCGGCGTCGCGGAAGCTGCGCCGGGCTGCCTCGTAGCCTTCGATGGCTCCCGCTGTGTCCCCCTGCCACTGGCGGGTCATCGCCAGGCCGGCCAACGCGGAGGCGCGGGTGAGCGTCGCTGCCGCAGGCGTTGGATCGCCGTCGAGGCTGGCCTTGAAGATCTCCGCTGCGCCAGCGGCATCGCCACCGGCGAGCAGGGCCCAGGCGGCTTCGACGCGTTGAGGATCTGGCTCCGCCCGGGCGGTGCCGAAAAACATGAGCGACAGGGCCAGCGCAGCGAGCGCTCTGGCAGCAGGGGTAGCTGTCATCCGGCCGCTAACCTGACCCGCGGGGCCACCAGCGGTCCGGATTGTGCTGTCGTCGCCATCGCTGCGACCTGTTGGTTGCGCGGGTGAAAGTGCATGACTGGCATTATCGTGCGTTCATCCGGCGCCAGCCACCCGATGGGTCGCGCTGCGCAGTCACGGAAAAGGGCGCCGCAGGGGCGCCCTTTTCTGGTGGTGATCAGCGGAATCGCCGCCGGCCGCCGCGCCGATACCCGTCAGCAGCGGGCTGAGGCCAGCCTCGTCCAGGTTGGCGGTGGTCTTGATACCTGGGGCGGGTGTTCGGGGCAGGCGGCCAGCAGCAAAAGACTAACCGGAGTCAGGCCGGATGCGTCGTTGAAGAGCGGTCATCGTGGTCCCCCGGAGGCAATCAGTTAGCCTCAGTTTGCGGCAGCGCCGGCTGCAATGGCAGGGCACGTTCGCCCAATCTCGATAAAGCGACCGAGGCCTGCGGCGGACGGATTCGGCGCCGGTCAGGTCTGCGCCGGCAGCGCCTCAAACCCGTCCCGCAGCAGCTCGTCGCGCAGGCATTCCACCTGTACCGCACCAAGCGTAAGGTCGTAGTTCACCGATTCGTAACGGCAGGTGAGCTGCCCGCAGGTTGCCACCCGGTTTTGCAGGTCCAGCGCCAGCTGGTCACAGCTCAGCAGCACGCTGCCAAAGATGATAGCGGTCATGTCTGTCTCCCCATTCCTGACTTTCACGGTAGCGCGGGGGGGCGAACAGAATCGTTAAGCGCGGGTTGCCTTGGGTTAACGGGAATTCAACGCATGGTGCTGGCGGATTTCGAGGCTCCGGGCCAGCACATCGACCCCCTGCTGCAGCAGGTAGTAGGGCAGATCAATAAACACCCAGTTCTCCGCCAGCAGATCACCCTCGCGCCGGTAAACATCCACCACCCGCATATCCACTCGGCCATCGTTGGCCGGCAGCCCCATAAAACCGCCGGCGGGGGTCAGGGTGAGATTGGGCCAGCCGAACCAGCCGGCATAGTGGCCTTCGGCGATGCGGCAGACATGGCCGTTGAAGTTGATGTTTTCGTGGCCTTCGCGAAACGGCCACTGATGCTGCAGCTGGTAACGCGGGATGGTGTAGGTCGATCCAATGCCCGTGGGGCCGTACCAGATCATGTCCTCATGCCAGGTGCGCCGCAGCAGATCGGGATGAACCCGAGTGCCGTAGGACGCAAACAGGTCGTCACACATCCGATTGACCAGTTCCAGCGTGGCGGCCCCCTCCTCCGGCGGGCACGGGTCCGTCAGCACGCCGTCGTGGGTGCGGGGACCCGGGATGATGAACTCGCTGCCGGTCTGCGCCGGCAGTGGTGAGAAACCGGCCTGCTGCAGCACCGACAGCAGGTCGATAAAAAGCCCGGTCTGCAGGATTTTGCCGTCGGCCACCTGGTTGAACTCGGCATAGCGCACAAACAGCATGCGGCCGGTGGGAGGGATACCCAGCCAGGGTTCGTCATGCAGGCCCATGAAGTGGCCCATGTGGTGAACCCATACCGTGTCGTCCTCGCTGTGGCCGGCCAGCATGATGTCGTCGCGCCGCTGCAGGGGTTTGACCGCGGAGCGCAGCGGACTCCATAAGGCTTCGGCTACGCCCTCGGCGTTATCGATTTCGTTAAACGGATGGACACCCCGAAAGCGATAGTCCGGCGCGGTGTGTCGGGCCAGCACCTCGGCTTCAGCGCCCGGAGTCGCCTGGTCCAGTTCGCTGTGGAAGCGGGCGACGAGCTGTTTCTCGGTTTGAAAGTCAGTCATCGCCAACGGCCTGGCTGAGGAGCGCCAGTCGATCGAATACGGTGTGGTTGGTGATCACCCGGCCGGCAAGACACCGGAAGTGGCTCACGCCGAGAATCAGCAGCGGCTGGCCCGACGGCTCCTCGCCCTGCAGCGGTGCCTGGTGATGACCCGCCGCGGTCCAGCGCACCGCCATATCCAGGCCGTCGTCGCACCAGCTGTGCCGAACCACGTGGTCGACGCTGACCTTGACATCGCCAAGCTGCGCGCGCAGCTCCTCGTAGTGGCCAAACACCGCGTCCCAGCCCGACCGCTGCTCCAGCGGTGATCGGTGCAGCACGCAATATGGCGCGTGGCTGGCCCGAAACGCCTCCGGGTCACCGGCAAAGTGGCTGGTCAGAATCTGCCAGGCCAGGGTGGTTGTCTCATCGGCTGCCGCGGGCGGCGCCGCGGCGCTCACCCGGTCGTGCTCGTCGCTGAGCCACTGGCCGTGCTCGGCGGTTCGGCCTGCCCGTAGCCGGCGCGCCTGGGTGATGGGGTCCAGCCCCAGCTGCTGCGCCAGCGTGAGGCTGTCCCGCACCAGCCACTCGCGTTTAATGACGCCGTCGTGTACCTCACAGTCAGCGATGTTCATCAACCGCACCGCCTTGCCGGTAGCCGGGCCCAGGGGGCCGGCGCCCTGATGGGTCATGGTGCTGATCAGCCGGTGTGAGGTGTAGTCGGCGCCGCTCGGCTCCCGGCCGTAGACCACGTTATCAGCCAGCAGCCGGCGATCAGGAAAGGCCTCGAGCATGGCCCGGGTCTGGTTGATCACCGTCTCCGCGCCGCGAGTCAGACCGTCCATGGCGTAGACCACGCAGTTGTCGCCGTAATACTGGCGGATCAGATCAACGCCGCCCTCTTCCCAGATCTCGTAGGTAATCCCGAGGATGTAATCCAGGATATGAGAGGCGGCGCCGTAGGCACCTTTGTTCTGCACGTGTTTGCCGCCGCCGCTTCAGCCCGCTTTCTCGAGGGGTTTGAGGTGACCGTAGCGGGCAACGCGCAGATCTGCCTGCGCCTTATGCCCGGCAAATCCTTCCAGCTCGCAGAGCCGGGAACAGTATTCGCCGATGGTGGCGCTCGCCTCCGGGGCCACCCGCTGGTAAGTACAGGTTTTGATGAACTTGCCCACCCACAGACCGCCGGTGTAGCGGGCGGCAAGCTTAGTCGGCAGCGTGTGGTTAGTGCCGATCACCTTGTCGCCGTAGGACACGTTGGTTTCCGGACCGAGGAACAGCGCGCCGTAGTTGCGCATGTTGTTCAGGAAGTAGTCGTCGTCCCGGGTCATCACCTGCACGTGCTCGGAAGCGATGCGGTCGGCCTCCGACAGCATCTCTTCTCGCGTATCGCACACGATGATCTGGCCGTAGTCGCGCCAGGCGGCGCCGGCCACGTCCCCGGTAGGCAGGGTCTCCAGCTGCCGGTCAATTTCCTTCAGCGTTTCCTGCCCGAGCTGCTCTGAGTCGGTCAGCAGGATGGCGGGGGAGTTAGGCCCGTGTTCCGCCTGCCCCAGAAGATCGGTGGCGGCCATTTCCGCGTCGCAGCTGTCGTCGGCGATCACCAGCGTTTCCGTGGGGCCGGCAAACAGGTCGATGCCGACACGGCCAAACAGCTGCCGCTTGGCTTCGGCCACGTAGGCGTTGCCTGGGCCCACCAGCACGTCCACCGGGTCGATCGATTCGGTACCCAGCGCCATGGCGCCGACCGCCTGAACCCCACCAAGGCAGTAGATTTCGTCCGCGCCGCCCAGGTGCATGGCGGCGACAATGGCGTCGTGAGGTTTGCCCTCATGGGGCGGTGCGCAGGCGATGATGCGCGGCACACCGGCCACCTTCGCGGTCACCACGGACATGTGCGCCGAGGCCACCATGGGATAGCGGCCTCCCGGCACGTAGCAGCCAACGCTCGCCACCGGGATGTTCTTGTGGCCCAGGACGACGCCGGGAAAGGTCTCCTCTTCCACGTCCTTCATCGAGGCACGCTGGATCTCTGCGAACTTGCGTACCTGAGCCTGGGCAAAGCGGATGTCGTCCAGGGTGCGTTCCGGAACCCGGGCAACGCATGCTTCCACTTCTTCCTGCGTGAGGCGGAAGCTCGCGGGAGCGTAGCGGTCGAACTTTTCCGCAAGTTCGCGCACCGCTTCGTCGCCGCGGGTGCGGATGTCGGCCAGGATTTCCTCAACGGTGGAGCGAACCTGCGCGTCGATTTCTTCAGCGGCATCAGCACTGATGCCGGGTTTCATTACCTTGATCATGATGTTCCTCGATGGAATTAGGCGGCCGCCGGCTCGGCCGGCTGGAAGCCGGTGGGCTGGTCACCGCCACGTACAATGTAGCTGATAGCGTCTTCGGTTTCGTCATTGCGATAGCGCCGGGGCATATCGATCGGAACCGTCATGACATCGCCGGCTTTGAGCGTGAATTCGTGCGTGGGGGTCTCCAGCGTCAGCTGGCCGGAAAACACCATCACCACCTCCGGCTCGGCGCGGAAGAACCACTGGCTCGCCGCCAAATACTGAAGCCGCTGGCGGCGCAGTTGAAAGCCGTGGGGCCAGGCGATATGGGCCTCCGGCTGACCGTCCCGGGGGCAGGCGGCGCCGATCAGCGGCGCTTCAAAAAAGCCGGGCCAGAGCGTCTGCTCCTCGTCGGCCGATTGCCCAAAGCGAATCACGCAGGACTCCAGGTCGGAGCTGGTCATGCGCTGCAGCTGGGCCACCGTCTCCGCCGTCGTCGGCGGCATCACGTGCGCATCCGGCGGCACTGTTTCGCCGCGCGTGGTGTCCACCAGGCGGCCGTCGCTCAACAGCACCAGCCCGTAGTCCTTGGCCATGTCAAAAACGTAAGGCGCCCAGGTGACGTGGCCGGGGTCATCTCCGCCAAGCACCGCGAAAAGAAAACCCTCGTCGGTCCCCACATTGGTGAAGCCGCGAAACACCTGAGTCGGGATGGAGATCGTGTCTCCTGGCTCCAGAATCACGTGCCCGTCGTCCCCGGATTCACCCAGGGTGAACTTCCAGGTTCCGGACTTCACCACAAATACCTCGGCAGTTTCGTGGCTGTGCTGGGAATTGACGCAGCCCGGTGGCTGCCGGGCTCCCCCGATGTTGAAGCCGTGGGGCAGGGCAATGTGTACGTGCTGCTCCGGGTTCTCGGCGACGCCCGGTCCGATGATGGTGAAGTTCTCTTTTTCCTGGCTGCCGGGAGTGCGCGTGTCAATAAACGCGCTGCGGCAGGGGATCAGGTCGCTGTAGCGAACCAGCCGGTCGCGCAGGTCGGCGCGTGTCCATGTCGTAGCCATCGGCGGTCTGTCGCGAAGCGCGACTTTATAAGTGGTCAAACGAAGCCTGAAGTTACTTCGGATGCAAAGCTGAGTCAATAACAAAACAAGGAGTTATCGAACAAAAATCGGGTTGGCTCCAACAAATATTTGCATTCGAACCCGATTCCTGTGTAGGAGAGTACCTGTTTGTCGCAAATCCCACCTGTTTCGGAGCATACGGATGCCTGATCACCACGACCTGATTGATGCCCACCACCACCTCTGGGATCTTGAGGCGGTGCATTATCCCTGGCTGATGGAACAGGGCGTCAAGCGGTTTTTTGGCGACCCCGCGCCGATCCAGCGCAACTATCACGTGGCCCAGCTGAAAGCGGACATGGGGGCGCTGCCCATTTCCCGCTCGGTGCACGTACAGGTGGGGGCTGCGCCGGACCATACCGTCAAAGAAACCGCCTGGGTGCAGTCCCAGGCGGACGAGGAGGTGGGCCTGCCTCAGGCGATCGTAGCCTTCTGCGATCTTGCGGCGAAGGACGCCGCGGGAGTGCTCGAGCAGCAGCTGGCTTACGCCAACGTGCGGGGCATCCGGCAGATTGTGGGCCGGGCGCCGGCCGAAGACGCGGTGACCGGCAGCGACGCTCTCCTCGCCAATCCCCGCTGGCGCAGCACGCTGGGGCAGCTGCCGGACCTGGGTCTGTCGTTTGACCTGCAGCTGATTCCGCCGCAGCTGCCGCGCATGTTGAAAATCCTGCAATCGATGCCGCAGCTCAAGGTGGCGATCTGCCACTGCGGATCACCCTGGGACCGGTCCCCGGAGGGCCTCGCCCACTGGGGTCGCTACATGCGGGAAATGGCGGCGCTGCCGAACGTGTATTGCAAGCTTTCGGGCTTTGGCATGTTTGATCCGCACTGGAGCAGCGAGTCTATTCGGGACGTGGTGCTGCCGGTGATCGATGCCTTCGGTCCGCAGCGGTGCATGTGGGGATCTAACTTCCCGGTGGACAGTCTTGCCGCGGACTATGCCAGCGTGTTTGCCCGGGTTGGCAAGCTGCTGGCGGAGTTTTCCGCCGACGAGCAGGCCCAGATGCTGCGGGATACGGCCGCTGGGTTTTACCGGATTTAGCTGGAAAGCTCGGGGACAGGACCAAGTGCCAGGTCCAAACGGACCTGGCACTTGGTCCTGTCCCCATATACCTAGGCGCCCTTGACGGTCTGCACCAGAGAAGCGGCGCCCTGGTGGAGAAACGCGTGATCGGAGGCCAGCAGAAACAGGCTGGCCCCCTGCTCCCGCCAATGGGGAATCTCGCCTAAGTCTCCAACAAACATGCCCACCGCGCGTCCGGCGCGCTGGGCCGCGGCGCAGATGGACTCTACCGCCTCCAGCACCTGGGGCGCGTCCGGCCGGTCGGCGCCGAGGGCCACGGTCAGATCGATGCGCCCGACAAACAGGCAGTCGATGCCGTCAACGGCGGCGATCGCGTCGATGTCCTCCAGCGCCTCCACGTCTTCGATCTGGGCGACTACCGCGGTGCGCTCGGCGCTGCTGCGAAGATGGTCCGGGATCGACTTCTTGCCAAAATCCGCCGCCCGGGTGGAGCCCGCGTAGCCGCGGCCGCCCCGGCCAAAGTGACTGGCGGCGGTCACCGCGGCCGCTTCCCGGGCCGACGTCACGTGGGGTACCAGCACGCCCGTGGCGCCGCAGTCCAGCGCGTTGAGCAGCTGCGCCGGCGCCGCGTCGGGCACCCGCACCAGCGTCGCCTGGTCCTTCAGGTGGGTGATGGCCAGACATTCGTCCAACTCCCTGCGACCGAACGGTGCGTGCTCCGCGTCCAGCGCCAGCACGTCCAGCGGCGTGGCGCAGAGCACTTCGCAGATCACCGGTGACGGAGTCTTAACGAAAGTACCAACCAGCAGCTCACCGCCTCGCAGAGCGCGGGCGAAGGATGACCCGGTGATCTTTGCCGGGGTATTCAAGCAGCGCGGTTCCACAGTTTCCGGGTAGCGATCCTCGCCCCCTCCGCCAGCGCGCCGAGCTTCGCGTAGGCGATCTCGCCGTCCACAGCTCCAAAGCCGGCGAATGTGGCAAACCCGCAGTCGGTGCCGGCAATCACCCGCTCCCGGCCTACGATATCTGCGAAACGGGTGATCCGCTCCGCCACAAGCTCGGGGTGTTCCACAAAGTTGGTGGTGGAGTCGATCACGCCCGGAATCAGAATCAGGTCCTCAGGCAGGGTCGTGTCGCGGAAGGTGGTCCATTCGTGAGCGTGGCGGGGGTTGGAAGACTCAAACAGCAGGGCCCCGATCCTTGCCTCAAGGGCAATGGGCAGCACCAGGGACATGGGTGCGTCGTGGGTGTGGGGACCCTCGTAGTTGCCCCAGCATACGTGCATGCGCACCTGCTCCTTGGGAACGTTGCGCAGCGCGTGATTGAGTACCTCTACGTGCACCCCGGCCTGCTTTTCATAGACTTCATCAGTCTGTCCGCAAAACATCATGTGTCGGCCCAGCCCCAGGTCCGGCGAATCCAGCTGGATGTTGAGGCCGGCCTGCGCGATGCCTTCATACTCGGCCCGCATGGCCTCCGCCAGCGCTTCCAGGTAGTCGTCCTGGGTGGGATAAAACTCGTTGGGCTGGAACAGGGCGATAACGCCCGGGGATGCGGAGTTCATAAAGCCGTCGGCGGCGCCGTGGGTCTTGAGAGCGCGCTGGAAGTGGGCAAGGTCCTCCTTAAGTGGTTCGAGGTCTTTCACCTTGATTTCCCCAACGCAGCGAGGCCGTCGGTATGACGGGGTTCCGCCAGCCTGGGCCAGCCGGTCCATAAAGGTGGGGTAATCCTGAAGGTCCGCTGGCGGGCTGCGCGGCGTGTCCCCGTCAAAGCCGGAGATGCGTTCCTTGATGTAGGTGGCGTAGCTGATCTTGCTCATCTCGCCGTCGCTGACCACGTCGATGCCCAGTTCCACCTGGCGCCGGACGGTATCATCCACCGCCCGTCCGATGGTTTCGCTGAACTCGACCGGGTCCACCGGCTCTTCCCGCTCCCGTGCAAACACCAGGTCGGTGACGTCCTTGGGTCGCGGTAGGCTGCCCACGTGGGTGGTGAGCACATGATCGTTACTGGTTTTCATTCGGATTCCTTAAGTAGGACGTGGGCGACCAGCGGGTCAGGACATGAGGGCGGAGCCGCCGGTGACAACGTCGCCGGAGAAAAAGCGCTTCTCCGGCCGGCGGTTGGGATCTTCGGCCCGCTCCAGCAGCATGGACACGGCGGCCTCGGTCATGCGGCCCACCGGCTGGCGTACCGTGGTCAGCTGATAACTCTTCCAGCGCGCCGGCCCGACGCCGTCAAAGCCCACCACGGAAAGATCATCGGGCACCGCCAGCTTCAGCTCGTGCCGCGCTGCGTCAATGCAGCCGAGGGCCATGATGTCGTTGGCGCAGATCACCGCGTCGGGCGCGCCGCCGAGCTTGTCCACCAGCGATAGAAGCCCGGCGCCGCCGCTTTCGTAGCTGTAGTCGCCCACCACCACCTCCACCTCGGAGATCGACAGTTCCCGCAGCCGCTCCAGCGCCCCCTGGGTGCGCTCAACGCCCACCGCCGAGTCTTCCGGGCCGGCGATCAGGCCGAAGCGCCGGTGACCGTAGTCCACGAGACGATTGATCAGCCAGCGTTCCCCCTCGGTATGGTCGCAGCAGACCGCGTTGATCTGCCGGTCGCGAAAAGAGCGGTTGTAAAACACAAACGGGACGCGCCGACTTTCAATCGCGTCGATCTGTTCCGCCGACAGCCGGGCGGCCACGATCATGCCGTCCACCTGATACTGCAGTATCTGATCCAGCATCGTGTCGACGTCGCTTTCGTTTTCCAGCGTAAACAGCAGCACCCGTACCCCCTGCTCCGACAGGCGCTGACTCAGCGCCACCAGCAGCTCCGGGAAGTACAGCGTGCTTTTCTCCGAGATCACCACCGCAACCATGTGCGAACGGCGGGTGATCAGGCTGCGGGCAATCGCGTTGGGCTGATAACCCAGCTCCTGCGCCGCCTTCATCACGCGGCTGCGCATTTTCTGCGAAACGGAAGCGCCCGGTTTGAAGCAGCGGGAGACGGCGGACTGGGACACGCCGGCATGCCTGGCAACGTCGTAGGAGGTAACGCGGCGGCGCGGGTCGGGAGCTTCTGACACGAATGCTGAACAAAATCTGGCCGGGAATTGGTAACGAAGGCTACGTGAATTTGACTTCGGATGCGACCGGGCTACGCTGGCGATCCGTTCCGGTGACTCAAGGCTGTTCCATGACCCGTTCCACCCCCCTCACCGTCAACCTGGATCAGCGGGTTGCCCTCGTGACCGGCGCTGGTCGCGGCATCGGCCGGGCCTGCGCCCTGGCGCTGGCGGAAGCGGGTGCGCGGACGTTTGCCGTCGCCCGATCCCAGCGTGATCTGGACGCGCTGGCGGCGGAGAACCCGCTGATCGAGCCCTGGGCCGTGGATGTGCTGAGCGCAGAATTTATCGACGGCATCGAGCAGCTGGAGCGGCTCGACATCCTGGTGAACAACGCCGGCACCAATCGCCCGCAGCCGTTTGTCGAGGTGGATGCCGATACGCTGGACACTATGCTCAACCTCAATGTTCGCGCCAATTTTCTGGCCGCCCAGGCGGCCGCGCGGGTGATGCGGCGGGGCAGGCGCGGCGGCAGCATCATCCATATGTCCTCGCAGATGGGTCACGTCGGATCGCCCGGCAGAACCGTTTACTGCATGACCAAACACGCGGTGGAGGGGCTGACCCGGGCGATGGCGGTGGAGCTGGCGCCGGAGAATATCCGCGTTAACGCAGTGGCCCCCACCTTTATCGAAACGCCCCTGACCCGGCCCATGCTGGACGACCCGGAGTTTTCCAGTTTTGTGCAGTCGATGATCCCCCTCGGACGGGTTGGCCAGGTCGAGGATGTGGCCAGCGCGGTGTTGTACCTGGCCAGCGACGCCGCCACCATGGTGACCGGCCACAGCCTTCGGGTGGACGGCGGCTGGACGGCCGCCTGAACTATTTCCGGGCGTCTGGTTTGCATTCGAACCCGGAACCCATCAGAGTCTTGCCGCAAATGACCGGGGATTAACATGGGTGAATTTGGCGCGCTGAACTGGACGATCCTGATCGCTTACATCCTGGGGAACCTGGCTCTGGGCGCGTTCCTGGGCCGCAAGATCGACTCCGCCGAAGACTTTTACCTTGGCAACCGGCAGACGCCCTGGTGGGCGATCGGCATATCCGTCGTCGCCACGTACGTCAGCGCCCTGTCATTTCTTGGCGGCCCTGCCTGGTCCTATACCGAAGGCCTGTCGGTGATCGCCATTCACCTGAACTATCCCATCGTGATTTTCCTGGTCATCACGCTGTTTTTGCCGTTTTTCTACAACTCCGGCGTGGCGTCAATCTACGACTACCAGGAGCGCCGCTTTGGGCCGACGGCGCGCAGCGTCATGTCGGTCATTTTCTTGATTTCCCAGGCGCTGACGAGCGCGGCCGTCCTTTATGCCACGGCCCTGGTGATGCAGTTCATCACCGGCGTGGACGTGGTTACGGCAATTGTGGTGGTGACCGTGGTAGCGCTCATCTACACCGCCATGGGCGGCATTGCTGCGGTTATCTGGACCGATGTGGTGCAGGCCGGCATCCTGCTGCTGGGCGCCGGCATTATCTTCTACGCGCTGCTCGATCTGATGCCGCAGTCGCTGGGCGACACGCTCGCCGCGCTGAAGGCGGAGGGAAAAACCAACGCGCTGGACTTTTCTTTCGACTTTACCCGGGAGGCCACCATCTGGTCCGGCATTATCGCCATGACCCTGTTCCACGCTACGGTCTACGGGGGCAATCAGATGATGGTGCAGCGCACGCTGGCGGCGCGCAATATCGGGGACGCGAAAAAGTCGTACCTGATGATGGGCTTTGCAGCGTTCTTCATCTATTTCCTGTTCTTTTTTCTGGGCATTCTGTTCTACAGCTATTACGGCGGCCGGGAATTTGAGAACGGCAACACCATCATTTTGGAGTTTGCCGCCGCCTACGGCCTTCCCGGCCTGATGGGAATTCTGGCCGCCGCGGTGGTCGCCGCCTCCATGTCGAGCCTGGACTCGGCTTTTAACTCGCTGGCCACCGTGTCCACGGTGGATTTTTATCAGCGCTACTTCAAACGAAACGAATCGCCCCAGCATTACCTGAAGGTGTCCCGGGGCTTTACGCTGCTGTGGGCCGTGCTGATCATTCTGCCGGCGATCGCCTACGCCAACACCGAAGGCTCCATCCTGCAGACCTTGTCCCGGGTGGGCTCCTACTTTGTCGGCGCCAAGCTGAGCATGTACGCCCTGGGCTTTTTCTCCCGCCACACCACCGAGCGTGGTCTGCTGGTGGGAGTGGCCGTGGGCTTTGTGGCGGTGTGGCTGGTGGCGGCCAACACCGATATCGCTTGGCCCTGGTACTGCGCCATCGGCGGCGCGGTGAACATGACCGTGTCGCTGGGGGCCAGCCTGCTGCTGGACGGTCGCCAGGCGAACTGGTCGCCCTACACCATCCGCGGCCAGGCGGCGCTGTTTGAGAAAGAGAACCGACCGGTGCGGGAAGACGGTTGGTTCCTGCAGCCCGGCCGCATCGACCCCATCAGCTGGCTACTGCTGGTATTCCTGGTGCTGAATTTGCTGTTCCTGTTTCTGTTTGACCGCTTGATCTGAGGGAGCCGGAAACGGTCTCCCGAGGTTGACGACCGGCGCTGGTTTGCATTCGAAGTACGAAATGAGCACACTGCGCATAGCCTGGAGGCGAGCACCGCGCCGGGCTGGAAGACTTTCGGGTGCATATCGGAGCTTGCGCGCTGTCGCGCGCCGGAATCCGTCTGATCTGGGACTCAGGCAACCAGAAAGACGCCGAAGAAGCGTACTAACGAGGCAACATTGAGACCGTCCTGACGCGGGGCAATAAAAAAGCGACGCCGCTACGTCGCAGATTCCACCCGCGTTTATTCGGAGTTCCCGGCGGCATCACCGCCCCGCGGATACTCCCAGAGTTATAAGGGGCTTCGGCCCCTTCCTTTGTCTGGGGCCACGCGATGACCGTAACCCGACGCCAGTTCCTGAAAACCGCCGGCGCCGCCAGCGCTGTACCCCTCGCGGGTAACCCCGCCGCGACCTTTGCTGCCGATCCAGGTTGGCGAGCCCGCGACACGGGGGGAAAACCAGACATCGTGATGGTGGTGCTCGACGACGTCGGGTTTGCAGATCTTGGGTGCTACGGCGCGGAGCATCGCACGCCCCACATCGACGCCCTGGCTGACGGCGGCACACGGTTTAACAACTTTCACGTCACGGCACTCTGCGCCCCCACGCGGGCCTGCCTGCTGACCGGCCGCAATGCCCACGCGGCGGGCGTTGGAAACATCGCCGAGTGGGGTCGGGATCATCCGGGCTACCGCGGCTGGATTCGGCAGGACGCGCTGACTCTGGCGGAGATGCTCGGTGCCCGGGACTACGTCAGCCTGGCGACCGGCAAGTGGCACCTCACGGCGCTTCGGGAGCAGAACGCCAGCGGCCCCTTTGGCCAGTGGCCTACCGGCCGCGGCTTTGACCGGTGGTACGGCTTTCACGGCAACGCGATGGACCACTGGCATCCGGAGATGTTTGAGAACACGGTGGCCGCGTACCCGGAAAAGCCCGCGGACTACCACCTCTCGTCGGATCTGGTGGATCGTTCCATCGACTACGTTGCCGATCATCTGACCTCGTCACCGGAGCGGCCTTACTTCCTCTACCTGGCCTTTGGCGCCATGCACTTTCCGCTGCACGCGCCGGCTGCGGATATCGATCGCTATCGCGGGGACTACGACCAGGGCTGGGACAAGATCCGAGCGGAACGCTTTGCGCGCCAGCAGGCCCTTGGGATTGTGCCGCCGGGTACCCGGCTGGCGCCGCGCAACGACAACGTGCCGGCCTGGAGCAAACTGACGTCCAACCAGCGGCGCCTGGTGACCCGGGGCCAGGAAGCGTACGCCGGTTTTCTGGAACACACCGATCGGCAGCTGGGTCGCCTGATCGATTTTCTGAAACGCCAGGGGCGTTGGGAAAACACGCTGATGTTGGTGCTGTCGGACAACGGCGCTGCCTACGGCGGCCCCATTGAAGGCCGCCTGGACGTGCGCCGGGATGCTTACCTTGGTAAAGCGCCGGAGGCGGAGTTTCTGCGCGATCTTGACCTGTTCGGTACGGAAAAGTCCTACGGGTCCTATTCCACCGGCTGGGCGCAGGCCAGCAATACGCCGCTTAAGTGGTACAAGTCCAACACCTACGAGGGCGGTATTCGCTCACCGCTGATCGTCAGCTGGCCGGCGGCCCGCCTGCCGGCTGGTGGGATCAACAGCCAGTATCACCACGCCATCGACGTTGCGCCGACACTGTTCAGCATGATTGGGGAAACTCCGCCGGACGCGTTTCGCGGCCAGGCGCCGCTGCCGATGCAGGGCGAGAGCTTTGCCTACACTTTTGACCAGCCCACGGCGGAGACAACCAAAACGACCCAGTACTACGAGACGCTCGGGGACCGGGCCATCTGGCACCGGGGCTGGAAAGCGGTGGCGCGGCACGAAAACGGCGCCGACTTTGCCAGCGACACCTGGGCGCTTTATCACGCGGCGGAAGATTTTTCCGAGTTTGAGGATCTGGCGCAGAAATATCCGGACCGGCTGGCGGAGCTGAAGGCCCTCTGGCAGGCGGAGGCTGAGCGCTACGATGTGTTGCCGATGTCGGACGATACGCTGACCCTGTATCAGAATGCGGTGCCCGCACCCCGCGCCACGTACGTGTTTTTTCCGGGCATGACCCGCCTTGATCGGCTCAGTGCGCCGGATATCTACAGCTATCCCAGCCTGCTGCGGGCGGAGGTGACGCTGTCGTCCAACCGCGCCAGTGGCGTCCTGCTCACCGCCGGCGACAGCAGCTGTGGCTACGAGTGGCTGCTGGAGGACGGTGCGATGGTGTTCGGCTACGTCTACACCCGCAACGATGTGTTTGTGGCGAAAACACGCGCCCGGGTGCCGGTCGGGGATCAGACGCTTGAGCTGAAAATCAGTAAAACCGGCGAGGCTAGCGCGGAGGCGGAGCTGCGAATTGCCGGTAAAGTGGCGGCGACGCTTCAGCTGCCCCGCATGTGGCCCATCTATGCGCCCAATTCCGGGCTTCGCTGCGGCGAGAACCGCCACGCGCCGGTGCTGGCCAGCTATCAGTCGCCGGGGGTGTTTGAAGGGACCCTGCACCGCATCGTAGTCGACGTCGATATGCCGGGCGCCTAGGTGATCGGCGTCGCGCTGGCCGGCACGGCCCATCATCAATCAACCTAAGATCCTCGCCGCGCTTACGCTCCCCGCAAGCGAAACACTTGTAACGATTCCTCTGGCCCGGTGGACCCGGCTCAACTGTGCCGCCGGATGGCCGATAAACAGTTGCCTACATCCCAAAACGCGTGGTCATGCAACCGACGCAAAATCAAGAGGGCGCAATGAGGCAAGGTGCGAGGAAGGCTGCTCAGCTTAAGTGGATACACGCAACGCTCATCGGGGGAGTCGCGATGCTTTGGGCCGGCGTGGTCCTGCCGGCTGAGCCAGCGGTCAATCCCACGTTGGCAACGCTGCTGCTGACATTGCTGCTGGCGGGAATTGGCGCGCTCCAATACGCCGGCACCCGGGCGCAAAAGCGTCGCCAGCAGGTGATCGAGCGGCTGACCCGCATCGTTGAGGAGCAGCAGGTGGCTGCGGACTCCGCGGTGGAGGATCTGAACCGCTTCGCCTACGCCGCTTCCCACGACCTGCGGGCACCACTGCGGGCCATCAACCAGCTGGCCCAGATGATTGTTGAGGATACCCACGAGGTCCTGCCCCAGGACAGTCGCGGTGATCTCGAGCTGCTGCAGAGCCGCGCCCAGCGGATGGATCTGCTGCTGCGGGGGCTCCTCGACTATTCCCGCTGCGGTCGCTCGCCGGAGGAACCGGAGGATGTCGACCTGCGGGAAGCGATCTCGGAGGTGATGGCTCGGCTTGAGGGAGCCGAGCGCATCACCCTCCACTACGGCAGCGTGCCCCGCTCGGTGTATGCCAGCGAGTCCGCGGTAAAGCGGGTTTTGCATCACCTGCTTCAGAACACGCTCAAACACCATGACGCGCAGCTGGCCACGGTGCGCATCGCTTTTGAGCCGGAGGGGCAGATCTGCCGGGTGATCTATCACGACGATGGACCGGGCATCAGCTACCGGCACCGGGAGAATATTTTTGAGGTGTTTCACACGCTCAGGTCCCGGGATGAGGTGCCGACCAGCGGCATGGGCATGGCCATTGCCCGGCGCATCATGAAGGGTGAGGGTGGGAGCATCCGGCTTAAGGAGAGCCAGGGCCGGGGCGCTGTGTTTGAGCTGATCTTCCGGCAGCGGCCGGAACCGCAGCTGCTGGCGCGGGCCGCGTGAGGGCGCGTCGATGAGCGGAGCAGGCCGAGGGCGGGACGTGCAGATTCTGATCGTGGACGACGACGAGGTGGACGTGCTGCTGCTGGAGCGGGCGCTGCGCCGATCCGGCATCGACAACCCGGTGGTGCGGGCCCGGGACGGGCAGGAGGCGCTGGATCTGCTGCGCGGCGCTGGCCCGGAACCTTCACCGGCCTGGCCCTGCCTGGTGCTGCTGGATATCAACATGCCGCGGATGAACGGCCATGAGTTTCTCGCCGCCGTGCGGTCCGACGCCGACCTGAGTGATCTAACTATTTTTGTGCTGACCACCTCGGAAGACAACGACGATATCAAGGCCAGCTACGATCGCCACGTGGCCGGCTATCTGGTGAAAAGTGGCGCTGCCGATGGCGTATTCAAAACGGCCGAGATGCTCGGTAAGTTCCTGGATCAGGTCAGCTTTCACGAAAAGTGTCTAGTAACGTGAGCCGCCGGTCCTCGAGCCTCGCAGGGGCAGCGTCCGGCCCGCCGCTGAACGTGCTGCTGGTGGATGACGATGCGGCGGACCGCCGCTACGTCAGCCGCTGTCTGGAAAAGACCGGTCTGTCCCTGCGGCTGGAAAAGCATCTCGACACGATGACCGTCAAAGACCTGGCCCGCTCCGGTGAGGTGGACTGCATTTTGCTCGACTACCGGCTGCCGGAGGGGGACGCCTTCGAGCTGTATGAAGATCTCCTGGAGGAATCCTGCAACGAGCGGGCCGGCCTGGTGCTGCTGACCGGCCACGGCGATGAGCGCCTGGCGGCGGAAGCGATTCAGCGGGGATTCCAGGAATACTTAAGTAAAGCGGAGCTAAACCCTGCTGCGCTGCGGCGGGTGCTGGAAGGAGCCGTGGAGAAGGCCCGCCTGAACCGGCAGCTCAAGAAGCGGGAAGAGGAGCTGCGCAAGCTCAGCTTCTATGACGCCATGACGCAGCTTCCCAACCGCCAGCTGTTTCTTGATCGCCTCGCCAATCAGATTCGCCACGCTCGGCGCGACGGGGAAGCGTTTGCGGTCCTGATGATGGACCTGAACGGGTTTAAACAGGTCAACGATTCCTACGGACATCAGGTGGGCGATGCGCTCCTGATCGACGCTGCCCACCGGCTGGCAGCGGCGGTGCGCGAGTCCGACACGGTGGCGCGCTTCGGCGGGGACGAGTTCACCGCGCTGCTGCCGATGGTAGGCGGTCAGCGCGGTGCGCGGCGGGTCTGTCGCAAAATCCTTGAGTCTTTTGAGGTGCCTTTCCTCCTGGGCGGCGGCGAAATAGCGGAGGTGGGCATGTCCATCGGCATGGCCATCTACCCGCAGCACGGCGAGGACCCGGACGTGCTGCTGCGTCATGCCGACGTCGCCATGTACGAATCCAAACGCAGTCATCGTCAGATGGTGCTTTACGAAGCCAGGCAGGGCGAGGAGCGGATCAACGCCCGGACCCTGGCCCGGGACCTGAAGCGCGCGCTGGAGGAAGATCAAAGTCAGCTGCGGCTCGCGTACCAGCCTCAGGTGTGCCTGGAGACCGGCCTGCTGACGGGCGCCGAAGCGCTGGTGCGCTGGCACCACCCGGTGCTGGGCGAGGTTCCCCCGGTGGAGTTTGTGCAGGCGGCGGAGCAATGTGCCCTGATCGAACCGCTGACGCTGTTTGTACTGGAGCGGGCCCTGGCCCAGGCCCGCACCTGGGCGGCGCTGGACATCTCCCTGGATCTTTCCCTGAACCTGTCGGCCGGCGTGCTCAGCAATCCGATGCTGATGGACCGCATTATCGACGGTATTTTGGAATCCACCGTGGAGCCATCCACCATCTGCTTCGAGGTGACCGAAACCGGCATCATGCGCTGCCCGGCGCTGGCCTGTGAGGCCCTGCGGGCGCTGTCGGAGCTGGGCTGCCAGATCTCCGTCGATGATTTTGGGACAGGGTATTCATCGCTTAAATACCTGCGGGACTTTCCCATTAACGAAATCAAAATTGACCGGCTGTTTGTCGGCGGCCTCCTGCGCAAGAAGGCGGACGCGATCATCGTGGAGTCGGTGCTCGCCCTTGGCCAGGCGTTTGACGTGCGGGTTGTCGCCGAGGGCATCGAAGATCCGGAAACGCTCGATCGGCTGCGCGGCCTCGGCTGCCGACTGGGTCAGGGCTATCACATTGCGCAGCCCATGCCGCGCAACGAGTTTGAAACCTGGCGCCAGGCCCACCTGCGGCAAGGGCCTTTTCCGGCCCGGCGGGGATTCCGGGTGAGCCCGGACGGCAGCCGGTTTCCCCGTTCCACGCCCGCTGACGCGGCGCAGGGATCGGTGCCGCCCTCAAACAAAATTCACTAAAGCCACGTTTTTGCTGTCGAGATTGTTGCGTGATTTAATTAAGTATTGACTTAATTAAGTAAATGATTAAATAATGGGGGCCATGGACTCCTTTGCTGCCCTGGCCGATCCCACGCGACGAGCACTGCTGGCTACCCTGGCCCAGGGTGAGCAGCCCTTTGGCGCGCTGGCGGGCAGCTTCTCGATAAGCCGTCCTGCCGTGTCTCAGCATCTGAAGATCCTGCGCCGCAGCGGGCTGGTTGCGGTTCGCCGCCAGGCTCAGCAGCGCATCTACCGGCTGGCGCCGGATGGCCTGGATGAGGTGGATCAGTGGCTTACGTCGGTGCGGTCGTTCTGGTCCGCCCGGCTGGATGCGCTGGAGCGCGCCCTTCAGGAGGACAAAGTATGAAAACGACTGAAGCGGGCGCTCTGCTCGATGCAGAAACTGTCTGTTTCCGCCGCGTGTTCTCGGCCACAGTGGATCAGCTCTGGGAGTTTCTGGTGGACGGCGAGCGCCGGGCGCGCTGGCTGGCCGGCGGCGTCCTGGAGCCCCGGAAAGGGGGGCGCGTGGAACTGCATTTTTACAACGCTGGTCTGTCGGACCAGCCCGATGACCTGCCGCCTCCCAAGTATGCTGACCTCCCGGAGCGGGTGTCCTTTTCCGGCGTGGTGACGCGCTGGGAGCCCAAGCGAATCCTGGCCCACACCTGGGTCGGTGATGATGAAGACTCGGAGGTTACCTACGAGCTTGCGCCCCACCCGGATGGTGTTGAGCTGACGTTGACCCATCGCCGGCTGCGGCCGCGGGAACACCTGGTGGGCGCCTGCGGGGGCTGGCACACGCACCTGGCTATCCTCGGCGACGTGCTGGCCGGTCGTCCCCCGGCACCGTTCTGGCGCGCCCACACGGCCTATGAAGCGGAGTACGAGGCTATCGTGCCCTAGTCTGGATTATTCTCGAACCCGTTACCGGAATCGGGAATATCACTCGCGTGCTCACCTGCGCGTCACCCCAGGCGGGTATCATCGCTGGGCTTTGATGAAGGACCAGACAGGGCCTTGGATTCTCTAACGCAGGCGCTGCTCGGCGCCGCCGTGGCCGGGGCCGCGGTACCGCAGCGTCACACGCGCAAAGCGCTCCTGGCCGGCGCCCTCCTGGGCACGCTGCCCGATCTGGACGTGGTCATCCGCTACGAGAGCGCGGTCGCAAATTTCACCCAGCACCGAGGCTTCAGCCATTCAATTTTTGTACTGGCACCGTTTTCGGTGGTGCTGTGGCTGCTACTGCGGCGCTGGTGGGCGCCGGTGCGGGACGCGCCCGCTCCCTGGTTTGCCGCCATCAGCCTGGCGCTGCTGACGCATACGCTGCTGGACGCCCATACCGCCTACGGCACCCAGCTGCTGTGGCCCCTTGAGACGCCGCCGGTGATGTGGGCCACCTTGTTCATCATCGACCCGCTGTTTACGCTGCCGCTCCTGCTGGGCGTCCTGCTGGGCATTGTTTGGCCGGCGCCCCGCCGCCTGCGGGGCGCGCTGCTGCTCAGCACGGCTTATATCGGCTGGTCGTGGGTGGCCAGCACCCTGGTGCTGCGCACCGCTGAAGCTCGATTGGCCGACGTGGAGCTCACGGCGCCGCTGTTTGTAACCCCGACGCCGTTTAACACGCTGCTCTGGCGGATCGTCGCTAGAACACCCGATGGCTATCTGGAGGGCTTCGATTCGCTGGTGGCGGAGGATGCCGGTGCACCTTTCATCAGCTACGAATGTGAGGACTCACCGCCCGGGGACCGCGAGGCGCTGGATCGTCTGAACTGGTTCGCGAGCGGTCTGGTCTGCGCCGCGGTGCAGGAGAACCAGATGGTGCAGGCCGATCTGCGCATGGGTCAGGCGCCCCGCTATGTGTTCTCGTTTGCGGTGGCCGCGCGGGGTGAGGACGGGTGGGAGGTCGTGAAGCCCGCGCTCGAGCCGTATCGGCTTGAGGACCGGGCCCTGGGCACGCTCTGGCGCCGTATCTGGTCACCAGATCCCGCGTTGGCTCCCAAACCGCTCAGCGATCGAGAAAACTGACCACGGTCAAAACGGTGGCCACGGCGCCGGTCACGGAAGACAGGATTGTCAGCGCAACGGCAAAATCCACAAGAAAACTCAGCAAGGTTCCATCCTCTAGTCCACTGAGAGTAAGACGGCGTACAGCGAAAAATCCCTCGCTGTGATCCACTCCCACCCCAATTTACGCTTCAACAGTTAACGTAAGATGACACACTGACTCGAAAATTCGGGTCAGAAATGGCCCCGAAACCGGGTCAGAAATGGCCCACACCGGCCCAGGGACGAAGCTAGGAGAGTCGCATGATCAGGGAAACACGGCCGCTCAGCATTTGGATATCGGCGCTGCTGACCATTTCCTTTAGCGCCCAGGGGGCAGATGTGGGCACCGTCGCGGACGGCGACTGGAATCCAGGCACCGCGGTCTGGGACGGCGGTCTGCCGCCTACGTCGGCTGACGTGGCGGTACTGGGCCACAACGTTGTGCTCAATCAGGACGGCGTGACGAGCACCTTCAGCGTGGAGGGGGTGACCTTTCTGCAGGATGGCAGCACCGGCTTTCCGGTCGGAAGTCTCATCGTCGACCCGGGCCAGACGCTCAATCTGTCGCTCACCAGCCGCTGGGCTGGCAGCGATCTCACCATCGGCGCAGGCGCGGCGGTCAATCTGCTCAGCGGCGCCACGTTGGAGCTCACCAGCGGAGGCAACAACCTGACGTTCCACACCGGCAGCGGCGACGGCGAGCTGAATATTCTGCCCGGCAGTATCCTCGACGGTACCATCGGCTCCGGCGTGCTGAGCAACAGCCAGATCAACTATCCCGGTGCGCTGTTTCGCTGGCAGGGCGGCACGCTGGTCGATGGGCCGGTGGAAAATCTGGGCCAGATCAATCTGATTGGCAGCAGCGACAAGTCGATCACCGGACGCCTGGACAACGCCGCTGGCGGACTCATTGTGCACGACAGCACCGGCAACCTGGTGCTCGGCGGCGATTCCCTGCGTAATGCCGGTACCTACCAGTTCGTCAACGACGCCGATATCACCGGACCCGGCGGCATCTTCACCAACACCGGGGTGATTCAGAAAACTGGCGGGGTGACCACCAGCGCGATCAGCACACGGCTCGACAACCCCGGCGGTAGTTTCGATATCCAGTCCGGCCGCATCACGTTGGACGCAGCCGCGGAGGGCCGCTTTGCCGGTGCCAATTTCGCGTTTCAAAACGGCGGCGAGTTTGGTGTCGGCGGCACCTGGCTGCTGACCACCGGCAACGGAACTTCCTCGCCGAACGTCTATGTCGGCACCGGCACCGGCCGCGTTGTGCTGGAAAGCGGGAGCGTGCTGGACGCGGTCAACGGCAGCGGCATCCTGGGCGTCACGGCGCAGCTCAATTTCCCGCCAGGCCTGTTTGACTGGGAGGGCGGTGAGCTGCGGGACGGAACGATCGAAAATATCGGCGAGATCACCCTGACAAGCGGAGATCTCAAGTCCATCACGGGCCGCCTGCGCAACTCCGGCACGCTCATCCACGACAGCAGCGGAGATCTGGAACTGCACGGGCTTGCGCTCATTAACGAAGCGGGGGCCATCTTTGATAGCGTCAGTTCGGCCAACATCACCGCCGGCAACGCCCAGGCCACCCTGGAAAACCGCGGCACGATACGCAACAGTGTCGGCACCACCATCGGCGTTCAGCTCGACAACCCCGGGGGCAGCTTTGAGCTGACCGGCGGCACCCTGGAATTGGCTGCCGGGGCGCTGGCTCGCTTTGACGACGCAACTTTTAACTTCAGCAACGGTGCGGCTTTCGAGGTCGATGGCAACTGGCTGCTGACCACCGGCAATACGACTTCTACGCCCAATCTGTATACGGGCACCGGGGATGGCCAGATCATCCTGCAGCCGGGCAGCATCCTGGACGCGGTTATCGGGGCAGGGATTCTGGGTGTGACCGCCCAGCTCGATTTCCCCGGCGATATGTTCCGCTGGGACGGCGGCGAGCTGCGGGACGGGACCATCGAAAACCTGGGCCAGATCAACCTCTCCGGCACGGGATCGAAGGTGATCACCGGCCGCCTGCTCAACTCCGGCACTCTCGTACACGACAGCTCCGGTGCCCTGGAGCTGCATGGCCTGGCTTTCATCAACGATACCGGGGCGGTTTATGACAGCGTCAGCTCCGCCGACATCACCGCCGGCGACGGCGCCGCCACCTTCGAAAATCGGGGCACGTTCCGCAATACCGGCGGCACCACTATCGGCGTGCAACTCAATAATCCCCGTGGATCTTTTGACCTGCGCGGTGGCGGGACGCTGGACCTTGCCGCTGACGCGCTGGGCCGCTTTGCCGGCGCAGACTTTGTCTTCAGCGACAACTCAAACTTCGATGTGAACGGCACCTGGCTGCTGACCACGGGCAACAGTACCGCAACCCCAAACGTCTATACGGGCAGCGGGGAGGGTCAGGTGACGCTGCAAAATGGCAGCGTGCTGGACGCGGTAATCGGCCAGGGCATCCTGGGGGTCACGGCTCAGCTAGATTTTCCCGGCGAGATGTTTCGCTTCAGCGGCGGCGAACTTCAAGATGGGACCATCGAAAACCTGGGCCAGATCAATCTGGTCAGCGCCAGTACCAAAGTGATTACCGGCCGGTTGCTCAACTCCGGCACCATCGTCCAATCCAACGGCGGCGCCCTGCAGCTGAACAGCCGGGCGCTGATCAACGCCGCCGGCGCCAGCTATATCATCGACTCCAATGCGGACGTGACTGCCGGCAACCCGGGGGCCGTGTTTGAAAATCGGGGTCTGATCCAGAAGAGCGGCAGCGTTGGCAGCAGCGCGATTGAGGCGCAGCTGGACAATATCGACGGTACGCTGCGGGTGGACGTGGGGACCCTTTCGCTTGCTGGTACGGGCATTTTTGAAAGCGCCCTGTTTGAGGTGAGCGACGGCGCCGAGCTGACCGTGGACAGCACGCTGCTGCTTACTCGCAACAACAGCACGAGCACGCCCCAACTGTATCGCGGCCAGGGGGCTGGCCGGGTGGTGCTCAGCGCCGGCGGCGAATTGGATGCCATCAACGGCGGCGGGCTCTCCAACGTGACGGCGCAGCTCGACTTCCCTGCGGGCATGTTTGCCTGGGAGGGCGGCCGGTTCGTGGACGGGACCATCGAAAACCGGGGTTCCATGTCCATCGCAGCGTCCGTTACCAAGCGCCTGGCCGGCGCGCTGCTCAACAGTGGGATCATCGACCACGAGGGAGGACCCCTGGTAATCGAATCCGGACGGTTCACGAACGGCCCGAGCGGCAGCTATGACCTTGCCGGGGATATCTCCATCGAGGGACCGGGGGATTTTTTCAACGACGGTAATTTCACCAAGTCGGCGGGTGCCGGCACCGCCAGCCTGGGCGCGCCATTCACGCACCGGGGCGGCGTGGTCACCGCCGGTTCCGGCACGCTCAACTTTCCCAATGGCGTGACCTTTAACGGCGGTGCCTTTCGCGTCACCGGCGGGGCAACGCTCGACTTCAATGCCAGCCTGACGGTCCCGGATGACGGCCTGCTTGGCGGCAGCGGGACGATCAACGCCACTTCCGTATCTGTTGAAGGAGTGCTCGAGCCCGGCGATGATCTGGGCACGCTGTCCCTCGCCGGTGACCTGACGCTGGATGCTGACTCCGAGGCCCGCTTTGAAATTGCCGGTCTCGCCAACTTCGACCAGGTGGCGGTGGGCGGCATGCTGGCTGCTGACGGCAATCTGGTGGTGGTCTTTGTGAGTGGTTTTGCACCCGACGACGGTGATCAGTTCACCCTGTTCACCAGCACCGGCGCCACGTCCATTCCGGACATCAGCCAGGTGACGATTTTGGGTCTCGCGCCGGGCGCCGATTTCAGTCTCTCGGAAACTGCCGGCAGTGTGATCCTGGAAGCGCTGGTGGATACTGAGCCGGGTAACACCATCGAGGATTTAACGCCGCCGGTCATCTTGTCCGCGGGAGACATGTTTGGCGATGCGCTTGCCATTGATGGCAACCTGATTGCGGTGGGCGTGCCGGGCATGGACGCAGCGGGCGGCACGGGCGCCGTGGCCATTTATGAATTTGTCGAAGGTCAGCCTGTTTTCCAGACCATGATCGACATCCCCGACGGCTTCAGCGCTGAGGGTTTTGGCGCCGCCCTGGATCTGAGTGGCGACACGCTGGTAGTTGGCACTGTCGGCGGATCCGCGCCTACCGGCAAAAACGGCCGCAAGCTGGCCAGCGCGGTGGCCGCCGCCATCTTCCAGCGCGACGGCCTGGGCAGCTGGGAGTTCAAACAGCCGCTGCCGCCGATTGACGGCGGGAGCACCAACGACGGCTATGGCTCGGCGGTTTCGGTGGACGACGACGATGTCGCAATCGGTGCGCCGGAGGATCTGCCGGTTGGTGAGCCGGAGCCGGTCGGCGCGGCCCATATCTTCCGCCGCAGCAACAGCACAGCCACGTTCATGCCCGAAGAAAAAATTACCCCTCCGCCGGACGAAGCGGGCGGCCGCTTTGGGCAAACGTTGTCCGTTAACAAAGGCCGTCTCGGCGTTGGGTCCCCCCGGGGTAAACCCACCCCCGGGGGCGACACAAGCGGTACCGCCAGCATCTACGATCTGATCGCCGGCGCGGCCACCCGGCTTGGGACCGTCAGCGGCAGCGGCGCCACCGGCAATGACGATAACTTCGGTGCCGCCGTGGATGTGGACGACGACGGAACCCTGGTGGTTGGGGCACCTAACGAAAACGCCGGCCGCGGCGCGGCCTACGTATTCAACACCAATGTTCCCACGCTGGATGAAACCGATCGCCTGCAGCCGGCGCAGCCGGAGCCCGACAGCCGCTTCGGCACCTCCGTGGCGCTGGATCGCACGGGCATTGTGATCGGCGCGCCGCGCACGCCGATTGCTGACGGTGGCACCGGCCGGGTGCACCTGTACGACCGTAACTCCCGGGAGGAGCAGTCGTCGATTTCCGCCAAATCTAACCAGCGGGGATTTGGCGTCGACGTGGGCATCTCCGGCGGCAAGATCGGCATCGGCGCCCCGGAGAGCTCCGAGCTTGCCGGCGCGGCGGCGGTGGTGTTCGACCCAGGCCGGATCTTCGCCGACGGCTTCGAGTAGAGGCCATTGAATACCTTCAAAGATGGCCGCGCGGGTGCCAACCGGTATCCGCGCGGTACTTGCAGACAGCCATCCCGTGGGCCAAGATGAAAACGTTTACACTGAGCTTTAATGCCCATGCTGAAACGGCTTCCGGGACGTTTTCCCACCACGTGCCTGAAACTGACATTGACACTGGGCCTGGGTCTGCTGACCGCAGTCGCCAGCTGCGCCCTCCGAACCTCCGGCGATAACGCAGCGGATCCGAGACTGCTGATCCTGGGGCAGGATCTTGGCGCAATTCGCGGGTACCTCCAGAGTGATTGCTGCGGTCAACCCGGGGGCGCGACGGCTTATCTGGATTTCTACAATCTGGTTTCGGCCTCCGGCGGCTACGGCGGCCTTGGAATGGATGTCCAGGGGCAGCCCCTGGACCTTGAAACGGACTGGGGCGGCGGGCCGGTGAATGCTTACAAAACGGCCACCGAGTTTGGGGTTCGCTACCTCGCGGTGGGCCTGTCGATTACCGAAAATGATCATCCTGGCGGGCTCGATCAGCTGGTCCGCGGCGAGCGAGCCGCCGAGATTCGTCAGCTTGCCCGATTCGCCCGCAGCGTGGACGTAACGATTCTCCTTCGCATCGGCTATGAATTTGACGGCTTCTGGAATCAGGGCTACGACGATGCGGCGCGCTATGTCGCCGCTTTTCGAACGATCACGGACGGGCTGCGGGAGGCCGGCGTCACCAACGTGCAGACCGTATGGCAGGGCGCCGCGTCCACCACCGACATGGTGCTCGACGAAGGCCGCCACGACAATCTTGCCAACTGGTATCCCGGCGACGACTACGTAGACTGGTTTGGCCTGTCGTGGTTTATGCACCCGCAGGCCCGGCCGGGCGTTGAGCTGGCGTTTTCCGTGATGACGCCGGAGGCGCTGAGCGATGAGATCCTGACGTTGGCCCGGCAGGCCGGCAAACCCGTGCTGATCGCCGAAGCTTCGCCGCAGGGTTACGACCTGCGCGATCGAACTCGGGCGTTTCACTCACCGATCTGGGACGGTCCCGCGGGGGCGGGTAAAGAAACCGTAAGCGATGAGGAAATCTGGGACGGCTGGTTTGCGCCGCTATTCGCCTTTATGGAGAAAAACCGCGACGTGATTCGCGGGCTCGCCTACATCAACGTGCGCTGGGACGAGCAGGATCTCTGGGATGCGCCGTACGAGTCCGGCTACTGGGGCGACTCCCGGCTGGAGGTTAATCCGGCAATCGCCGACCGCTTTAATCGGTCGGTGCGCCACTGGCAGCGGCATGACTGATCCCTACCGGCCGCGTAACACCGTCTACATCGCCGCTCTGGTTGCCCTCGGCGGGTTCCTGTTCGGCTTTGACGCGTCGGTGGTCTCCGGCGTGATCAGCTTCATCGTGCCGGAGTTTGGCCTCAACGAGTGGCAGGTTGGGCTCGTGGTTGGAGCCCCGACACTGGGTGGACTGATCGCGGGTCTCAGCGCGGGTCCTCTGGCGGACTTCATCGGCCGCAGAAAGGTGCTGATAATCCTGGCGGCGCTCTACACCGTTTCCGCCCTGGGTTCGGCTTTTGCGCCGAATTTTCAGACGCTGGTGCTGGCCCGGGCCATCGGCGGGCTCGCCTTTGCCTCGCTGGGCATTGCGCCCATGTACATCGCTGAAATCTCGCCCCGGGAGCGGCGCGGCTTCCTGGTCTCTTTTAACCAGTTCAACATCATGATCGGCTTTTCCGCTGCCTACTTCGCCAACTATCTCGTGCTGCAGCTCAGCCAGGGCGATGCCGGCTGGGTGAGCCGGCTCGGCGTGGACGAACACACCTGGCGATGGATGCTGGGGCTTGAGATTCTGCCGGCCGCGCTGTGGCTGCTGGCGCTGCTGTGGATTCCGGAAACGCCCCGCTGGCTGGCGCTCAACGGCCGGGTAGAAAAGGCCCGGGAGGTGCTGCGCCGTATCCAGCCGCGGGAGCAGATTGAAGCCACCCTGACCGACATCCTGGAAAGCGCTCGGGAGCAGGGCCGGTCGCTCTTTTCCCGGGTGAAAGAAGTGCTGTCGCCGCAGCTTCGCCTGCCCATCGCCGTCGGGATTGCGGTCGGCGTGATCCAGCAGGTCACCGGCATCAACGCGGTCTATTTCTATGCGCCAACCATTTTTGAGCTCAGCGGCGTCGGCACCAACGCGGCGTTTGCCCAGGCGACCCTGATCGGCATCACCAACATCGTTTTCACGATCCTGGCCATGGTCCTCATCGACCGCCTGGGCCGCAAGCCGCTGCTGCTGATTGGCCTGACCGGTATCGTTCTCAGCATGAGCCTGGCGGGCTACGGATTTTCCCAGGCAACCTACGAGATCACGCCGGCGGCCGCGACGGCGCTTGAGGAAACGGTCGGCGATGCGGACCTGAACAGTCTGGTTGGGCAGCGGTTCGAAAGCGACCTGGCCTTCCGGGCCGCTGCCGAAGCCGTCCTGGGGCCGCAGGTGTACCGCAACCATCAGGCGGCGTTGACGCAGGCGGCCATCAGCGTGAACCCGACCCTAGTGCTCGTCGGCATCCTTGGGTTTGTCGCATCCTTCGCCATGTCGCTGGGGCCGGTGATGTGGGTGCTGATGTCGGAGATCTTCCCCAACCGGGTGCGCGGCGTTGCCCTTGGCATCACCAGCGTGTTCAACAGCGCCGCAAGCTTTGCGGTGCAATTTCTGTTTCCCTGGGAACTGGCAAATCTGGGCAGCGCTACGACCTTTTTCATCTTTGCCGGGTTGGGTGTCGTCGGTCTGGTGCTGCTGGCCCGGCTGCTGCCGGAGACCCGGGGCCGGTCGCTTGAAGAGCTGGAGACGGTGCTTGGTGTGAGAGCCTGAGGACACACATTCATGAGTGATTTTCGCTGGGGCGTGTTAAGCACAGGACGGATCGCCGAGCAATTTGCGCAGGATCTGAAATACGTTGACGGTGCGGTGCTTGGCGGTGCAACCTCCCGCACCGCTGCCAATGCTCAGGCGTTTGCCCGGCGCTACGGGGCGAAACACTTCGCAGACTTTGACGCTTTGCTGGCCAGCGATGAAATTGACGGGGTGTACATCGCCACGCCCCACACGCTGCATCGCGACAATGCCGTCGCTGCGCTTGCGGCGGGCAAGCCGGTGGTTTGTGAGAAGCCGCTGACCGTGGGTCCGGAAGAAGCGATGGATCTGCTTGCCGCTGCAAACGCTACGAAGGTCTACCTGATGGAGGCGATGTGGACCTGGTTTCTGCCGGCCATCGGCAAAGCCCTTGAGTGGGTGGAGGCCGGTCGCATTGGACCGCTGGTGCACATCAAGGCGGACTTTGGGTATCCCCAGCGGCCCTACTCACCGGATCTGCGCGTGTACGATGCGCGGCTGGGCGGCGGCGCGCTGCTGGAGATGGGGATTTATCCGGTAGCCCTCGTCTACCGGCTGACCCGGCGCCTTCCGGACGCCGTGAAGGTCACCTCCCGGCATGCGCCGAACGGCGTGGAAGACGACGTGGAAGCGCTGCTGGAGTTTCCCGACTGCGTCGCCTCCATCGGGACGTCCTATCGTTGCAAACTCCCGAATGTGGCTTACCTGGTTGGAGAAGAGGGGCACATTGTGATCCCGGATTTCTGGCGCGCCCGCGCCTGCCAGCTGTTTGTCGGCGAGGATTGCATTGAGCAGTTTGACGACGGGCGGCAGTCGATTGGCCTGAATTTTGAGACCGCCGCCGCGATGGCGGACATTCGCGCGGGCCGCACCGAATCGACGGTCGTGAGCCTGAACGACAGCCTCAATTTTCAACGCATCATCGCGATGATCAAGGCGGGCTTCAGCGGGCCTCGCGCTGCTCAATGACGCTGGCGGTGGAAAACCGGTAGCGCATGTTGCGATACACACACACGTCGGTAACGCCGTCGGGCGCGGCGGCGGGCAGGGCGCGATAGTTGGTGGAATAGCGCACGTCGCGGGTCACCGGCAGTACCCGATGCCAGGTGTGGCCGTGCAGCAGCAGCAGCGCGCCCTGGGTTGGCGTGATCACGCGCTGATCAGGAAAACGCCCGGTGGGATCGCCCACGCTGATCGAGCCCCGGCGATGAGAACCAGGCACCACCACGGTCTGGCCCCCGGCCGCAGGGTCGATGTTGCGGGTGTAGAGCAGGCGGTTCAGATTGTGAGCCTCGCGGATCTCCGGCGGGCAGTCCTGATGCCATGCCTGCCCCGCGCTGCCCTCGCGGGAGAACATCACCATGCAGTAGTCGCTGCGCCAGCCGGCGCCTAAAATGGCGTCGGTCAGCGCCGCAAGGCCTGAGTGTCGGTCCACTTCGTCGAAGGGGCCGGCCCCGTCATGCTGCGGAAACCAGGGGATGACCTCGGTCTGGGCTTCGGTCAGAAATTCGTCGGTGTGGGCAAACGCGGGGTTAGCACCAAAGTGATCTCGGATCTGAGTGTCCAGCGTCGCCATGAGGGGGTCGGCAAAAAAATGCTCCAGCAGCAGATAGCCATCGCGCCAGAACTGGTGGGCCAGCGCCTCCGTGCTGGATCTGGAAGGTTCTGAAGACATCACTTCATCGTATGATGAAAACGTTTACAACTGCAATGCAGAGGGTTTTTGAACTTTGCCGTCGAGCCTGACCAATCCGATTCTTCGGGGTTTCAGCCCTGATCCGTCCATCTGCCGGGTCGGAGACGACTTTTACGTCGCCACATCCACCTTCGAGTGGTACCCCGGAGTGCAGATCTACCACTCCCGGGATCTTCGGCACTGGCGTCTGCTACACCGCCCGCTGAGCAGCGAGCGCCTGCTCAACCTCGAGGGAAGGCCCGACTCCTGCGGCGTCTGGGCGCCGTGCCTGACACACTCGGATGATCAATTCTGGCTTTGCTACACCGACGTGCGGCGTTTCGACGGCCGCTTTAAGGACACCCACAATTACTTGATCACAGCCCCGGATATCGGCGGTCCCTGGTCCGATCCGATCTACCTCAACAGCTCCGGTTTTGACCCCTCCCTGTTCCACGACGCGGATGGTCGCAAGTGGGTGCTGAACATGGTCTGGGACCATCGGCCAGATCAGGATTTTTTCGGAGGGATCGTGCTGCAGGAGTATGAGCCGCAGGCTCAGCGCCTGCGCGGTGAGCGTCACTCTATTTTTGCCGGCACCGAACTGGGTCTGACTGAAGGGCCGCACCTGTACCGAATTGGAGATGAGTATCATCTGATCACCGCCGAAGGCGGCACTGGGTTTGACCACGCCGTTACCGTGGCCCGGGCGCCGCAGCTTACCGGACCCTACACGCCGGACCCGGCGGGGCCGCTGGTGACCGCCCGGGACCGACCGGACTGGCCGCTGCAGCGCGCTGGCCACGGCGATATGGTTCAGCTCAAAGACGGCAGCTACTGGCTGGCTTACCTGGCCACACGGCGTTTTGACTGGTCCCGCCACAGTCCTCTGGGGCGGGAAACGGCCATCGATCCGTTGGTGCTGAACGAGGCGGGCTGGTTTGAGCTGGCGTCCGGAGACCGTTTGCCGAGCCTGAATCCGCCGGCACCGGACCTTCCGACGCAGGAATTTCCCGCGCCGCCTGCGCGGGATGACTTTGACCAGCCGGAGCTTGCGCAGGTGTATCAATGGCTGCGCACGCCGGACCCGCAGAGCTTCTACTCCCTTCAGGACCGGCCCGGCTATCTGCGCCTGTACGGTGCGGAGTCACCGGGCAGCCTCTACCGCCAGGCGCTCATCGCCCGGCGCCAGACCCATGAGTCGTTTGTCGCCGAGACCGAGCTTGAGTTCGCGCCGGAGAATTTTCAGCAGCTGGCGGGGCTGCTGCTCTACTACAACGCCAGCAAATTTCACTACCTCTACGTGGGTTTTGACCAAGCGCTGGGCCCGCATGTGGGCGTAATGAGCTGCGAAGCGGATCCTTCGCTGGCCCTCAAATTTCCGGCCTACGATGAGCGCGCGGCGATCCCCTCGGGAGAACCGCTGGGGCTGCGCTTCGAGGTGGATGGGCCCACCGCCCGCTGTTTCTGGCGGGCCGGCGGGGAAGGCGCGGCGCCGGCGTGGCAGTCTTTGCCTTGCGCACTGGATATGCGGCTGCTGACCGACCATGCCGGCATGACCTGGGGCGAGCAGTTTACCGGCACCTTTATCGGCCTTGCGGCGCACGACGTCAGCGGCCAGCGGGCCGTCGCAGACTTTGCCTACTTTTCGGTTACTCCGCGCTAAACCTGATCCGCCGGCGGCGCAACCGACTCCCGCAGCACCAGCTGATGGGGCACGATCACGGACCGGTTTTCCGCATCTTCGGACGCGGCGGCAGGGCGTCCGCGTTCAATTTCGGCACACAGCGTGGCCATCACCTGCTCGCCGATTTCCTGCGCGGGCTGGCTTACGGTGGTGAGCGGCGGGCTCATGACCCGGGCGTAGCGGGTATCGTCAAAACCCATGAGCGAGAGGTCCTGCGGGATACTCAGGCCCGCACTTCGGGCCGCGTGCAGGCAGCCGATCGCCATCTCGTCGGTGGTGCAGAACACCGCGGTGGGGCGGGGGGTGAGCGCAAGCAGCCGCCGGGTTGCGCTGATGGCGCCATCGATCGACAGGTCTCCGTTGACCATCCACCCGCTTGCAACCTCAAGGCCCGCCTGCGCCATCGCCTGGCGATAGCCCGCCTCCCGATCCCGCGTCAGCAGCGAACTGGTCGAGCCGCCGATCATGCCAATCCGACGATGGCCCTGGGCGATCAGATAGGCGGTGGCCTCGGAGGCCGCCGCGACGTTGTCGACGTGCACACTCGGGTAAGCCGCCAGCTCCGGCGCTACGGTTTCGCAACCCACCACAATCGGCAGGGCCCGATGGCTTTTGGCCGAGAGCACCTCATTGCCGAAGGGAGACATGCTCGCGAGCAGAATGATGCCGTCGGTCTGCCGCGATACCACCATGGCGGCAATCTCGTCCGCGGTCATGGTGTTGAACTGGGTTTCGTTGATCAGGATCGAGTAGCCCCGCTCGGCCGCGGTGCGCCGGATGCCGCGCATCACGCCGGTAAAGAACGGGTCGCCGATCGACGGCAGCACCACCATCACGATGTTGGTGCGGCCGCGGCGGAAGCTCTGGGCAAGGGTGTTGGGCGTATAGCCGGTCTGGGCGATGGCCGCCTGAACCTTCTCGCGGGTTTTCTCCGACACCTTTTCCGGCGAGTTCATAAACCGCGAGACGGTCGCTATGGACACGCCGGCGATCCGGGCCACCTGTTTGATTGATGCCGAGCTCATGCGGCGCCAGTTGAGCAGAGGTTTCGAGTTTTATCCAGTGCCGGCGGTTTTCTGCGAAATAAATTTATTAAAAACAATGAGTTAATTTATCTCAAGATCTCGCCCGGCCGACGTTTGTAAACGTTTACATTAGTGGGTGGCGGTGGCACAATCCAGGGTCCACGCTCACCAGGGAGCACCGAACGGGTGAACACAGTTCTCGGCGTTGATCTCGGCACGCAGGCGCTGAAGGTGCTCGTTTACGATTTCGAGACCCAGGCGATCAAGGCTGCCGAAAGCGCCGCGCTGGACCTGCATCAGACGGAGGCCGGCGGCGCGG